>CADCWN010000147.1 GCA_902806415.1 uncultured Thermomicrobiales bacterium | reverse complement strand
TCACCTTCGACTTCGTCTCGATGATCCTGGTCGGGCTCGGCTTCTACACGATCAACTTCCTGGCCGGGGTGATGACGATCTTCGCCGCGGTCGGCACGGTCGCGGGGGAGATCGAGAGCGGCACCTTCCAGGCGATCGTCCCCAAGCCGCTGGCGCGCTGGGAGTTGATCCTCGGCAAGTTCCTCGGCTTCGCGGGGATGATCGCGGTCTACATCGCCCTCATGGCCGGGGCGGTGCTGGCGACCGCGCGCCGCGTCGGCGATTACACCCCGGCCAATTGGCCCCTGGCGATCGGGCTGGTGATCCTGGTGTCGCTGATCCTGCTGGCGCTGACGATCTTCGGCAGTACGATCATGCAGACGATGGCGAACGGCGTGGTTGTCTTCATGCTCTACGGCGGCGCGCTCCTGGGCGGGTTGCTCGAGCAGTTGGGCGGTATCCTGCAGATCTCTTCGCTGGTCAACGCCGGGATCGTCACCAGCCTGTTCCTGCCGAGCGACGTGATCTGGCGTCTCGCCAGCAGCGTGCTGCAGCCGAGCAGCAATATCCGCCTCGATAGCCCGATCCCGATCGCCGCCGCCCAGGCCCCAAGCGACGCGATGGTCACCTACGCCGTCGCTTACATCTTCGTGCTGCTCGGGCTGGCGATCTTCTCCTTCCGTCGCCGGGACTTGTAAAGTGCTGCGTGCTGCGTGGATGTCGCCGTGCGCGCGGGACGGCGCTACACGTACTTCGCCCTGTGTGCCGAACAGAATGGATGTCGCCGTGCGCGCGGGACGGCGACCGGCAGAGCATTGGTGGGGCACGGGCGCTACGCGCGCCCGGTAAGGCGTCTCGCGAAGGCCGCGACCCAGGCCCGCCGCTCCCCCATGTTGGGGACCGATCGCCCTCGCGCCGTGGGGAGCGGATCGGACGCGCGAGCGGCGGAGACGCCCGGCGTCACGAGCAAGATGGGGATTGACAACTTAATCGCCGCACCGGTCTGGGTGCCGGTGGACTGAAGTCCCGGCTGAAGGCTGCGCCACAAAGTCCTGCTACCCGCGCAGGATAAACCCGCCTTCGCGGGCTGAGATGGGGCGATCAACTCGTTAATCGCCATAAGTAGACTGGGTAACCGGATCGGCCAGTGCAATTGGCTGATCGCCCCTGCCGCCGCACCGGGGATCGCCGAAACGCTCGGCCAGTCGCCCTGGCGGGGATCAGGATGGCGCGGGCGCGGGCGGGGTGGTGGTCGGCATGGCGCGCGGGGCGAGGCTGTTCCAGCTGGCTTCGAGGGCGCTGACCTGGACCAGGAGGTCGTGCAGGCTCGCCCACAGCGCGTCCATCGATTCCTTGGCGGCGGGTTGATCGCCGCTGGCGGCGGCGAGCGCGTCGTGCTGCCGCCGCGCCTCCTCGGCGTTGCGGGCGGCGAGGCCGGCCAGGCGCTCGGTCGCCGCGACGTAGACCTCGGAGAGGGTCGCGGTCGGCACGTCGGGATGAGGGTCGCCGTCGCCCGCGCCGCGCCAAGTGCCGTAGGCGGGGGGGAGCCGCCGGTCGTCGGCGTCGTAGAGGGTGTGGGTCGGCTCGACGTGCGGCGTGACGCAGAGGAAGATCGTGCAGACCTCGTCGCCGACGGCGTGCAGGGCGTGGCGCAGCCGGGGGGCGACGTAGATGAGCTGGCCGGGGCCGCAGGTGACGCGCTCGTCCTCGACCAGGAACTCGCATTGCCCGGTCAGGACGATGAAGATCTCGCCCGCGATGTCGTGGCTGTGAGGGCGGGGGGCGGGGCCGACGGCCACCTGCCGGAAGCGGCCCCGGATCGCCGGATCGACGATCAGGTTGGCGAGGTCGGTGCGGTAATCGTAGACCTGGATCGGCATTGGGTACGCTCCTTTTTACCCCTCCCCCGGCCCTCCCCTGAAGGGAGAGGGGGGACTTGTCAGTGGCGCAGCGGCCATCGGGAGAGGGGGACTTGTCGGCGGCGCGGCGGCCATCGGGAAAGCGAAGAACCTTCCAACGAGGCACCCCTCCCGCTTCAGGGGAGGGGCCGGGGGAGGGGTTAATCCCCCCCTCACGCCACGCGGTAGGGGGCTAATGTTTCTTCGTTGGGGTCGGCGCCGATGCCGGGGACGTCGGGGGGGCTGACGGTGCCGTCGTCGTTGAGGCGCAGGGTGTGGTGGTAGATCTTGCCCCACATCGGGTCCACGGTGTCGCGGTAGAATTCGAGGATGAGACCGTTGCTGATCGCGGCGACGAGGTGGACGTGGATGTCCTGCGAGCCGTGCGGGGCGATGTCGAGGTCGTGCGCCTGGGCGAGGGCGGCGACCTTCATGAACTCGGTGACGCCGCCGAGGACCTTGGCGTCGGCGTT
>CADCWN010000146.1 GCA_902806415.1 uncultured Thermomicrobiales bacterium | reverse complement strand
CGCGGCAACGCCGATCGCAACCTCGTCGCCGCCTGCGACGGCCAGCCCCCCGACCCGGCCCGGGTGGCCACGTACCGCGACCAGCTCGCCTGGATGGCGGGGCAGCTCGGCCGCCACCACCGCGACTTCCTTGCTGGGTTCACCGCCCCCGTCATCCACGCCGTCGATGGAGTAGGCGACGCCGTCTTCTGCCACGGCTCGCCGCGCGACGAGGACGAGATCATCACCGCGAGCACCCCCGGCGAGCGGCTGGGCGCGATCCTCGCCGCCGTCGCCCAGCCGCTCGTCGTCTGCGGCCACACCCACAGGCAATTCGACCGCCGCCACGCCGGCATGCGCCTGGTGGATGCCGGGAGCGTGGGGATGCCCTACGACGCGCCGGGGGCCTACTGGGCACTGCTCGGCCCCACCGTCTCCTTGCGGCGCGAGGAGTACGACCTCGACGCGGCGGCCGCGCGCATCCGCGCGAGCGGCTACCCCTGGGCCGACGACTTCGTCGAGCGCCACCTGCGCCACGCGCCGACCGCCGCGGAGGTGGCCGCCTTCGACGCGGGCCTCGAGCGCCTCGCCGCCGAGCGCGCGGCGCGCGCCGACGGCGCGTAGGCGCGCGCTCGGCAGACCAACGCGACGGGAGCGGTGTGGCAGCAAGGCCAGCAGCGCGGCCGGGCGGGAGGGGAGCCCTCGCCTACCCTTCCCGCGGCGCGGTGAGGAGGAGGCGATGTTGGGGAAGCGCGCGACCGAGGCGGAGCGACCCGAAGTGGCTCCTCCCCACCTCGCGCATGTGGGGCGGGACACATTCTACGGGTTCCTCGCGGCTCAGCGGGAGCAGCTCTTCCGGGACGAGGACTTCGCGGCGCTCTACTGCGCGGACAACGGCCGGCCGAGCGTGCCGCCGAGCCTGCTGGCGACCGCGCTGCTGCTCCAGACCCACGATTGCGTGTCTGACCAGGAGGCCAAGGCGCGCGCCGACTTCGACCTGCGCTGGAAGGTGGCGCTGGGGGTCAGCCTGGAGGCGCGCCCCTTCGCCAAGAGCACGCTCCAGCTGTTCCGCGCGCGGCTCATCGAGCAGGAGCAGGTGCGCGCCATCTTCCAGCGCAGCCTCGCCTTCGCCCGGCAGATCGGCCATCTGACCCGTCGCCAGGTCACGCTGGCCCTCGATACGAGCCCCATCCATGGCCGCGGCGCGGTCAAGGATACCTACAACCTCCTGGCTGATGGGATCGTCCAGCTACTCCGTGTCCTCGCCGCGCGCACTGGGGAGAGACCGGACGAATGGGCGGGGGCACGCGAATTGGGACGGTATTGCGGGACCAGTCTCAAGGGCGGGGCGGCAATCGACTGGGACGACCCGGCGGCGCGCCGGGCCTTCCTGCGATCCCTCGTCGCCGATGCCGACCGCCTGCTCGACGACGCTCGCCAGGTGCTGGCGGACCTGGCGGCCGATGAGCCCGAACCGGCTGGGGTGCGAGAGGCGGCGGACCTGCTGGCGCAGCTCCTCAACCAGGACATCGAGCGCCGCGACGACGGGGCCACCCCGCGGGAGGGGGTGAGCCCGGACCGGGTGGTCGCTGTCCATGACCCGGAGATGCGGCACGGGCGCAAGAGCGCGGCGAAGCGGTTCGACGGCCACAAGGGGGCGATCGCCGTCGACACGACCAGCCAGCTCATCCTCGCGGCGGCGGTCCTGCCCGGCAACGCCCAGGACCACGAGGAGGCGCTGGCCCTGGTCAAGCAGGCGGAGGAGAATGCCGGGATCGTGGCCGCGACGACGGTGGCCGACTGCGCCTACGGCGACGGCGAAACGCGGCAGGCGTTCGCCGCAGCCGGGCGGGCGCTGGTGGCGAAGGTGCCCCAGCGGCGCGGCCAGGCCCACTTCCCGAAGGACGACTTCCTGATCGACCTGGACGCGATGACCTGCACCTGCCCGGCGGGGCAGGAGTGCCGCACTGTCGCCGCCATCGGTTCGGGCCGGCGCTACGGCACGCCCGGCGTCGCGCTGCGCGGCTTCCGCTTCGACGCCGCGACCTGCGACGCCTGCCCGCTCCGCCCCTCCTGCGTGCGGGCGCGCCCGGGGCGCGGGCGGCTGGTGATGCTGCACCCGCGGGAGGCGCTGCTCCAGGCGGCGCGCGCGTTCCAGCGCGGCCCGGCCTTCGCCCCGTATCGGCGGCTACGCCAGGTTGCCGAGCACCGCCTGGCGCGGCTGATGCAACTCGGCGTTCGCCAGGCACGGTATATCGGCCGGACCAAGACGCTCTTCCAGCCCCTCCTGGCCGCCACCGTGGCGAATTTGACGCTGGTGGCGACGGCGGCTGGCCTGATGCGGGGGCGTCGCCGCCGTCCGGCGACCGCCGACGCCCTGGCCTGGACGACCCGAGCGGTGCTGCTCGTGATTTGCCACCTGCTCGTCGCCCACAAGCCGCCGGCACGACGACACTCCCACCGCTTATCGATGGGTTTCCGGCCGCGCTTCTAGATCTCGTCGAGGCCGCTGCCCCGCCAGATCGCGGCATCATCGTTGTGGCGCTACCGACGATCGGCCAGCGCGACCCCAAGCAGGAGTTTCGCGACGCGCTGAGGCGGCTGTTCGCCAATGTCCCACCCCCCGCAGGGATGGATCTGCCCGACCTGCGGGCTGAACTGTCGAGCGGGACCCTGCATCTGCAGATCCTCCCGCGCCGGTATGGCGATCGGGCGATAGCTATCGAGCCGGCCCAGGCGATTGGGGACACCTCGGAACAACGAATCCGGCAGGCAATCGCGGGAAAGCGGCGGCAGGCCAGGAACCAAGGGTACCCTGCCCTCGTCGCGGTATCCGCATCGGGCATCGCAAGCTCGCTCGACGACTTCGATCAGGCACTCTTCGGGCGAGAGGTCATGCGCCTCGATGCCCGCAGGGTCATCGCCGGCTATGGCTTTGACGCATCGGGCATCTTCGCCGCAGGACCGCGCGACAAGGCTCCGACGTTCGCTGGTGCCCTCGCCTTCTTCCATATCGGCTTCGGCGGCTCGGATGGCGCTGCCGACCCGGTCCTCTACCACCATCCACGCTTCCAGGGCTGTCTGCCGCGCGCGCTCCTCGACCTGCCTCAGCGCCGTTTCGATGCCGCCCTCGGCAGGATCGAGAGACTATCAGCCAAGCGGGAGAACATCCTCGGCGCGTTCAATTTTGTCTCTCGGACAGAGCCGGGCAAGACGTGATACCGCACCCGGAAGAGTGGAAGCGGGTGCTGGTAGGACGACAGGATGTGTTACATTCCCTCGGCACTTGTTGGGAAGTGCCGAGGGAGTGTAACGGTGTCGACCACGCACCGGTCGCAGCCCTCGGCCTCCAGCACGCGCCAGGGGCGAGCCGCGATCGCCGCGCGGATGTGGTTGGTCGCCTCGGCCAGCCGCCGGCGGCGGCGGTTGTAGCGTGAGCGCTCGGGCAGCAGCGGGAAGAGGGCGGCGTGGTTGCGCCGGATGTAGGCGAGGAAGCGCGTCTCCGCGTCGAGCCCCAGCAGCTCCGCCGCGATCGCCAGGGTGCTCACCTCGCTGTCCGTGAAGGGCGAGCGCGGCCCCGGCCGGGTGTCGTACGGGGCGACCACGTCCCGGTAGGCCTCGTCGGTGAGGACGTAGACGCAGGTGCAGCGGTCGGCGAAGTCCGCGCTCATGGCCCCCTCTCCTGGGTAGGGGTGGGCGTCTCAGCAACGCCATCCTACCTGGGAGCGCCCCTCTGGGTACCCCCGCCGATCTAGCACAATGGGTTGGATGGTAAATTTATCCTTCCGGAGTAGCTGCCCAGCTATTCTTTACTGTGCCGTCGATATATCCACCGTTAACAAGATGCTTCCTTACAAAGGCAAAGTCGTTCCTCCATGTTTGCTCAAATCCATTCTGCATCGTCTCGAAATCTGCCGGAGTAAGTTTCAAATAATCCATCTCGAGGATGATGTCTAGCACAGCTTTCTTGGTCGCACGACCACCAAGATCGTGGATAGATGTAGGTGACACGAACTATTCCTCAAGTTCAAAGCGTCAATCTTTCTACCTTGCATACCCGCAACCGTGCAAGCTGACT
>CADCWN010000145.1 GCA_902806415.1 uncultured Thermomicrobiales bacterium | reverse complement strand
CATTGGTGAGTTGCCCGATTTGCGCCGCCGATCCGGCGGACACGGGGCATTTGCGTTTCTATGAGGGGGAGTATTGGCGGGTGGCGCTCGCGCCGAATCAGAGTTTGTTGGGGCGCTGTGTGCTGTCCACGCGGCGGCACGTCGGCGATTTGGCGGCGTTGGAACGGGCGGAGATCGCGGAGTTGTTCGCGCTGATCGGGCGGTTCGAGGCGGCGCTGCGCGGCGCGTTCAGCGCGACGATGTTCAACTGGTCGTGTTACATGAACCACCATTATCGCGAGGATCCGCCCGATCCGCACGTCCACTGGTGGTGTGTCCCGCGCTACGCGCGACCGGTCGGCTTCGCGGGCGAGACGTTCACCGACCCGCATTTTGGCGGTCCCTACGATCACGCGCGCTGGCAGGAGTTGCCGCTGCCCACACGGCGGCGGATCGTCGGGGCAATCGAGGATGCGCTCGGCGGGGCGGTGCCCGGGTCGCCGTCAGATACTGCTGACCCTATCGCCTGATGACGCGGGCAGGCCCGGTCGATCTTCGACCGGGCCTGTTGCCGCGATGCCCTCTTCTGGTGGGAGGGGCGGTGAGCGCGGCGCGCTCAGCCGACGAGGCCGTGTGCGGCGATGAGGGCCGGGATGCTGTCGGGATCGAGGTGGAGGCGATAGCGGGCGAGGAGCGCGCCGATCCGCGCGGGATCGGGCGGGCAGGCCGCGAAGACCGCGGACGCCTCGGCGAAGTACCCCGCGAAGCCGCCGGGGGTGATGATTTCGAGCAGGCGCGCGGGCGCGTCGCCCGCATTCCAGAAGGCGTGCGGGATGCCGCGCGGTTTGACGATGACCGCGCCGGGCTCCGCGAATTCCACGCGGTCGCCGATCTGCACGCCGACCCGCCCCTCCAGGACGTAGGAAATCTCATCTTCATCGGTGTGGGTGTGCAGCGGCGCGCCCAGCGCCCGCGGCTGGAGCGGGTGCTCGACGAGCGCGAAGCGCCCGTCGGTATCCGCGTCCGTCAGCAGAACCCGCGCGCCCAGCCCCTGGACCCAAACCGTTTCGCCCGTCCCCGCTGCGATCACCAAACCGTCGTTCATCGTGTTATCCTTTTCGTTTTCTTTCAATACCGTTGTAGATACAGCTGTAAAAGATTGTCGCGGTGTCCCATCGAATCGTCCTGTTTCCTGCGTCCGCGCCGCCTCCTTTCATTTTCAGTATACATCGCTGTATACTCTATCGGTAGAGTACCACGGCACCCCGCCCTTGTCAATATGGTAAAACATGGATGTATAGCGAATGATCGAGAAGCGCAAGTACGAGCAGAGGCGGCGGGCGGAGCTTCAGGAGGAGACGCGCCGGAAGATCGCCGCCGCCACCGCCGCGCTGCACGAGGAGATCGGCCCGGCGCGCACGACGATCAGCGCGATCGCCGCGCGCGCCGGGGTGGAACGCCCGACCGTCTATCGCCACTTCCCCGAGGAGCGGGGGCTGTTGCAGGCGTGCCAGCAGCACTTCCTGGCCGCCCACCCGCCCCCCGATCCGACCCCCTGGGCGGCGATCGCCGATCCCGAGGAGCGCCTGCGGGCGGCGCTGGGCGCGCTCTACGCCTATCACCGCGCGACCGAGGCGATGACGGCGAACGTGATGCGCGACGCGCCCACCATGCCGGTGCTCGCCGAACTGCTGGTGGAGCGCCCGCGCTTCATGGCGGCGCTCCGCGCCATGCTGGCCGTCGGCTGGGCGATCCCCGACGATCGGCAGCCCCTGGTGCTGGCCGCGCTCGGCCACGCGCTGGACTTCGAGACCTGGCGCTCGCTCGCCCGGCGGCAGGGGCTCGCGGATGGGCAGGCGGTCGAGGTGATGGTGGGGCTCGTGCGCTGCCTGGCGGGGGGATGACCTGTCCCCGCTGCTCCAGATGAACCGGATTGATCCTGCTGCAAGTCAGGATTCATCCTGCTGCAAGTCAGGACAATGCCCAGCGGCGACCCTCCCCTACAGGGGAGGGTGGGGTGGGGTTGCGACGATATGTGTTCTGCCGGGTTTGGTGGGGCAGCGGGGTGAGCGACTCCTCCCCTGAAGAGGGAGGATGGATGGGCTACGCGGTTTCGTCCTCTCCCGGCCCTCTCCGTGTCTCCGTGGCTCCTGTTCCGTCCTCACTGCCGACTGCCGACTACTGGCTGCCGACTGTCCCCAGTTGCGCCCGCCCGCTTCCCCTTGTACGATCGCTCGCCGGGGGGGATGGGGGGAGGATGGCCCCGCCAGGGGGGCGGGTGTGGGCGACACGGACTGAGGGCGAACGATGGATGAGCACCAGCAGGCGGTCGATGGCGGGGTGGGCGGGCATGGGGGCGAGCCGATCTCGCAGCGCGGCGACGGGCGGGCGGGGGCGCTCCAGCCGAACCCGTCGCTGAATTTCGCCGCGCGGGTCGGGCGGCGCACGGAGGACGAGCAACTCCTGACCTCGCCGACCGAGCAGCGGCGGCAACTCGGCCCCCACGCCGCCGACTTCACGCACACCGATCCGTGGCGGGTGCTGCGGATCCAGGGCGAGTTCGTGGCCGGGTTCGACGCGCTGGCCCACGTCAGCCCCGCCGTGACGATCTTCGGCTCCGCGCGCACGCCGGAGGACGACCCGTATTACGCGCAGGCGGTGACGATCGGGCGGATGCTGGCCGAGCGGGGGTTCGCGGTGATCACCGGCGGCGGGCCGGGGATCATGGAGGCGGCGAATCGCGGCGCGCGGGAGGGGGGCGGGCGGTCGGTCGGCTGCAACATCGAGTTGCCGCACGAGCAGGGGACCAACGCCTACGTCGATCTCTCGATCAACTTCCGCTACTTCTTCGTCCGCAAGACGATGTTCATGAAGTATGCCGAGGCGTTCATCATCTTCCCGGGCGGCTTCGGCACGCTCGACGAGTTGTTCGAGGCGCTGACCCTGATCCAGACCGGCAAGGTCAGTAACTTCCCGGTGATCCTCTTCGGCGCGGCCTACTGGGGGGGGCTGCTTGAGTGGCTACGCGGCCCGATGCTGGCCGAGGGGAAGATCAGCCCCGGCGACCTCGATCTGCTGGTCCAGACCGACGACCCCGCCGAGGTGGTCGAGGTGGTCGCCGCCTTCCACCGCCGCAATCAGGAGCCGGGCGCGCCGAATGCCTTGCGCGATTGAGTGGGCGTAGTGGGCGAGTGGGCCAGTGGGCCAGTACAGTGTTTGTTGGGAGGGCAGGGCGGACGGGAAGGGTCGTTGCTGGCCCACTGGCCCACTCGCCCACTACGCCCACTTGATAGTTCTGCGAGGTGAGATTGATGGTGGCGATCCGGCGGGTGGCGGTGGTGGGGTCGGGGACGATGGGGCGGCAGATCGCGCTGCAAGTGGCGCGCGGGGGCTTCCCGGTGGCCCTCTATGATCTGGACTCGGCAGCCCTGGAGCGGGCGGGCGCGGCGCAGCGGGAGTTCGCGGCGAGGTTTGTGGCGGCGGGGCGTTGGGGGGCGGCGGAGGCCGAGGCGGCGCTGGGGCGGCTGCGACCCGAGACCGATTTGGGGGCGGCGACCCGGGATGCCGATCTGGTGATCGAGGCGGTGCCGGAGCGGGTGGACTTGAAGCGGGAGGTTTTTGCCCAACTGGATGAGCACCTGCCCGAGGGGGCGATCATCGCCACCAATAGCTCCTCGATCCGGGTGAGCCTGCTGGAGGGGGCGACCGCGCGGCCCGAGCGCTGCGCCAACTTCCACTTCTACATCCCCGTCTGGGACAACCCGATGATCGAGGTCGGCGGCGGCACGCGCACCGATCCGGCGGCGCTCGACGCGCTCGACGCGTTCACCAGGCGGATAGGGATGCTGCCCCTGCGAATCCGGCGCGAGAGCACCGGCTTCATCTTTAATCGGGTCTGGCGCGCGATCAAGAAGGAGGTCTTGAAGGTCGCCGACGACGGTGTCGCCTCGTTCGAGGATATCGACCGCGCCTGGATGATCCACTATCGGACCCCGAAGGGGCCGTTCGGCAAGATGGACGAGATCGGATTGGATGTGGTCAAGGCGATCGAGGAGGTCTACGCCGCCGAGAGCGGCGACCCCGCCGACCTGCCTCCGCCGTTCCTGACGGAGCGGGTGGCACGCGGCGATCTGGGGGAGAAGACCGGGCGTGGCTTCTATGAGTACCCCGATCCCGCCTGGGCCGACCCGCGCTTCCTCACGCCCGACTTGGCTGATGTGGGCGACCGGTGAGCGCCGCGCCCCCGGACCCCGCGCGGCGTATCCCGCCCGCGTTCGGCCTCGACGCGCCGACCGATGCCGACTTTGCGGCGCGCGGGCCGCAGATCGGGGACTATCTCGCGGCCAACTTCCCGGGCCTGCGCGGGCTGGCACAGCATCGCCCGCACTACGACCCGGCGCGGGGGCGCACCACCGACCCGATCGAGCACACCCTGGAGGTGCTGGCCGCGCTGGACACGGCGGGGCTGGAACTGCCCGAGGTGCGGCTGTTGCGCGCCGCGACGATCTTTCACGATGTCGGCAAGCTGCTGGACCCGTTCAACGTGCGCCACGCGACCGACTCGGCGATCATCGCCGCGCCGTACCTGGCCGATTTCGCCCTGCCGCCCGCCGACGCGACCGCCGCGCTGGCGATCATCCGCAATCACGACGTTTTGGGGCGGGTCTGCCAGGGGCGGCTGACGGTCGATGAAGCGCTGGACCTCCTCGGCACGCCGCCCCTGGCCGCGCTGACCGGTCGGCTGAGTCGCGCCGATGTCGGAGCGATCCGCGGGCTGGCGCGGGTCGTGCCGAGTATCGAGGCGGCCGATCGGGCGGTGGGGGCGCTGTTCGTCGCGCGGCGATTCAGCCAGCGGTTCGCGCCGCCCGGCGAGCCGACCGCCGAGGTGCGCGCGACGCTGGGTCGCCTGACGCCGCGCGCGGAGCTCCGGCTCGAGGTCGGCGACGATCTGGCCCTCTCCGGTCCGCGCGTGGCGCTGCTGGAGGCGGTGGAGGCGACCGGCTCGATCGCCCGCGCCGCCGAGCGCCTGGGGCTGTCGGCCCGCGCCGCCCGCCTCGCGCTGCGCGAGAGCGAGCGCCACCTCGGCCTGACCCTGCTGACCGGGCAGAGCGGCGGCGCGGCGGGCGGCGGCAGCGCCCTCACCCCGGCGGCGTGGGAGTTGATCGCCCGCTGGCGCGCGTTCAGCGCGGGGTTGGAGGCGGTGGTGGCGGCGCGGTTCGGGGCGACGTTTGGGGCGGGGGAGGAGTGACGAGTGGCGAGTGACGAGTGGGGGTCGAAGGTTGAAGGTCGAAGGTCGAAAGGGGGACGGACGGCCCTCATCCCCGCCGCTGCGGCGGCGACCCCTCTCCCAATTCTAGGAGAGGGGGTGGGGAGTGTTGGGGGGTGGGGGATGGGTGGGGTGGATGTGGCTCTGAGGCGGGGATGTGTGGCACCCACGCGGGGGATGTCTACAGGCGTTGGTGGTAGGACGGCGTGCGGGCGTATGCAATACGCCCCTACGTCCGACCGCTCTGCCGATCACCAGTGGCGTGTGGCGTCCCTGGCGTTGGGGATACGATCGCGGGGGCCGCATACCGGCCACCGGCGGTTGTAGGGGCGTATTGCATACGCCCAACCCACGCCCAGGATTCCGTAGGCGTGGGTAGCACGACCGGCGTGCGGGCGTATGCAATACGCCCCTACATCCGATCGCGCGGGCAGCGCGCCACCGCCTGAGCAATCCGTACCCTTCACCCCTCAGGATTGGGGGGCTAGGGGGGCATCACGCGCGCACAAAGCCCCCGCGCCCAGTATCGGGCGCGGGGGCTGGCGCTGGCTCGTTACTGCCGACTGCCGATTTATGCCCTTCAGGGTACTGCCGACTGCCGACTACTCACTCACGACTCACGACCCACGACTCACGACTCGTCGCTGCCGTCCTCGCGCGGGGCGTCGAGGCGGCGAGGAGCGATGGTGGCGGTGGCGGGGTAGACGGTGTGCGCGCCGTTGGTGCCATTGGTGCCGTTGGTGGCGGTTGCGCCGTTCCCCTGGGCGTGCTCGATCGCCTCACCGATGGCGGGGACGGCCTTCATCAGGTCGGTCAGCTTCATGCCGGTCAGCCCCTCGAAGAGGGCCGGGGCCTGCGCCACCATCCTGGTGACGTCGTTCATCAGCGCGGCGGAGCCGATCCCGCCGCCGCCGGCACCGTCGCCGGTGGAGACGATCGTGATCTTGTCCACCTTGGACAGCGGCTCGCTCATCGCGCGGGCCAGTTCCGGCATCTCGCCGAGGAGCTTGTCGAGGATGGCGGCCTGGCCGTAACTGCTGTACGCATTCGCCTTGACCTGCATCGCCTCGGCCTCGGCCTGCCCCTTCGCCAGGATGATCTCGGCCTCCGCCGCGCCCTTCGTGCGGATGACCTCGGCGTCGGCGGCACCGCGCGCGCGGGCGATCTCCGCCTCGGCGAAGCCGCGCGCCTTCTCGGCCTCCGCGCGCCCGCCCGCTTCCAGGGCGAGGCGGTTGCTCTCGGCGGCGGCGAGGGTCTCGATCCGCTGCCGCTCGGTCTCGGCCGCGCGCAGGACGGTGGCGATCAGCTCCTTCTCGCGGCGCAGGATCTCGGTCTCCTGCAGCTTGACCTGCTGCTCCCGCTCGACCTGCTGGATGCGGATCTGCTCGGCGACGACCCGCTGCTGCGCGATGTTGGCCTGGATCTCGTATGCCTTGTCGGTCGTCGCCTGCTGCGCCTGGACGGTGGACTGGTATTCGGCGCGCTTCAGATCGAGGTCGCGCACCGCCTCGGCCTGCTTGGTCTGCGAGGCGGTCTGCGCGATGACGCGCTCCTGGTCGGCCGCGGCCTGTGCGACGGCGGCCTCGCGCATCGCCTGCGCCCGCTTGATCGCCGTGTCGCGGTCGGCCTCGGCGGCGGCGATGTCGGCCTGTCGCCGGATCAGCGCGATGTCCGGCTTGCCCATGTTGGCGATGTACTCGTTCTTGTCGCGCACCTCGCGAACGGTGAACGAGACGACCTCCAGGCCCATCTTGTCGGTGTCGGCCGCGACGTTCGAGCGGACCCGATCGGAGACCATCTCCGGCTCTTTCACCAGCGACTCGATCGTCAGTTGCCCGACAATCCCGCGCAGATGGCCCTCCATCACCAGCCGGATCAAATTCTCGCGCTCTTCCTGCGGCTTGGAGAGGAACTGCTCGGCGGCGGTGCGGATACTATCCGGGTTGCTCTTGACCTTGATCTGCGCGACCGCCTCGACATTCACCGCCACACCCTGATTGGTGTAGAGGTCCTGCTGTGGCGCGACGTCGAAGCTCATCAGCTCCAGCGACAGTTCGCGCGCGCTCTGCACCAGCGGCACGACCAGTGCGCCGCCGCCCTGCACGATCCGCGTGCCGCCGAAGCCGTAGATAATCAGCGCCTGGTTCGGCGCGACCTTGCGAAACATGCTGACGAACGTGGTGATGATGATCAGGAAGGCGACGACCGCCAACCCCGCGACGATGAATGGTCCCATCGGCTCTCCTCTCCCACTTGTACCCCTGTAGCCCGCACCGGGCCACCTGCGCTCGCTGTGTGGTGGTTACCCCTCCCCGCCGCTGCGGCGGCGACCCTCCCCTGAAGAGGGAGGGTGGGGGACGACTCAGTGACGCTCGGCGGGCGGGGGCAGGGCCAGTTCCTCGACCGGATTGCCGAGGAACGCGCCGCCGTCCGCCAGGTCGAGCGGCGCGACGTAGGCCAGCCCGCCGGCGTAGCGGACGATCGCCACCTCCGCGCCGACCGGGATCGCCGTGCCCTCGATGGCGCGCGCCCCGTCGACGCGCCGGCTACCGCCGACCGTGTAGACGATCTCGCCGGTCCCCCCGGCGCGGATGGGGGACGTGACCCGCGCGATCGTCCCCCCCAGTTCGTAATCGATCGGGTTCATCCGGGTCTGCCCGCGCCAGAGGATTCTTGCCAGGAAGGTGTAGACCAGCGCCGCGCCGACGAGCCCGATCAGGGTCGCCAGGAGGAAGGTGAGCGGCACCGCCAGCCCGCCCCAGGTGCGCGCGATGTAGCCGGTCGCGCCGAACCAGGTCACGAAGATCATCACGGTGCTGAGGCTCAGCGGCGACGGCCCGCCCGCGTGGCCCGCGTCGCCCGCATCCCCGGCGAGGTCGAGGCTCGGCAGATCGTCACCGGTGTTCAGGAACAGCGAGGCCACGGTGAAGAGCAGCCCGAACGCGAAGAGGCAGAGATAGAGCCCGGTCCACCAGTCACTCGGCCAGCTCATGCCGCTCCTCCCGACCCGACGTGTGCCCGCCCGCGCCTGTCGTCGCCGTCGCCGTCTCCGGCTCCAGGAAACCGTCGTCGTGCGGCGCGAGTAGCGGGGTCACGTAGGCCAGCCCGCCCGCGAAGCGCAGGATCGCCACGTCGGTCCCCGCCGCGATCGCCGCGCCGTTAGTGCTCCGCGCGCCATCGACGCGTCGCTTGCCGTCGAGCGTGTAGATGATCTCGCCCGTGCCGCCCGGTCGGATCGGTGCGACCACCCGCGCCAGGGTCCCCTCGATCCGATAATTGTAGGGATCGAGTTGGGTTTGCCCACGCCAGAGGAGCTTGGCGAGGAAGGCCCAGGCCAGCGCCGCGCCGAGGACCCCCGCGACCGTGGCGACGAGCAGGCTGATCGCGGCGACCGCGCCGCCCGAGCGCAGCAGATAGCCCGCCGCCCCGAACCAGGTCACGAAGACCAGCAGGGTGCTGAGATTCAGCGGACCCGGCGCGGCGGGCAAGCCCTGCGGCCCCTCGACCGCGCCACCCGCGCCGCCGTGACCTCCCGCCCCGCCATGAATGTGGCCGTGACCGTGGCCATGGAGCAGACCCCCGAGGTGGCCGCCGTGACCGTGCGGCCCGAGGTGACCCGCGTGACCCGCGCTCGACGCGCCAGGGAGGTGGAAATGCCCGCCCAGGGTGCCGAGCAGCAGCGACGCGACGCTGAAAATCAGCCCGAACGCGAAGAGGAAGAGGAAGACCCCCGCCAGCGTATCGGTCGGCCAGCTCATCGCCGTATCCCTCCGGGGGCCGCTCCCGCGTGCCGCCGCGCTTGCGTTGCGTCCCCCTTGGTTAAAGATACGTGCGGTGGGGGAGGGAAGTTTCAGGGGGCGAGTCGTGCGTCGTCCCCCGAAGGGCATAGGGGTGTCGCGAGCTGTGAGCGGGGCAGGAACGGCAGGCGGAGGCGGGGAAGGGTGGGGGGCGACGTGTGGCGCGGCCCGTTGTATGGACGCTCGGCGGTGTATTGGGGGGGCCTCTCCCCGCCGCTCCGGATGAACCGGACAATGTGCGGCGGCGACCCGCCCCTGAAAAGGAGGGCGGGATGGCCTCGACTCGCGCTTATGGCAACCGCGAAAGGCGGGGCGAGGGCGTGTTCTCGACCCCCGGAGAGGAGGGTGAGATTTGGTCAGAATTGCCGTCCTGACGTATACTTAAACGCGCACGCCAGAGCGCGGGAAGGAGCGAACGTACGCATGAAAAAGAGCCAGGGACAGCTGACGCTCGATCTGGGGGCGGAGGCCGCAGCGCAGGAGCAGGGGGCGACCGCGCCGGAGCAAGACGCGGCGACCGCGCCGAGGGCGGGGGCCACGGTCGCGCGCCCCACGCTGCTGCTGCTCGACGGCCACGGCCTGGCGTTTCGCGCCTTCCACGGCATGCGCATGCCCCTCTCGACGACGAAGGGCGAGCCGACGAACGCGATCTACGGCTTCAGCCTGATGTTGATGGCGGTGTTGGAGCGTTATCGCCCCGATCAGATGGTGATGACGTTCGACGTTGGGCGTACCTTCCGCCACGATCTCAGTGCCGACTACAAGGCGCACCGCGCGCCGATGCCGGATGAGTTGCGCCAGCAGATGGCACGCATCCGCCAGTTGGTCGAGGCGTTCGGGATCCCGATCCGCGAGGTGCGGGGCTTCGAGGCCGACGACGTGATCGGCACCCTCTCGGCCAAGGCCGCCGCCGAGGGGTTCGCCGTGACGGTGATCACCGGCGACTCCGACCTCCTGCAACTCGTCGGCGACGGGGTGGAGGTGGTGACGCCGGGGGCGCAAGGGTTCTCCGATTTGCGCATTTATGATACGGCGGCGGTGCGCGAGCGGTTCGGTTTCGATCCGCCACTCGTCGCCGACTACAAAGCCCTAGTCGGCGACACATCGGACAATATCGCCGGGGTGCCGGGGATCGGCGAGAAGACGGCGAAGGCGCTGATCGCCCAGTTCGGCCCGATCGAGGCGATGAAGGGCCATTTCGACGAGGTCAAGCCGCCGCGCGCGCGCAAGGCGCTGGAGGAACATTTCGGAGCGGCGGTCGCGGCGAAGGAGCTGACGACGATCCGCCGCAATCTGCCCCTGGATCTCGAACTCGGCCCGCACGAGGGGGCCTACGATCGCGACCGCGTCCTCGATTTCTTCCGCGAGTTGGAGTTCAGTTCGCTCGTCGCGCGCGTGCCGCACCCCTGGCACGAGCAGGAAGTGGAGGACGCCGCCCCGAAGGAGCCGCCGCTGGAGTACGCGCGGATCACCGTGGACGACGAGGAGGGGCTGGCGGCGCTGGCGACTGAACTGCGCAAGGGCGAGCCGTTCGCGGTCGATGTGGAGAGCGACGCGCTCGACCCGATCCGCGCCAACCTCGTCGGGATCGCGATCGCCACCGGCCCCGACCGCAGCTACTACGTGCCGGTGGCGCACAAGGAGGGGCGGCAACTGCCGCTCGCGCGGGTCCGCGAAGTTTTGGGGCCGATCCTGGCCGACGAGGGGCTGCCGAAGTACGCGCATCACGGCAAGTACGATCTGCTGGTCATGGAGAATTCGGGGATCGCCCTGCGCGGCGTGATCTTCGACACGATGCTCGCCGCCTACCTGCTCGGGGAGTCCACGGTCGGGCTGAAAGATCTCGCCTTCACCAAGTTGGGGATCGAGATGACGCCGATCGAGGCGTTGATCGGGCGCGGCAAGGCGCAGATCACGATGGACGCGGTCGAGATCGCGCCGACGACCGATTACGCCGGGGCCGATGTCCACATCACCTATCGGCTGGTCGAGCCGTTCGCGGCGGGGCTGCGGGAGCGGCAGCTCGAAAAGGTCTTCCGGGAAATTGAGATGCCGCTGGTGCCGGTCCTGGCCGACATGGAACGGGCCGGGATCGCCCTGGACGTGGACTATCTGAAGGTCCTATCGGGCAAGATCACCGAGGTGATCGTCCAGCGCGAGCGGGAGATCCATCGCCTCGCCGAGCGCGAGTTCAACATCAACTCGACGCAGCAGCTGGCGAAGGTGCTGTTCGAGGATTTGGGGCTGACGGGGCGCAAGCGGACGCAGAAGGGCTACTCGACCAATGTCGATGTCCTCGAAGAGTTGCGCGACAAGCACCCGATCGTCGAGGCGATCCTCGAATATCGCCAGCTCGGCAAGCTGAAATCGACCTATGTGGACTCGCTGCCGCTGATGGTCAATCCGAAGACGGGGCGGATTCACACCTCGTTTAACCAGACGATCGCCTCGACCGGGCGACTCAGTTCGGTCAATCCCAACTTGCAGAATATCCCGATCCGCACCGAGATCGGGCGGGAGGTCCGGCGCGCGTTCATCGCCGACAACCGCTCGTCGCGCCAACTCTTCCCGCACGAGGAGTCGGTGCTGGTCGGCGCGGATTACTCGCAGGTGGAGTTGCGCCTGCTGGCCCACCTCAGCGGCGACGAGAACCTGATCGCCGCCTTCCAGCGCGGCGAGGATATCCACCGGCGGACGGCGGCGCTGGTCAACGACATCCCGCAGGAGCAGGTGACGGGCGATCAGCGCCGGATCGCCAAGAGCGCGAACTTCGGGATCATCTACGGCCTCAGCGCCTACGGCCTCTCGCGCGACACCGGGATGCCAGTGGCGCAGGCCGACCGCTTCATCAAGGCATATTTCGAGCAGTACCCGAAGGTGCAGGCGTATCTCGACAGCAGCCGCGACCACGCGCGGCGCACCGGCTACGTCTCCTCGATCATCGGGCGGCGGCGCTATATCCCCGATATCGAGTCGCCGAACGGGATGAAGCGGAGCGCCGCCGAGCGGATGGCGATCAACATGCCGGTGCAGGGGACCGCCGCCGACCTGATCAAGGAGGCGATGATCCGCATCCACGAGGCGCTGCCCGCCGAGGGGCTGCTCTCGAAGCTCCTGCTGCAAGTCCACGACGAACTGGTCTTCGAGGCACCGGTCTCCGAACTGGACGCCCTGCGCGAACTGGCGCAGCGGGTCATGGTCGGCGTCAGCAAGGAGGCCGGGCTGGTCGTCCCGCTAGAGATCGAGGTGAAGGTCGGGCAGAACTGGGGGGACATGGAGGAGGACTGACGGGAGGCGGGGAGGAACGATCACCGCAGAGGCGCAGAGGGCCGCAGAGAGGGAACGAAAAAATAAGAGAAGGCGGGAGGATACACAGTGGGGCATCTTCCCGCCTTCTCTCCCTTCGTCTCTGTGACCCTCTGCGCCTCCGCGCCTCTGCGGTAAAATCGTCCCCCCCTGCCGGGAATGGCACGAGATGTGCGAATGGGCGACGCGTTCTGGTGTCGTGCGGGGGGTGCAGTGGTGCGCCGTTTTCGCCTGCACTCGTAAAAGATCGGTCGGGTCATGTCCACGTCGGTTCCTGTCGCGTCGCCGTCCGCAGCAATGGCGCGGCGGCTGTTTCTTGATGCGCGGCGGCATTGGGCGGCGCTCGGCGTGTCGGCCCTGTTCATCCTCAGTGCCTTCATCGTCCCGACGTTGACCCCGGCCCCGGTCAGCGACGACTGGGTTTACACGCGCTCGGTCGAGATCCTGGTGCGGGAGGGGCGCTTCGTCATCATCGACCTCTCGGTCGTGACGCTGATCTTCCAGGTCTTCTGGGGGGCGCTCTTCTCCCTGCCGTTCGGCCCGTCGTTCGGCGCGCTGCGCGTCTCCACCCTGGTTCTGACCCTGCTCGGCGGCGTGGCCTGCTACGGGCTCGGGCGGGAATTGCGACTCGGGCGTGGCGCGAGCGCTCTGGCGCTGGCCCTCTTCCTCTTCCACCCGCTGGCGTTCGTCCTCAGCTTCAGCTTCATGACCGACCCGCAGTTCGTCGCCCTGCTGATGATCGCCGCGTACTGGTACGCGCGCGGTCTGCGACCGGGGCCGATCGGCGCGCGGGCCACGATCCTCGGCTCCGGCGTCGCGGCGCTGGCCTTCCTGGTGCGGCAGCAAGGGGCGCTTATCCCGCTGGCGGTCGTCGTCTACCTGCTGCTCTGCCGCCGACCGCGCTCGATCGGCGCGGGGCTCGCGACCCTCCTGCGCGTCACGGCGATCCCCGCGCTGACGGTCGTGGCCTACTACCTCTGGCTGAAATATATCAACGGCATCCCCTTCCGGCAGGGCGATTTCGCCCGCGCCGTTCGGGAGGCCGGGTGGCCCGGCACGCGCGATCTCGCCTGGCAACTGCTCGTGATGGGGGCGCTCTACCTCGGCTTCTTCGCCCTGCCGCTCACGCTCGCCGCGCTGCTGCGTCTGCCGCGACTCGTGAGCTTCGGCTCGCCGCGCGGCTGGCTGCCGTTCTGCGCCTGGGTGGCGATCGTGGCCGCCGGGGTCGCCGGGTTCGCGGCGCAGGGGCGGCTGATGCCCTACGTGGCGCAGTTCGTCACCCCCGAGGGTCTCGGCCCGAACGACTTGCAGGGGGCGCGACCCGCGCTCGTCGCCGACGATTTCCTGCGCCTGTTCACCGCCGCCTGTGCCGCGGGGTCGCTCCTGCTCGCGCTGACCCTCTGCCGCCGACTGGCACTGCCGACCACCCCGGAGCGCGCGCGGGCCGGGCTGCTCCTCTCGATCGGACTCTGGCAGGCGATCGGGATCCTGCCGCCTTCCTACGCCTTCCGGCAGGCGGGCGGCTCGCTCGATCGCTACCTCCTGCCGCTCCTGCCCTTCGCCGCCCTGCTCGGGCTGTGGGCATTGCGCGGGGTACGCCCGGCGCTGCCGCTGGCCTGGATTGTCGTCGCCGTCTTCGCCCTCTTCGCGGTCGTCGGCACGCGGGACTTCCTCATCTTCCAGCGGGCCACCTGGGAGTTGGCCGCGCGCGCCAACGCGCTCGGCATCCCGAACACCCGGCTCGACGCCGGCACCTCCTGGGATGGTTACCACCTCTACGAATACTCGCAGGCGAACCGGATCGCGCCGCAGACGCCGGACGGCCCCTGGTGGCCCGGTCGGCCCTGGTGGACCGGCCTCTTCGCGCCTGCCACCGACTCCAGCTACGTCGTCGCCAGCACGCCGCTGCCGGACTTCCCGATCGTCGAGCAGATCACCTACTCATCATGGCTCCATCGGGGGGCGCTCCCCCTCTATCTGCTGCGCCGACCGGACGTCGCCGGGCCGCCCTAGCGGTCCGGCACACGATCGCTCGGGGCGTTGGGGGTGGGATGACCCCTCCCCACCGCTGCGGCGGCGACCCTCCCCTGAAAGGGAGGGTGGGGATCGTCCCTGAGCGGCCCGCGTGTCCCGTGCGACTTGCGTACATAGGTCCGTGACCGGGTGGCACGGGATGTGCAACGTTGGCGGCGGCGGAGATTGGCGATACGGTCAGGCAGAGAACAATGTCGACAGACTACAGCTCAAACGAACTCGACGGCACCCTCACCGCGCAGGCGATCGTTGAGCTGACCGAGGCGAACGTTTCCCCGGTGGGGCATGGCGCGGAGTGGGAACGCGAAGTCGCTTTCCTGCGCGACTCCGGCGACGATGCAGCGTTCGGTGCGTTCCAGTCTGAGGTCGGCGAAGTGATGGATCTTTCCAGCGTCCTGGCATAGTGGCGCGTTTCGCGAACGATTGTGGGGGCGTGCGGGCGCGGACGCCTCCCCACCTCCCCAGCCACCCTCCACCTGAGGGGGAGGTTGATGGTTGCCGAGGTTACCTGTACGGGTGGACGTATAACAAACCGCGTTGCCTGCGGGCTGTGCGGTAGCAAGGTCAGCGAACCACCCCTACCGCTGACGCCACCTTGACCAACCCGAGCCCTGGCCCTGCACTGACCCCTTCTCCCTTGATCCCCTACACGGTCAATAACCTTTCGGTGTGGCGCTATCCCGCGCCCGGCCATGTTCGGCGCACCGCTGTTCCGGTGCGTTCTTCCCGCGCGCTTTAATCGTTCGGGGGGAGGGGGACCGCCCTGCGGGCCGATTGTCGTGGGCGTCCCGGTCCTTGAGGCGTAGCCAGAAGAGGGTGGGGAATCGGCGCGAATGGGGGATTATCGCGGTGCCGGTCGCTTGCTATCCTGGACCCAGGTTCGGCGACACCGGGAGCAACGCGGCCCGCACAGGGTAGGGAAATGATGCGCTTCGACATCTACAAGGGCGATGAATTGGCCGCCACCTTCGTCTACGGGAACGCCCCGCGCTACTATGGCGCGACCGGGGAGGAGATCGCTGCGCTGATCGCGGGGACGGCGATCGTCTACAACTTCTGGACGCGGGAGACCGAACTGGCCCCGATGAGCGAGCGGGCCGACTGGTGGGCCGCGCGGATCATCAGCGCCCCGCTGTCGCGGGCGGGCTTTATCCTGCGACCGATCTTCCGGGGGGACGAAGCGGCGTTGGGCAGCTACGGCGTTGATCGTACACGTTGCCTCGCCACATAGGAACCCCGGCCCCTCGTCTTCGTTCATCGCGGGTATGCGACACAAGGAGGGTTGGCCGCAGCGGGGGCCGAGGGCTACCGGGGGACAGAGATCGGGGCGCCCGGGCCACATCGGCCCGAGCGCCCCATTGTTCTTGCCACGTCGGTTCAGGCTCCGAGGCCGAGTGCGGCTTCCATGAACGGCGGCGTGAGCCGGATGACCGGCTCGTGCGTCGCGCCGCCGCAACCATCGCAGAGATAGGTCGCGGGATGCTGCTGGGCGTCGGCAACCCCCTTCGGCGTGCAGGGCTGGGTGCTGCGGCAGGTGGGGCACCAGCCGCGCGGCTGACGGGCGGTGCCGGTGGCGGTGGGATCGTGCGCCATCTGTCAGTCTCCTAGCTCGAATTCAAAGGTGGACAAGCTGTGGGCAAACTATGCACAAAACGTGCCAGGGCTGAACGTGACCGGCCCACGGGAGAGGGTGTAGGGGCCGACAACCGCTGGGTCTGACGCCCGCGCCCGAGGCGCTATGGCGGGGCGGGGGGCTAGTCGAGCGGCGCGGCGGGGGCGGGGCCGAGCGGGCGGGGTGCGGTGGTCGGCGCGTCGGCGGCGAGTTGCTCCAGGGCTTTGCCGCGCGTCTCGTCGCCGAGCAGGGCCACGGCGACCGCGACGACGAGGAAGACGAGCATGAACATGGCGAAGATGCCGGTCTGGGTCAGTCGCCCGGCGAGGAGCCAGGGGACCAGGTATGGCCCGATGATCGCGCCGAGCCGCCCGAAGGCCGCCGCCGCGCCCGCGCCGGTGCCGCGCAGGGTGGTGGGGTACTGCTCCGGCGTGTAGGTGTAGACGACGCCCCACGCGCCGAGGTTGAAGAAGGAGAGGAGCGACCCGGAGCAGAGGACGGCCACCGTCCGCGTGTCCCAGCCGAGGCCGAGCGCGGCGATCGTGTTGCGCGTGGTGTCCAGAACCGCGCCACCGTCGGCGTTGCCGAGGAGCCAGGCGGCGGCGGCCGAGCCGAGGAGGTAGGTGACGAGGGTCGGCTTGCGACCCCAGCGCTCGACCAGCCAGGCCGCGCTGAAGTAGCCCGGCACCTGCGCCAGGGTGATGATCAGCACGTTGCCGAACGCGGCGTTGAGGTTGAAGCCGCGCGCGGTCAGCAGCGAGGGGAGCCAGGTGAAGACTCCGTAATAGGAGTAGACGATCCCGAACCAGAGGATCCAGAGCATGACCGTGCGCCGCCGGTAGGCCGACGACCAGAGCGCACCGAAGCGCCGGGCGAACGGCAGCGGCGGGGTTGGGGCCGGTGCGGGGCGGGCGTCCTCTCGCGTCGCCTCGGGTGCGATGCCGCTCTCGCGCTCGATCGCCGCCAGGATCGCCGCCGCCTCGTCGTGCCGCCCGACGCTGGCGAGCCAGCGGGGCGACTCGGGGACGGCGCGGCGGAGGACGAAGACGTAGAGGGCGGGGAGCGCGCCGAGGAAGAAGGCCCAGCGCCAACCGAACCCCTCGCGCGGGACGATGAAGAAGCCGACTATCGCCGCCAGGATCCAGCCGTAGGCCCAGAAACTCTCCAGGATGACGATCAGCCGACCCCGGTGCCGGGCGGGGGACATCTCGCTCACGAGGGTCGAGGCGACCGGCAACTCGCCCCCGACCCCGAGGCCGACCAGGAAGCGGAGGACGAGCAGCGAGCCGAGCCCCCAGGCGAGCCCGCTGAGCCCGGTGGCGATCGAATAGGCGAGCAGGGTCAGCTGGAAGATCGGCTTGCGCCCGAAGCGGTCGGCGAAGATCCCCGAGAGGAGCGCGCCGATGAACATCCCCGCGAAGCCGATCGAGACGACCAGCCCGCGCTCGCTCGGCGACAGCCCCCACTCCTGGCCGATCGCCACGATCGCGAAGGAGATCAGGCCGACATCCATCGCGTCGAACGCCCAGCCGAGCCCGCTGGAGACGACGAGCCGCCGGTGGAAGCGGCCGAGGGGCAGGCGGTCGAGGCGCTGGGAGAGGTCCATCGGCGCGCTCCTTGTGGGGAAGTACGAGGGAAGTACGAAGTAGTGGCGCGGTGCCGTTGTTCAATTCGTGGTTCGTACTGCTCACGGGAGGGTACGCCGGGGCGGCGGGTCTGTGCAACAACAGCGGGACGCGCTGTTTTGTTCCTCGGCGGGGTGGGTCGGGCGTCGGCGTTGGGGTGAGTGCCGCTCGCTGGTCATTGGGCGGCGGCGGCCTCCTGCCGTTCCCAGTCGGCCTTGTCGAGCGCGTATTCGACGTCGTCGCCGTCCCAGATTTCCCGGGCGGGATCGTGGTGGGCGTCCTGGGCCGCGAGGTCGGCGGGGACGAGACGATAGGCGCGCACGAAGGCCAGGCCGGATTTCTCCATGACGCGGCGGGAGGCGCGGTTGTGTTCGTAGGTGGAGGCGATGACGCGGCGCACGCCGAGTTCGGTGAAGCCTTTGCGGATGAGGGCGCGGGACCCTTCGGTGCCATAACCCCGGCCCCAGGCGGCGCGGCGCAGTCGGTAGCCCAGCTCGGGCTCGTCGTCGGGGGCACCGGGCAGCGGTCGGAGGTGGAACCAGCCGAGGAACGCCCCGGTGGCCTTCTCGATCGCCGCCCAGAAGCCGTAGCGGTCGCCGCGCGCGTAGTAGGCCAGGAAGGCGGGCAGGATATCGCGCGCGATCACGTCGCGGGGGGTCGGGGTGCCGCCGGTCAGGAAGCGCATGACCTCGGGATCGGCGTCGAGTTCGACCAGGTGATCCAGGTCGGCCGCCGTGAACCGGCGCAGGATCAGGCAGTCGGTCTCCAGGTAGATGTGCATGGTGTGCTCCTCCTCGTGGTCGGTCGATGTGGATTGCGGATAGGATAGGGGACGATGGGCGCGGATGCACCTGGGGCGGCGGGGGACGGACCTCTCCCCGCCGCTGCGGCGGCGACCCTCCCCGACGTGGGGAGGGTGGGGGTGTTGGTGCGATGCGGTTTTTGGTGGGGCGGTGGGGCTTTGGGGTGGGTGGACCCCTCCCCGCCGCCCCGGCGGCGAAGGGCCCTGAAGGGGGAGGGTGGGGCGTGCGGCGAATGTGATGGGGGAGATGATGGTGTTTCAGGAGGTGGTGCTGGGGCAGCACGCGAGTTTGCACGCGGGGATCGGGGGCGGCGGGGGCTTCTCGAAGCAGGAGGCGGCGCTGCGGGGGATGGGCGAGGCGCAGTTGCGCGGGCGACCGCGCGCGGGGTTTAACTCGCCCGCGTGGTTGCTCTGGCACATGGCGCGGATCGAGGATGTGGTGGCGAATCTGCTCCTGGCGGATGGGGTGCAGGTGTTGGATGGCGACGATTGGGCCGCGCGCCTGGGGGTGGGGCGGCGGGATGTGGGGACCGGGATGGATGATGCGGAGGTGGACGAGTTGGGCGCGCGGATCGATCTCGGGGCGACCCTGGCCTATCGGCGGGCGGTCGGCGCGCGGACGCAGGGGATCATCGCGGCGCTCTCGCCCGACACACTGGCGGGGATCGTGGGAGCGGGGCGCGTGGGGCGGGCGCGCGAGTCGGGGGCGTTCGGGCCGCGCGCGGGCTGGGTGGCCGAGGCGTGGGAGGGGCGGACGGGCGAGTTCCTCCTGGGTTACGCGATCATCGGCCACTCGTTCCTCCATTTCGGGGAACTGGATGTGATTCGCGGGCTGCTGGGCTTGGAGAATCGCTGAGGGGTGGGGTGGACGGGCTGACGGCGGGGACCGGGTGCTATCGAGTTTGGTGACGTTCTTGGTGCCTTGGTGGTTGGCTGGGCGGGGGACGCCGGTTGATGGGGATTGACTCGTTAATCCGGTAACGGCGTTGTAGCGGCGTGGGGGGCGCTGGTTGAAACCAGCGCTAGATGGCCTCCGGCCAAGAATCCTGTGACCCGGCACAGGACCACGGTCCACTGAAGTGGACTGGGTTACCGGATCAACCGGTCAATCTCCATCAGTCAGCGGCCTCGGCTTGGTATACACGCACCCTTGCGGGCGCGCTGCTAGAGGATAGCTGATTTCAGTGTTGAGGAGGGTCAATGGGACGCGGCGAAGGGCGCGAGGCGGGGAGTAGTGCGAGCGCGGAGGATGAGCTGTTGCAAGCCCGGAGCGCGTACCACCCGGCGGCGGTGCATCGGCGGGGGGGGGTGATCGTGCGGGATGCCGCGCCGTGGACGGCGACGGTCCACACGCTGCTGCGGCACCTGGAGGCGGTCGGGTTCGCGGGGGCGCCGCGGGTGGTCGGGGCGGGGTTCGATGCGGCGGGGCGGGAGACGCTGACATTCCTGCCGGGGGAGTTCACGCACCCGGGGCCGTGGTCGATCGACGGGGCGGCGGCGGTCGGGGCGCTCTTGCGGGCGTTGCACGAGGCGACGGCGTCGTACCGGCCCCCGGCGGATGCGGTCTGGTTCCCGTGGTTCGGGCGGGCGCTCGGGGGGCCGGGGTGGGTCATCGGTCATTGCGACGCCGCGCCGTGGAATATCGTGGCGCGCGGGGGGCTGCCGGTCGGGCTGATCGACTGGGAGCGCGCGGGGCCGACCGATCCACTGACAGAATTGGCGCAGGTCTGCTGGCTGAACGCGAAGCTGCACGACGACATTGTCGCGGCGCGGGAGGGATTGCCACCCCTGGCGGAGCGCGCCCGGCAGTTGCGCGCGATCGTCGAGGGGTATGGGCTGGCGGCGGCGGCGCGGCGCGATTTCGTCTGGCGGATCGTCGAGTTCGTCGCACACGACACGGCGGATGAGGCCGACCAGTTCGGGATCGGACCGGGGACGACGGCGGCGGAGGTCGCGCCGGAGACGTTGTGGGGGCTGGCGTGGCGGGCGCGGGCGGCGGCGTGGATCTGTCGGCACCGGGCGACGTTGCAGGGGGCGCTGGAGTAGGGGCCGGGGGACGGACCTCTCCCCGCCGCTCCGGATGAACCGGACAATGCCCGGATGAACCGGACAATGCCCGGATGGATCGGAGGCATCCTGCTGCACGTCAGGTAGGGTGCGGCGGCGAAAGATCCGGCGCGGGGAAGGTGCGGGTACTGCTGGGCTGGGATTGCGTTCGGTGGGCATCGCGGGTGTGTGGGTGTGAATGGTCGCCAGGCAATGGGGGCGGCGCGCCCCGGCGATTCGCGCACACCCGCCGCGATCACGATTCGCCCACGCCGCCCTCCTCCCTGCGCGGTCCCGGGACCAACGGGCTACCTCTCCGGTCCGTTTTACCTTCCATATCGAGACTGATAGGCTCTTCCCCCCATTCCGTCGCCCTCCCTATACTGTTGAGACTGGTGTTACTGGCCACGGCGCCCGGTTTGGGCGAGTGGATAGGCCGTCACTTACTAGGAAGATTGGTATGCGCCGCACCGGTCGGCAGTGGGCGATGTGAGCGTGGGAGACGGCGATATGGATGCGGGGAGCCGACAGCGCGCGGCCAGCGGTCAGGCGATGGTCGAGTTCGCGCTCTCCTCGTTGCTCCTGCTGATGCTCGTCTTTGGCACGATCGATCTGGGGCGGGCGGTCTTCACGCGCACCATGCTCACCAACGCGGTGCGCGAGGCGACGCGCCAAGCCACCATCACCCCGAACGATCTCGCGCTGATCCGGGAGGCGGCGGTCGTCCGCTCGCCAACGCTGACCCTGGCGACTAACGCGTTCGTGGTCACCTGTAGCAGCTGGGACAGCACGAGCCCCAACAACCGCTCCTGTGACCGGAAGGCCCCCCCTAGCGCCAACCCAGTGCAGTCGCTGGACAAGGTCAGGGTATGCACCACCTACCCCTTTGGCCTGGCCGCAGCCCGGCTCATCGGGCGGACGACGATCACCTTTAGCGAATGCGAGCAAGCCAGTGTGCAGTAGAGCGAGACGCCACCCGCGAGTGGGGGAATGGCGCGGGCAGAACATGGTCGAGCTGGCGTTGCTCATGCCGCTCCTCGCCCTGCTCCTGATCGGGGCGGTCGATCTGGGCCGGGTCTTCATCGCCTACACCCGCCTCACCAGCGTGGTGCGCGAAGGGGCGCTCTACGGCGGCCATTTCCCGGACAAGGCCGCCGAGATCCGGAATCGCGCCTATAGCAACGCCAATGGGCAACTGGGGACCAACGATGTCGATGTCATCATCAATGCGACGACCGACATTCGGTGCTACCAGGGGCAGAGCACGACGCTGATCGTGGCGACGATCGCGGGCAACTGCGCTGCGGAAGATCCGGACGGCAATGCGCTCGTCAAACCGGGCGACTCGATCGAGGTCACGGGGCGGTACGTGTTCCGCCCGATCACGAGCCAGCTTATCGGCCTCTTGCCGACGAGCTATCAGATCAAGAAGTCTTCGAGGATGGTAATTCAATGAACACGCCTGCGCGTCGCCCACCCAGCGCCCGCCGCCCCGCCCGGGGGCAGACGCTCGTGATCTTCGCCCTGTCCTCCCTGGTCCTGCTGGGCGCGCTCGGCCTGTCCCTCGACGGTGGCTACAACTATATCCAGCGCCGGGGGATGCAGAACGCCGCCGACGCCGCCGCGTTCGCCGGGGCATCGGCGATCTCGCGGAACCGGACCGACACCGAGGTGACCCGGGCGGTGCTGGATGCGGCGGCGCGCAACGGCGTCCCCGACGCGACCAAGATTACCTGCACGTTCATCACCAATACCTACGACGGCACCACCATCGGCACGACCCAGCCCTGTTCCTCGGGCGGGGTGGCGATGTCGTCGTACACCGCCAACTTCACCGGCGTGCTGGTGCGCGCGTCCGAGCGGCACCAGACCTTCGTTTTCCGCGCGCTGGGGATCGCCGAGTCGGGCACGGCGGCGATCGCTGCCGCCCGCGTAGAGCGCCCGATCGGGGTCACCGGCGGGCCGTTCATGGTCTGCGGCATCAATACCGTTGTGACCAACGCGAATGCCAGCTACGCAGGCGGGATCTACAAGACGGGCAGCGACTACCTTGCGACGAGGGCAAACAACGGCAAGTACACGCGCGATGATGGTCGCGATAACTGCCAGGGGGGGCTCTGCCCGCAGGTGCCAAGCCTCACTGGCGCGCCTGTGATCGATGACAGAGCCTACGCTTACGACGGCGCAAGTCTGGGACCCATCAAGGATAACAACGTCGTAAGGGTGGGTCCGGTTTATCTCATCCACGACCCGAGCGGTAGCAGTGGCATCAATCCCTGCAACAACAGCAGCGCCTCGTTCAAGGGGATCAACACTAACGTGATCACCTACCCCGGCCTCACCTTCCCCGCCTACAACTATGATGGATCCCAGGTGCCGCCACTCACCACCGGTACCGTGGCGTCGGTCGCGGCGACGGTCGAGGGGATCAACGGCTGCCAGGTCGGAGGGGCGGTCGATAACTGCATCATGATCCTGCCGGTCTGCGATGCCTCCGGCCCGGGCGGCACCGGCTCCGGCGCGACGCTGGCGGTGCGCTCGCTCGAGGCGTTCTACATCAAGAAGACGGCCAGCGGCTCGCACACCGGCCAACTGATCAAGAACTACACGATCCGGGCGAACAGCGATCCCACTTACGTCACCGGGGGCAGCGGCGTGACAGCGATCAAACTGATTAAGTAATCCCGTAGGCGCGCTGTGGTGGTACGAAAGGGGCGGCCCTGCTCCGTCCCCGACGCCCTCATCGCGATTGACACGACCGGTTGGACGCCGAGTTACCCCTCCCCGCCGCCCCGGCGGCGACCCTCCCCTGAAAGGGAGGGGGTGCTTGCTGCACCAAGTCGACAGCCGTTTGTGACGCCGTTTCGCGCGCCGTGGGATTGTCCCTCGGCTACGGCTTACTCGTTTGTAGGGTTGTTGCGTCGCCCGCACCACGCTTGTGGTGCGGGCGCGACGCGTGTGTGCCGGGGCGCTATCGCCTACGATTGCGCCGATGGTGCTGGTGGGAGGCTGCGGCAGGAGCGAGGTCAACTACCCCCAGCTAAAGCTGGAAGCTTGTCCCTGGCGCTACTGACGGTGTGCCAGTATCCGAGACGTTGAGGCCGATTGACTGCGGCCCGACACCGACAGGTCTACCGAAGGTGCCACGGTACTTGGCAGCGATGTTACGAGCGCCGCAAAGGTCAGCATGCAGCGTATAGCCACAGTGCCGACAACAGAACAGCGCGCGGCTCCGACGGTTGTTCCGGGCGGTGTGACCGCACGCGGGGCAATGCTGCGAGGTGTGCCGGGGGTCAACCCCGGCCACCGTACAACCTCGGGCCTCTGCCTTGTACTCGATG
>CADCWN010000144.1 GCA_902806415.1 uncultured Thermomicrobiales bacterium | reverse complement strand
GCGAAGATCGGCGCGAAGCGACCCTGAAGTTCCCGCGCGTAGCTCATGGCACCTCCAGGAGAGTCGTGGGTCGTGAGTCGTGAGAACTCGCCTCTAGCGACAATAGATCCGCAAACGAAGTCTTCCCTACCAGTCAGTTCTCACGACTCACGACCCACGACCCACGACTATCTTCCGTATCTCCTCCAACCGGCTCATCACGAACTCGTGCTCACCCTCGGGGTCGAGGCGAAGGCGCAACGTCTCGTCCACGATCTCCTCGACGCGCGCCAGGACTTGCTCGGCGACGCGCGGCGGGGCGAACTGCATCAGCCCGAGCGAGTGGCGGAGGAGGTGTTCGAGCTCGGGATGCCCGGCGAGCATGGCATCCAATTCGTCGGGCGACATCTCGGCGAGGCGTTTCGGGCGCTGCCCGCGCCGCTTGAACCAGTCGAGCATCGCACCCCTCTCCCGATAGCCCCGGCAAAGTCGCCGCACGCCGCCACTATAGCCGCACGCGCTGCGGCCTAGCTACAGCGCGCAGATCATCTCGTACTGGCGCAACGTCTCGCGCCAGCTGGCAGCGAGGAGCGCGGTGGGGACAAGGCTCTCCTCGGGCTCGTTTGCCAAGCGCAACGATCGACCGGGCAGCCGACTCGCCAGCGCGCGGGTCAGCGCCGCCAGCGCGTCGGCGGAAACTCCGGCGAGCGCCCCGATCTGCACCGCTATCGCCGTCGCGCTGTAGACAACGAACGCGCGCGGAGAGGCGGGGTCGCCGAGCACCAGCCCGCGCAGGTCGGGGTCGGCGGCGAGACTGGCCGGCTCGCGCTGCCATGCGGGGGTCGGGACGGCGATGGGCGGCGCGACGAGGAGCGTTGCGGGATCGCCCTCGCGCACGTCGTTCGCCCCCGCCTCAGCCGGGGCAGCCTCGTCGGAGGCCAGGATGAGCAGTTCGCGGGCGCGCCCGAAGCCCGCGCGCTCGTAGGTGCGGATCGCCCGCGCATTGGTCGTGATCACTTCGAGCTGCACCCGGCGCAGCCCAGCCTCGCGCGCCCGATCGAGCAGTTGCCCCAACAGCACACCGCTCAGCCCGCGCCCGCGCCAAGCGGGCGCGAGGCCGAAGCCGCCGACCCAGCCACGCTCCCCGCGCACCCCGAGCGCCGCCAGCCCGACGACCTCGCCCGCGTCGTCGCGCCAGAGGATTGAGCGGTCGGGGGCGATCGCGTGTGCTGCAACATGCCGACGCGCCGCCGCCTCAGTCATCGTGAAGGGGACGGCGTAGTCGGCGTAGACGATGTTGAACGCCGCGGCCAGCTCGGCGCTGGACAGACCCGTCGAGTCCGACTCGTACACTGGCGCCTCCGCCTTGATGCAACCCTACCGCCGCTCCTCCGGAACTGGCAGATCGGGGAACCAGCGCCCACTACGCCGGCAATAACACCGAGAAGCGCCCGAAATGCGCCGCGCGCGTACGCCGCCCGAGGCTGTCCGCCTCCGACACCTCGATCGGCGCTCGCCCCGCCAACAGCGCCTCGAACCCGGCGATCATCTCGCAGATAATCGGCGGGTCGAGCGGCACGCGATTGTGGGCTGGCAGCAGGAGATCGACGCTGTCGATCAGCGGTTCGAGGCGACGCAGCGACGCCAGGTAGGCGTCGAGATCGGCACCGGGCGTCTGCGCGTAGAGCGGCCCGGCGTAGACGGTATCGGCGGTGAAGAGGATCCGCCCCGCGCGATCGAGGAGGCAAATCCCATCGGGCGAATGACCGGGCGTGTAGATCACTTCCAGCGCTCGCGCCCCGAGGTCGAGCACCTGTCCATCCTCCAGCATGGCGATCGCCTCCGAGGGGGCGATGGCGTACCGCTCGGGATCGAAGTCGGGCGGGAACGGGCGCACGATCTGCTCCGGGTGGAGCATGTTAAATCCCTCGGCGTCGAGCGCGCGCAACCGCGCCCCGCGCGCCAGCATCCCGCGCGCGCCCGCGATGTAGCCGCGCAGGCTCTCCGCCGGGCGACCGGCCCGCAAGCCCGCGACCCCCGCCGGGTGGATCGCGATCCGATCGAAGTCGGCATTGCCGCCGATGTGATCGAAATGATTGTGCGTCAGCACCACCTCGATCGGCTTCGTGGTCAGCCGCCGCACCAGGGGGGCGATCGGCGCGATGCCGGTGCCGGTGTCGATCAGGATCGCGCGGTCGCGCCCCTCGACCAGGTACGACTGCACATGCCCCGGCTCGCAGATCAGCCAGAGCCCGCGCCGCACCGGTACCGGCACGAACCACGAATCCAGGTCGCCGCCCGCCGGCCAGAGGGTCGCCCCGCGCTCATCCATCGTCGCCACCTCGCTCTCGCCGCTCACGCCTCGTAGGGCCAGGGATTGCCCTCGGCAGTCGCCCGGACTTCGTGCTGCACGAGGACATACATCTCGATTCCGGACTGCATCTTCGTGAGGTTCGTGCTCATCCCGGCCACACGCCAGCCGCGCGCGGCGATGAGGTCGAGGGTGCTGACCATCGTCTCGAACGGCTCGGTGTCCCGCAGTAGCACGAAACTCCCCGGCTCGGTATCGAGCAGGGAAGGGTCCTTCGCGACATCTTTGGCGCTGAGCGCCTTCCGTTTCCTCGCCATCATCCCCCCGCGTCCACAGCGTCCCGACCTCTCCCGCCGATCCTAGAATCGTCGGCGGTCGGCGTCAAATCATCGCGACATCGCGCGCGATCGGCGCTACGGGATGCAGGAGGGATGGAGAGTCGAGAGAAGCAAGACGACAGGGGGCAATACAAACCGCGGATCGCCCGGCCATCGGCGCGAGGACGCAGGAGAACGACAGCCCCTCCCACCGCGCGAGTTTGGGATACCCCGCCGCTTACTGCGTTCGCGGCGACGCCGACGGTGACGCGCTCGGGCGCTGGCCGGGGAAGCCGCCGGGGCGACCATGCGGGCCGCCCTGGCCGATCGGCGCGGTATAGAGATGATCGAATCCTTGCCCGAACGCGGTGACCATCTGCTCGATGCGGTCGGCGCTCAGACCCTGCCCGGTCAGCGAGGCGCGCAACGCCCCTTCCAAGGCTGCCTGGAGCCCCGCCTTGTCGGTGGCGTTGTCCTTGCCACGCGCCGCAGCGACCGCCTGCACCGAGCCCTTGCTCACCAGTTCCTGCTTCAGCACGTCGGGGGTGATACCGAAGTAGCCCGCCGCCGCATCGAGGAGATCGCCCCGCAACACCCCGAAGCCCCGCCCGTGACCAGCGCCGCCGCCAACCTTGCCCCCCGCGCCGAGACTGGCGCAGAAGGCCCCATCGCTGGCGGCGTTAACCCGATCCTTCGCCGTCTGCGCCTGCTCGCCGGTCAGCTTGCCCGCGGCTTGCGCGGCATCGATCTGCTCCACGAGGGTCTTCTTCACCGCCCCGCCGAGGGCGTCGGTCGTCACCCCGAGGTTTTTCGTCAGGTTGCTCACGAAGGTCTGGCACTGCGCCTCGCGGTCGCCGCCCTGTCCGGACACATCGGTGATCGCGAACTGGTACAACCCCGCCGGAATCATCGCTGGACTCAGCGCCGCTGGCTGGGCAGGCACCGCGTTGGTCGCGCCGGGGGCATTGCCCGTCGCCGACGCGGCCAGACCACGCAACGGCCCACCCGCGACAACCGCCGTGACCGCGATCGCCAAGGTCAGCGCCACCGCGCCCAAGATCATCATCAGCCGTCTCACCCCCATTGGTCCACTCCTCTTCGCTTTCAGCCAACACCATCGTCACTGCGAGTCGCATCACTAACCGCGCATCTCAGTAAGGCCGAGTCTAGCGGAGAGAGATGAAGAGATCGTGAAGAATTCTCCCGAGAATGGAGAATCGCTGTGGCGCGGCGAGATCGCGATGGAACGCGGGAATCAGGAGCGACATCCGGGCGTTGGAAAGGGAGCGGCAAGGGGAACTTGCGTTTGTTGAGTGAGTCAGGTAACAATAGCCCCGCGCGCCGACGTTGGCGCGCTCGGCGAGGTGACGGATGACGACGATAACACCCCCACGACAGGGCGCGACAGCGGCGCTCGATCTGATCGGCAACACGCCGCTGATCCGCCTGGATAAGGTGGCAGCGGCGCTCCCCGGCGGCGTGACGGTCGCGGCGAAGGCCGAGTGGCGCAATCCCGGCGGCAGCGTGAAAGATCGCCCGGCGCTGGCGATGATCCGCGACGGGATCGCGCGCGGCGCGCTGACGCCGGCGAAGACGATCCTGGAGGCGACGAGCGGCAATACCGGGATCGCGCTGGCGATGATCGGCGCGGCGCTCGGCTATCGGGTGGAACTCTGCCTGCCGGAGAATGCCAGCCCGGAGCGCAAGCGGATCTTGAACGCTTACGGCGCGACGACGATCCTGACGGATCCGCTGGAAAGCAGCGACGGGGCGATCCGCGAGGCGCGTCGGCGCTACGCCGCCGACCCGGACCGCTACTTCTATTCCGACCAATACAGCAATGACGCCAACTGGCGCGCGCATTACGAGACGACCGCGCCGGAAATCTGGACACAGACGGCGGGGGAAGTCACCCACTTCGTCGCGGGGCTGGGGACGAGCGGCACCTTCATGGGCACCGGGCGGCGACTGCGCGAGTACAATCCCGCCATTCGCCTCATCGCGATGCAGCCCGACAGCCCCTATCACGGGCTGGAAGGGTTGAAGCACATGGCGAGCGCGATCGTCCCGCCGATCTACGACGCCGACTTCGCCGACCGGCAGATCACCGTGCCAACCGAGGACGCCTACGTGATGGTCAAGCGCCTGGCGCGCGAGGAGGGGTTGCTGGTCGGAATCTCGGCGGCCGCCAACGTCGTCGCCGCCCTCACCATCGCTAAGGAACTGACCAGCGGCACGGTCGTGACAATTTTCTGCGACGGCGCGGACAAGTACCTGTCGGAGCGATTCTGGGACGAAGACGAGACGAGTGACGAGTAACGAGTGCCGAGTGCCGAGTGGGGATCCTCCTCGTCCGTGAGGTGCAGGAATGTCCCACACGCACATACGTCGCAACTTGTCACTCGGCACTTGACACTGATTGCGGGGATATGGTGCGTGTAGAGTGGACCGTTGAGCAGCGCGAGCAGATCGCGCGCCACGGTGAGACCGGATACCCGGACGAGATTTGCGGCTTCCTGCTTGGCACGCAGGCGGACGGCGCGAAGACCGTCCGCGAGGTCGTGGCGGTGGATAACAAGTGGGAGGAGACGGACGAGCGTCGCCGCCGCTTCATGATCGCGCCGGGGGATTTCTTGCGCGAGGAGCGGCGGGCGCGCGAGGCGGGTTGGGAGATCCTCGGGTTCTACCACTCGCACCCGGATCACCCGGCGCGGCCTTCGGAGACCGACCGCGAGGCCGCCTGGCCGGGGTATTCCTATGTCATCCAGTCGGTCCGCGCGGGGCGCGCCGCCGAGGTCCACAGCTGGCGCTTGCAGGACGACCGCGAAGGATACGATGAGGAGCGGATAGTGACGAGTGACGAGTGAAGTGGCGCGAGTGGGCCAGTGGACCAGTGGTAGAAGACGGGAGGCGAAGCGTTGCCCATCTCTCTAACTGGCCCACTGGAGCCACTGGTCCACTCGCGCCACTAAAACAGGAGGAAACGATGGCCGACAAGATCACGGTCCTGGTCCCGACGGCGCTGCGGCAGTTCGCGGGCAATCAGGAGACGCTGGCCTTCGCGGGTGGGACGGTCGGCGAAGTGCTGACCAGCCTGACGAGCGAGTACGGGGAGTTGCGGAAGCATCTCTACCGCGATAATGGGCAATTGCGGAACTTTGTCAATATCTACCTCAACGACGAGGATATTCGCTACCTGGAGAAGGACGCCACGCCGGTCGCGGAGGGGGACACGATCACGATCGTCCCGGCGATCGCGGGTGGCACGGCGACGGCGGAGGAGATCACCCTCTCGCCAGAGGAGATCGGGCGCTACAGCCGTCACCTGATCATGCCCGAGGTGACGCTGGAAGGGCAGAAGAAGCTGAAGGCGGCGCGCGTGCTGCTGATCGGCGCGGGCGGGCTCGGCGCGCCGCTCGGCCTCTACCTGACGGCGGCGGGGATCGGCCACCTCGGGATCGTCGATAGCGACGTGGTGGACGACTCGAATCTCCAGCGCCAGGTGACGTTCACGACCGAGGATATCGGCGTCTCGAAGCTCGATGCGGCGAAGCGGCGCTTGTCGGCGCTGAACCCGCACATCGAGATCACGACCTACGAGACGCGCCTGACAAGCGAGAACGCCCTCGAACTCTTCAAGGATTACGACATCATCGCCGACGGGACCGACAACTTCCCGACGCGCTACCTTGTCAACGATGCCTGCGTCCTGCTGGGCAAGCCGAACGTCTACGCCTCGATCTTCCGCTTCGAGGGGCAAGTCTCGATTTTCGGCGCGCCGGATGGCCCGTGCTACCGCTGCCTCTACCCGGAGCCGCCGCCCCCGGGGCTGGTCCCCTCCTGCGCCGAGGGCGGCGTCCTCGGCGTGTTGCCGGGCATTGTCGGCTCGCTCCAGGCCGCCGAGGTCATCAAGCTGGCGCTCGGCATCGGTGAGCCGCTGATCGGGCGGCTGCTGCGCTTCGACGCGCTGAAGATGCAGTTCCGCGAGTACAAGCTCCGCAAGGATCCCGACTGCCCGGTCTGCGGCGCGCACCCGACCGTCACCGGCCTGATCGACTACGACGAGTTCTGTGGCGTCAACGCCGCCCCGGAGATCGAGTTGGACGCGCGGCAGGAGATCACCCCGACCGAGGTGAAGGGTCGCCTCGATGCGGGGGAGCGACTCGTCATCGTCGATGTGCGCGAGCCGCACGAGTGGGCGATCGGGCGGATCGACGCGCCGGACGTGCGCTTCATCCCGCTCGGCGACCTCGCCTCGCGGATGCACGAGCTCGACACGGCGGACGACATCATCATGCAGTGCCGCTCCGGTGTGCGCTCGGCGAAAGGTCTAGCCGTCCTGCAGGGCGCGGGGTTCCGCAAGCTGAAGAACCTGACCGGCGGTATCCTCGCCTGGTCGGACGAGGTCGATCCGAGCGTGGCGAAATACTGACGAAGTACGAACTACGAAGTACGAAGTACGGACTGAGGGGGCGGTCCGACGCTAAATGTGTCGGACCGCTTCGCTTCTGCTACCACCCAAACAAGTAGGGCGCATCGCGCTAGAACGGCCAGAGCAGCATTTCTTGAACCCGCGCGTGGCCGGGCCGGGTGAGGAGGTGGAGGATCGACGCGGCGACATCCTCCGGGGCGAGGTATTTGGCCCCACCCTCCCGCTTCTCGTCGGCGTTACGACCGCCGAAATCGGTCAGGATGCTGCCGGGGACGACGACGCCGCAGCGAATACCGTCGCCGCCGACCTCCTCGGCCAGCGACTCCATCAGCCCCTGCAAGCCGAACTTCGCCGCGCAGTAGGCGGTCATCCCGGCGTAGCCGCGCTTCCCCGCGCCCGACGACACGGCGACGATCTGGCCGCCGCCGCGCCGCTTCAGGTGTGGGATCGCGGCGCGGGCGGTCAGGAATGGCGCGGTCAGGTTAGCGGCGAGTGTCGCCTCCCACTCCGCCAGCGCCAGCGACTCGATCGGGCCGCGCTGCCCGCGCCCCACGTTGGCGATCGCGATGTCCAGCCCGCCGAACTCGGACGCTGCCCGATCGATCGCCGCCCCAATCGCCGCCTCGTCGGTCACATCGGCGGGCAACGCCAGCGCCCGCCAGCCAGCGGCGGCGATCTCGCGCGCCACCGTCGCCAACCCCGCCTCGCCACGCGCGATCAGCCCGACCGCCGCCCCTTCGCGCGCCAGCGCGATCGCGGTCGCCCGCCCTACCCCGGCGCTCGCCCCAGTCACAATTGCCACCTGATTATCGAATACGCCCATGCCGACCATCCCCCATCAATTATCATTAGCCCATCGGCCCGCCATTCACTCTGTTCTGATCCTTGTCCTTGTCGTGGCTGCACCTCGAAGAGCATACGCGCGCGAAAAAACAGACTTCATATTCGAGGAAGAAATTAACCTGTCCCAGGATAAGCGGCACATGCTCAGCCCGCGTCCAGGCAAAAGCCAACTTGCTTGGCGGGAAGTGTCCGACTTGTGCGGAGAGGATTAACCCGCGCGCTTCGTAATGGCCGAGATTACCAGAGAGTCCAGGCACGACCACCTGCTCATCCCAGCGCGCTCCGAGTTGCAAGCCGATCGCGTAGGGCAGGACGTTGACATCAGCGCCTGTGTCGAGCAGTCCGATGACAGCAAGCGCCTGATCGCGATGCGTGAGTATCAGCGGTAGACGTGGACGCAACGCGCCTGTACCGCACCGCTCATCAACCCGCGAGTAAGCAAATTGCTGCCGGTTAGCGGGCGGCTGATCGTTCATCGGCTTCCAACAACGCGAGCAACGCATCCGCTGTCTCGGCAGCGTCAAAGGGGGACCAGATCTCGAAATCCACAGACTGTTGGAGGAGAACTTTCTCCTCATCAGCGAGTTCAGCGAGTAAGAACTGCATCACCCGTAGCTTATCCGGTCGGCTCAGCTTGTGGAGATCGTCTAGCAGTTCACCCAGCACCGTCGCCATAGCGCCTCCCAACAGGTTGCACACATCGCCACGCCGCCCTCGACCGCTTCTCCCCTCCCCATCACCTGAGGTACGCCTCAAACGCCCAACGACCGAAGGCTTCACCCGCCCTCTTTCCCCGCCTCTCCGGGCCTCCGTGTCTCCTGTTCCCCCCCGCCCCACTTTCTGACGACTGACGGCTCACCCTACTCGGCACTCGGCACTCGCCACTCATCGCTCCCCTCCGGGTGCCAACCGAAGCGGCGCAGATCGACCCGCTCCTGCTCGTCGAATTCGACCCCTTCGGCTTCGAGGAGGTGGCGCATCAGGTCCGGGTCCCCCCAGTGCCAGCGCCCGGACAGTTCGCCGTTGCGGTTGATCACGCGGTGGCAGGGCAGATCGGGATGGGCATGGCTGGCGTGGAGCGCCCAACCGACCATCCGGCCCGCGCGCGGCTCGCCGATCGCCCGCGCGATCCAGCCGTAGGTCGTCACGCGCCCGACCGGGATCCGCGCCACAATCGCGAAGACGCGCGCTGGGAAGTCACGACCTGTTAGCGCCCCGCCACCCTGCGGTTCAGCAGCCACTGTCGCCCTCCGCTACGGGGGTGACGCGATACTCCGCGCCCTCCTCCGCCACCAGGCGCTCCGCGCCGCGCGCCGGGAACGGCACGATGCGCGCGGCGACCGTTCCCGGCGCGGGCTGGCAGGCGGCGCAGAAATGGGTGCCGCGCCCCCCGACGACGATTCGCGCGATCGGCGCGCCGCAAATCGGGCACGGCTCGTCGGTTCGCGCGTAGACGCGCCGCCGCTCGTAGTAATCGCCCGCATTGCCATAAGCGTCGCGATAGTTCGAGAACGTGGTGCCACCGCTGGCGATCGCGTCGGCCAGCAGTTCGCGGATCGCCGCATGGAGGAGGGCCGCGCGTTCGGGCGGCACAGCGGCGGCGATCGTCAGGGGATGGAGGCCGGCGCGGAACAGAGCCTCGTCGGCGTAGATATTGCCCAACCCGGCGACGAACGACTGGTCGAGGAGGAGTGGTTTCAGCCGCGTGCGCCGCCGCGCCAGCGCCGCCGCGAACTCGTCGCGCGACCAGCCCTCCCCGAGCGGCTCCGGGCCGAGTTTGTGGAAACGCGCCGCCAACTCCGCCTCGTCGAACAGCCCGATCCGCCCGAACCGCCTGATGTCGCTGAAACGCAACTCGTCGCCATCCGCGAAGCCGAGCGCGACCCGCGCGAAGCGATCGCGCGGCGCGTCCCGCGGCGCGACGGTCAGTTGCCCGGTCATCCGCAGGTGGACGACGAGCGACTGGCCCGCGTCGAGCGCGAGAACCAAGAACTTCGCGCGCCGCCCCACGGCCAGGATGCGCCGCCCGGCGATCCGGCGCGAGAATTCTTCCGGCGCGGGCGTCTCGATCGTGCGCGACCATTCCAGAAAGGTCACGCCGGTGAAGACACGATCGACGATTTGCGCCGCCAACCCACGGCGTACCGTCTCGACTTCGGGCAACTCGGGCATCGGGTCCTTGGGGGATACAGTGCTTTCGCTTCGTGATGGCCTGGGGGCCGGTTACACCGCCCCCGATGGGGGCAAGTATACCAGTGGCCCATGAGGAGAAATGTTCCCCGAGGGGGCTGCGCCGCCCCGAGCACGCGCTCCGTGGGCGGGCGGGCGCGGGCGACTCCTGGGGTGAGGGCGAAAAATCGCGTCCTGTCGCCAAAAATACGTCACCGGCAGACCGTTGACGCCACCCCGGCGGGATTCTATACTTAGGGGGCGATATGCAGGCAACGTTGGCGCGGCGCACGGAAGAGGATCGGGTACGTTAAGCCGCCCCGCAGATCCCCAGGGGTGGACCCCGAGTGCCGGTGGTGAGCGCGCAGCATCGCTCGCACACGCTTCGACAAGGATAACGCCATCGGGGCGCACCGGTTGCACCCCGATCACGGCAAGGATTGCAACACCCTATGGGCGCGCTGGACGAGCGGGTAATGGCCGACCTTAAGGAGGCGATGCGCTCGGGCGACACAGTCCGGCGCGACGTGATCCGCTTCTTGCGCGCGTCGTTCAAGAATGCCCAGATCGCGCGCGTGCAGATTCCCGACGATCTCGAAGGGGCGGCGGGCGACGGTACGACGATCCAGCGCTCTGCTGACCGCGATCGCCCGCTGAGCGATGCGGAGGAATTGACCGTCCTCCAGCGCCAGATTAAGCAGCGCCAGGATGTGATCGAGCAGTTCGCGCAAGCGGGGCGTCAGGACCTCGTCGAGCGCGAGCGCGGCCAACTCGCGATCCTGCGCGATTATCTCCCGGCGGGGTTGAGCGCCGAGGAGGTTGACGGCTTGGTGCGCGCGGCGATCACCGACACCGGCGCGACCGGGCCGCGCGACATGAAACTCGTGATGCCGCTCGTCATCGAGCGCGCCGCAGGGCGTGCCGATAGCCGCGCGCTCAGCGAGGCAGCGAAGCGCCTCCTGGCGGCGGAGTGACGAGCCTTCGCGGAGGGGCAACGCCGCCCTCGCGCAGAGCGACGTCCTCCGTCGCCACGCTGGTCGATGCAGATCGGCTCGCTGATCTGTCGATATACCCGGCTAGCGCGCCGCGCGCGAGGATAGGGCTTCCGTGGTGAATGCGCCGCGACCGCCGCTGCAACCGAATAGCCCTGCCGCGTCGGCCGATCTCCCCGCGCCGGCGGGGCGTTATGGCGTGCGCCGCCCCAATCTGACTGCGTTGCGACCGGGCTGGCTGCGACGCCAGATCAACGACGAGGGCAATACCCTCGGGCATCTCGCGCGACTGATCCTCTTCGCCGTCGTCCTGCTGCTCATCCTCGGCGGCGCCGTAGCCCCGTGGAACAGCGTTGACACGATCGATGTGGCGGTCGGCTCGGTGGCGAGCGCCACCATTAAGTCGCCGCGCTCCCTGACCTATCTCAGCGAGGCGCGCACTCAGGAACGGCGTGAAGAGGCCGCGAACGACGACCGCCTCCGCGTGTACAAGCCGAACACCAGCCTGATTGTCGCCCAACGGACCCAACTCGACACCGATACTCGCCGCCTCGCCGATCTGCGCGGGGCGGGCAACACCTCGATTGACGACCGCGTTCGCACCGCTCAGGGGATTGTCCCCGATCTGACGACCGAGGAGGCGCGACAACTCCTCACCCTCGACTCCTCGCGCTGGGATACGGTCACGGTTGCCGCACGCCGCCTCTTCGACGAGACGATGGCGCAGACGATCCCGATCGAGCAATTGGCCCAGGTCAAGGACAACTTGCCCGGTCGTGTCGATACAGGCCTCGGCATGGGCGATCGCAATCTGGCGGTCGCCCTCGCCCGACCATACATCCGAGTGAATCAGACCGAGGACGCGGAAGAGACCGCCCGACGGCGCGAACAGGCACGCGCGACGGTGAAACCGATCATGGCCACGGTGCAAGAAGGTCAGACGATCGTTCGCGACGGCGATATCGTCTCGCCCGATCAGCGCGAGCAGATGGAGAAGCTCGATCTCTTGCAGCCGCAGATACGCTGGTCGGCGCTGCTCGGGGCGTTGGGACTGGTGGCGCTCCTGGTCACGCTCCTCTCGGCGTATCTCTACCGCTTCGGGCGACCCCTCTGGCGCAGTTCGCAACTGATCCTGTTCGGCCTGACGATCGCCGCGCCGATTATCGCCGCGCGCCTGACGGTCGGCAGCCACCCATCCTGGATCTACGCCTTCCCGATCGCGGCGGCGGCGATGCTGGCGGTGGTGCTGCTCAATCTCCAGTTCGCCACGGTGGCGACGCTGGTCGGGGCGCTGATGCTCGGCCTGCTCGGGCCGCAGGGGGGGTCGCTCGAATACGCCACCATCGCCTTCGCGGCGGGGATGGTGGGTGCCTTCTCCCTCTGGCACGCCGACCGGATCGCCACCTTCCTCTGGTCCGGGGTGCTGGTGGCGATGACAATTTTTGCCATCGGCATCTGCTTCCGCCTGATCGCCGGCACGCTCGACGCGACCACGGTCGCGCAGATCGGGCTGATGGCCGCCTTCAACGGCGGGATCTCGGCGGTGCTGACCTTCGGCTCATTCACGTTCCTGGGCGGCCTGTTCGGGATCACCACCCACTTGCAACTCCTGGAATTGGCCCACCCGAACCAACCGCTGCTCTACAAGCTGGCGCGCGAGGCGCCGGGGACGTACCACCACAGCATCGTCGTCTCGAACCTCGCCGAGAGCGCCGTCGAATTGGTCGGCGGGGATCCGCTCTTCACGCGCGTGGCGGTCCTCTATCACGACATCGGCAAGACGTTGCGTCCCACCTTCTTCATCGAGAACCAGGCGAATCGCGACAATGTCCACGATGAACTCGACCCCCAGCAAAGCGCGCGGATCATCATCGACCATGTGACCGATGGCGTCCGGCTGGCGCAGAAAGCGCGCCTCCCGGCGCGGATCATCGACATCATCAAGCAGCATCACGGGACGACGCAAATCCGCTATTTTTACAATAAGGCGGTGGCCCTCGGCGAAGATATACGGGAGGAGGACTTCTGCTACCCCGGGCCGAGACCCCAGACGAAGGAGGCGGGTGTGATCATGCTGGCCGACTCGGTCGAGGCGGCGGTGCGGGCGGCGGCGCAGTCGGGCAAGCTCGACTTCGCGGACGAGCCGGGTCATAATGGCACCGTGGGCGCTAATGGCAGTAACGGGGCGACGCCGCAGCGGAACGGACGGCACAACAGCAAGCTCCAGCAGTTGGTCAACCAGGTGATCGACGACCGTGTGAAGAGTGGTCAGCTCGACGAGTGCGACCTGACCCTGCGCGACATCGAGCGCATCAAGGGAACATTTGTGCAGGTGCTCGACGGGATCTACCATCCCCGCATCGACTACCCCCCCGCCCTGACGCCCGCCACGAACGCTGCGGAGAAATCTGTGCCTGCGGCGGCGCGGTAGATAGGGACGTCGATCGTCAGTCGTCAGAGAACGGTGACAGGTGACGAATGGCAAGTGGCGAGTGCGGAGCAGGGACCCTGAACGGCCCGACCCTCTCCCGACTCCCGACTCTCTCCTGACGACTGACAACGCTACAGGTGTGATGAAGGAAAGCGCGATCACGATCGCCATCGAGAATCAATGTGCGGCAATGGCTGACGAGGCCGACCTGCGCGATCTCGTGCTGCACACCCTCGCGGCGGAAGGGATAGCCGAGCCGGTTGCGCTCACGGTTGTCCTGGTGGACGACCCGACGATTCACGACCTCAACCGGCGCTTTCTCGACCACGACGAACCGACCGATGTCATCACCTTCGGCCTGGTCGAGGGAACCAACGACGAGGGTACGCCGTTCATCCTACCGAGCGAGGAGGCAGTTCGTCAGCTCGGCGAGATCTACATCTCCTGCGAGCGCGCGGCGGACCAGAGCGGCGAATGGGCAAGCGATCCGGCGCGCGAGATACGCTTCCTGGCCATCCACGGTGTGCTCCACCTGCTCGGCTGGGATGATGCGACGCCGCCCGAACGGGCGCGGATGCTGGCGCGGCAGGAAGAGATTTTGGACGGGCAGGTCGCGATAGGGCGGGGGTCGCGGTGACGCGACGAGCGGGGACGCTGTTCGCCTCATTCCGGTTCGCGACGGCGGGATTGCGCTACCTCCTCAGCTCGCAACGGAATGCGCAGGTGCAAGCGGCGGCGGGGGTCGCGGCGCTGACGCTGGCGGCGATCCTGCGGATCTCGCGGGTCGAGTGGGCCATCCTCACTCTGACCATCGCCCTGGTCTTGGTCCTGGAGGCGCTGAACAGCGCGATCGAAGCGACGGTGGACCTGGTGACAAGCGAGTATCACCCGCTGGCGAAAATCGCCAAGGACGTGGCGGCGGGGGCCGTCTGGCTGATGGCCCTCGCCTCGGTGGCGATCGGCGCGATCCTCTTCCTCCCGCGATTGCTCGCCCTGCTGCCGGTGCCGCGATGAGCCGATCCCCCAACGGCGCGCGCGGCGCGCGCATCCTCTTTCTGACGCCGCAACTGCCGAGCCCCACGCGTCAGGGGGCGGCGATCCGCAACTGGAACCTGATGGTCCAGCTGGCGAAGACGCACCGGTTGGATCTGCTCACCTTCGGCGAACCGGGGGCGGAAAGCCCGAAACGGGGGCCACAGACACAGGCTGACGTCCCGTGGCAACGGATCGCCAGGATGGTCGCGCCGCGCCGCTCGAATGCCCGACGCCTGCGCGCGCTGCTCACCAGTCGCCAGCCGGACATGGCCGATCGCCTTTGGTCGCCGGCCCTGCTCGGCCAATTGGCCGAACTGCTGTCGAGCGAGCGCTACGACATCATCCAGGCGGAGGGGATCGAGCTGGCGCGCTATCTGCTGCTGGTGGCGCGCCACCGCCTGCCGGACTACAACCCACTCCTCGTCCTCGATGAGCACAATGCCGAGTGGGTGCTGCAACGCCGGGCGGCGCTGACCGACCTGCGCCGCCCGCGCCGCTGGCCGATCAGCCTCTACTCGATGATCCAGCAAGGGCGCTTGCGTCGCTTCGAGGCCCGGACGATGCGGACGGCCGATCTGACCCTCTGCGTCTCGACCGCCGACGCGGCGGCGTTGCAGCCGCTCGCCCCGAGCCGACCGGTGGTCGTCGCGCCGAACGGCGTGGATCTGGCGTACTACTCGCCCGAGGGGATCCCGCGCGAGCGTCCGCGCTTCGACGTGATCTTCAGCGGCACCCTCGACTATCGGCCCAATGTCGATGCCGCCCGTTGGCTGGTCGAGGAAATCTGGCCGATCCTGAAGCGCGAGCAAGATCCTCGCCGCGACCGCCCTCTGCGCCTTGCGCTGCTCGGTCGCAATCCCCTCCAGGAGATCACCCGCCTCGTCATCAATCCCGGCGTCACCGTCACCGGCTCGGTGGCCGACGATCGGCCCTACTTCGCCGGCGCGACGGTCTATGTCCTGCCGATGCGCTACGGCGGCGGCTCGCGCCTCAAGCTCCTCAATGCCCTGGCGATGGGCTGCGCGGTCGTCTCGACAACGGCGGGAGCCGAGGGGATGGATGTGCGCCACGAGGAGCATCTGCTGATCGCCGACGGCCCCGACGAGTTTGCCGCCGCCATCGGGCGACTGCTCGACGACCCGACACTCCGCGCCCGTCTCGGCACGGCGGGGCAAGCGTTCGTGCGCGACCATTACGACTGGGCCGGGATCGTCAAGCGGGTCGTCGCGGGCTACGATGCCGCCTTCGCGCTCCGCAACGACCCGCCGCGCGCGCCCGCAACGGCGGGGGCGGGGCGGGCGGCGACGGAATCGCCAACGCCCAACGCGACAGAGCCGGAACCCCAGTGAGCGCGCCAGTCGTCAGCCTTGTCGTGACGGTGCTGAATGAAGGGTCGAGCATCGACCGATTGCTCGCCTCGATCGCGGCGCAGACGCGCCCGCCCGACGAGGTCGTGATCGTGGATGGCGGCTCGACCGACGACACCTTCGCCATCCTCGAATCCTGGCGTGCGCGCCTGCCGTTACGGCTCCTCGTCCGGCCCGGCGCGAACATCTCGGCGGGGCGCAACGCCGGGATCGCCGCCGCGCGCGGAGCGATCATCGCCGTCACCGATGCCGGGGTACGTCTCGCCCCCGACTGGTTGGCCCGGTTGCTCGCGCCGTTCGAGACGTTGCCCGTTGCCGACGCCCCGGCGGTTGTCGCGGGCTTCTTCTCGCCCGACGCGCAGACCGCGTTCGAGCGGGCGCTGGGGGCGACGACCCTGCCAACCCCCGAGGATGTGGACCCGGCAACGTTCCTGCCCTCCAGCCGCTCGATCGCGTTCCGGCGGGAAGTGTGGGCGCGCGTCGGCGGCTACCCGGAATGGCTCGACTACTGCGAGGATCTGATCTTCGATCTGCGCCTGCGCGAAGGGGGGACACGGATCGCGTTCGCGCCGGGGGCGCTGGCCTATTTCCGACCGCGCGGCACGCTGCGCGCCTTCTGGCACCAGTACTTCCGCTACGCGCGCGGCGATGGCAAGGCCGGATTGTTCGCCCGACGCCACGCCGTCCGCTACGCCACCTATGTCGGCCTCGCCGCATTCCTGCTGCTCGGACATCGCCGCCCGGCTCTCTGGCCGCCGCTCCTCCTCGCGGGCACGGCCTATGTCCGACGCCCCTACGCGCGCCTCCTGCCCTGGCTGGACACTCTCACGCCGACCGAGCGCGCGGCGGCGCTCGGGTTCGTCCCGCTCATCCGGTTGGCGGGCGATCTGGCGAAGGGCGCGGGCTATCCGGTGGGGCTGGTGTGGCGCTGGCGGCACTATGGTCTACAGAACGATTGGCGCTCAATCGACTCGGAGCAGCAGGGAGAGGATCACTCTGCCAGCGCTTGGGTCCTGTAGAACTTTCGCCCGCGATACGCATTGCTCCCGGCGGTAGCGCTCGCACGCTAACCGAGGCCGAAAAGCGTTCGGAGCCTAGTACTACAGTTGTAATTAGTTGGCCTCGCGGCGGCGGTAGTGATAGAAGCGGGCTATCGCCTGATGGTGCCGTCGCCAACGCGACCAGCGCCAGAGCGTTTCCGGGGCCAGCGGGGTCGTGGCCCACAAGCGGG
>CADCWN010000143.1 GCA_902806415.1 uncultured Thermomicrobiales bacterium | reverse complement strand
CGCGCGGCCAGTTGGGGATCGGTCGGCGAGACGATCAGCGAGGTCCGCAGGCGCGGGTCTACGGGGAGCCAATCGTTGACGAGGACGTCGTTCATTGCCGTGCAGACCGCCGCGCCGAAGTCGGGCTCCGGGGAGAGGCCGAAGCGCAGGCTCCCATCCGGGTTGAGCACCCCGTACTCGATCCCGAACGGCTCGATGAAATGCTCGATCAGGCGGCGCGGGTCGGCCTCGATCCGCTGGCCATCCTCGGTCACGGCATCCGCGCGCATCACCCCATTCGGATTCCAGTAGCCCAGGACGCCCGGCCCGCGATTCCCGCTCGCGTAGCGCGTGCGCCACGGCTCCGGCAGGAAATCGAGGACGCGCCGGTCGTCGAGGACCGGGTGGATATCGGTATCGATCACGGACCAGCGCTCGGCCATCGCGTTCTGCCTCCTGCGAAGGGTCGCCCTATCCTGTTGACGGTGAGGATACCACGCCGCCCGCGTTCTGTTCGCGCCGACGCGAGGGTGCGGGGCGCGGCAAAGCTGTGTATGATGCCGCCGACAGACGGACGAGCGCCCGTCAAAGTTCGGGCGGGCAGTGTGTCACCCTCCGGCAGTTGTGTCCCCGGGGTTCTCGGCGAGTGTTTCACGAGGAGCGAGGATGGTTACCAGGGTTGCGGTCATCGGCGCGGGGCGGCGCGGCCACGCGCACACGGAAGCGGTCGCCGATCTCGAAGGGATAGCGCAGGTCGTCGGCGTTGCGGACATCGATGAGAATCGGGCGCGGCAGTTGGTCTCTGCCGGTGCGCCGCATGCGACGGTCTACACCGACCCGCTGGCGATGCTGCGCGAGGTCGAGCCGGAGATCGTCTACGTGACCACGCCGCCGCCGCTGCACAAAGAGCAGGCGCTGGCGGCCTTCGCGGTCGGCGCGAACGTGGTGATCGAGAAGCCGATCGCGCTGAGCATGGAGGAGGCCGAGGCGATCGGCGAGGCGGCGGAGCGGGCCGGGCGGCTCGTCCACATCTGCCACCAGATGCGCTACAACGAGGGGATGGCGGAGATGCGCGAATTGCTCGCAAATCAGCCGGTCGCCCTCTCGCACATCTGGAATTACCGCAAGGGGCCGGACGTGCCGGGCAACTGGAACCGCGCCTGGGGCGGCGGCCATGTGGTCGAGTGGGGGATCCACTACCTCGACGTTTGTCGCGCGGTGATGAACACCGAGGCGGTCGAGATCTACGCGCGCTATACCGATCAGGTGCTGCGCGGGCAGCCGACCTGGGACAATTGGGACGGCTACAGCCTGACGGTCCAATGGGCGAACGGCGCGGTCGGCAGCTACGCCAGCACCTACGCCCTGAAGCCCGGCATCACCGGCGCGAGCGGGATGGTGATCGTCGCGGCGGAGGGGCAGGCGACCTTCGCCTGGGACGGCGCCACCTGGACGACGCCGGAGGGCGAACAGACCTGGGGGGCAGGACCGCGCTCGGGTGAGCGCGGCCTGGCGCGGGCGTTCGTCGCGGCCACGAATGGCGACAAGGATGCGATTCGCCAGCCCTACGAGGACGCGATGAAGACGCACCGCCTCGTGATGGCGGCGAACGAGTCGGCGATCACCGGCAAGCCGATTAAGCTCTGAGCAGCGCGACCTCCAGACCCGGGAGTCGGATCAGTCCCCACATGACAAAGCGCCCCGCCTGCATGGGCAGGCGGGGCGCTCCATTGTCTCTCCGCTTGAGGCTCAGGGCAGCGGGCGTTCCAGGCGGATGACCAGGATGCGGCTCTTCGATCCCGCGCCCTTGTTATTGCCGGACGGATCGAAGTCGCCGATGTCGAAGTCGTTGTCGTTGGCGATCACCAGTGTATTGCGATCGAGGACGGCTATCCCCTCGATCTTGCCCGGCACCCCGGCCACGGCGGCGAGATCGACCGCCAGGACCTTCGGCAGCGGTGTCACCCCGGCACCGGGGAGATTGTCGCTCGCCTCCAAGGTGGGGCTTGTCGCGGCGGCGTCCCACTTCGTGCCGAGGAGATTGGTCGCGCCGCCGATGTCGCACAGATAGAGGCGGGCCACATTATCGGTCCGCTCCTCGATCAGCAGCGTCGTGGCGTTGAGGACGACGATCGCCGACAACTTCATCTCGTCGGCCTTCGGGGCTTTGGGATCGAACGTCGCGGCGGCCTCGAAACGATAGGCGTACTCGGCGGTGACCCGCTCGGCGGCGGGATCGAACAGGAGGACGCGCGTGTTGCGCGAGGCGTTGCCGGTATTCGCGTCGGGGTTCAGCAGAGGGCTCTGCAGGACGAGCGCCAGGAACTTGCCATCCGGGCTGAGCCCCAGCCCCTCGAAGCCGCGATTGATCTTGCGCTTGCCGAAGATGGCGGGCAGGGTCGCCGCCACTGGGTAGTCCGTGCCGGTCAGCGCGACGCCCTCCGGCACCCAACGCTTCACCACCTTGCCGGTGCTGTCGATCTTGAGCAGCGACGGGCCATACTCGTCCACCAGCCAGAAGGTGCCGTCGGCGGTCCGCACCAACCCCTCGGTATCGAGGCCGTTGGGGTTGAGAGGCAGGCGGGTCTGCGCGCTGTAGTCGTAGGGCGGCTCGTCGCGGTCGAGATTCGACAGCCCGGTGACTGGCCGGCCCGACTGCCCGACGATCGGCAGCGTTTGCAGGATCGTGATGGCGCTCCCCTCGATCCGGACGCGGACGATCAACGGGTTGAACTCGGGGATCGGGAAGGTGCGACGATTGGCGTCGCTGACCCTGATCTGCCCGTTCGGCCCGCGATCGGTGACCATCCAGAACTCGTTCGGTGGATCGCTCGGGCCGTGCCAGAGATCGCTGCCGATCCCGCCGAGGAGCAACTTGCGGTCGTTCGTGACACTGCCCGGCAAGACGGCATTCTGCGCCGCCGCGATCGGCAGATCGGCCAGGGTGTAGGTCGCCGTCACTGTGCCGCCTGGACCGGCGACCGGTGCCCCCGGCGTACGGATGGCTGGGGTCCCGGCGGCGGTCGTCGAGGCACGGGTCGCGGTGGCATTCGCCGCCACCGTCGCGGCGCGCGTTGTCGTGGGCGGCGCGACAATTGGCGCTGCGGTGGTCGCGGAGGGTGCCGCCGACGGCGCGACGCTCGGTGCGGTACTCGCCGCCGCGACGGCGGTCGGCGGCGGTGTGGGCGGTGCTGCGGTGGGCGGCACCGGGGTATTTGTCGCGCCGCCACAAGCGGTCACACCGAGGATCAGTGCCAGTGCGAGTGCTCCGAGGTTCGGTCGCCAGCGTCGATTCACAGATGCCCCCTCACGCCTCATCGTCCAAAGACCCCTGCTGTGTCGCCCCGTGAGCTAGGGCGTGTCCTCGGTTGTGGTAGGCTCCCCGCGTGCCGGTCGGGCGTGCGTGAGGCGGGGGCGAGATGATACGGCGGTATGCGTTGCGGGATGGCCAATGGGTGCGGATCGCGCACCTGCTGCCGGGGCGGCCCGGGCATGTCGGCGGGACGG
>CADCWN010000142.1 GCA_902806415.1 uncultured Thermomicrobiales bacterium | reverse complement strand
TGGTTCGCGGGGCTGATCTCGCTCACCGGCGACTGGTTCCTGATCGTCGCGCGGCCACTCGTCGTCTACCAGCTGACCGGCTCGGTCGCCGCCACCGCCCTCGCCGCCGCCAGCCGACTCCTGCCCCAACTCTTCCTCGGCTCGGTCGCGGGCGTGTTCGTCGACCGCTGGGACCGCCGCCGCACCATGCTCAGCTGTAACCTCCTGCTGGGCTGCTGCCTCCTCACCCTGACCCTGGTGCGCTCGGCCGACTGGCTCTGGCTCCTCTACCTCCAGTCGATCGCGCAGTCGGTGCTGGCCCAATTCCTCCGCCCCGCCGAGAACGCCCTCGTCCCCCGCCTGGTCAGCGAAGCCGACCTCGTCCCCGCCAACGCGCTGAACGGGCTGAACAACAACCTCGCCCGGCTGGTCGGGCCGCCCCTCGGCGGCCTGGTCGTCGCGGTCTGGGGCCTCACCGGCGCGGCCCTGATCGACGCCGCGACGTTCTTCGTCGCCGCCGGGATGCTCGCCCTCGTCCGGGTCGATGGCCGCGTGGTCCGCGCGACCACCGCCGACGCCGCCCCCGACCACCTCCCGGCCCGCGCCTGGACGACGATGTGGCGCGATCTGGCGGCCGGGCTGGCCCTGGTGCGCCAACACCGCCTCATCGCCGTCATCGCCCTCTTCTGGGCGGTCAGCGGCATCGGCGAGGGCTTATTCTCGTCCCTCTTCGCCCCCTTCGTCACCACCGTCCTCGAAGGCGACAGCGTGGCCTTCGGCACGATCGTCGCCGCCCAGGCGGTCGGCGGCCTGGTCGGCAGCGCGGCGATCGGCCGCATCGGCAGGTTCATATCGCCCGGGAAGCTGCTGGGCCTCGGCGCGATCGGCCTCGGCGCGATCGATCTCTGCACCATCAACGCGCACCGCGTCGCGCCCGGGCTCCTCCTGCCGCTCATCTTCATGGTCATCGTCGGCATCCCCGGCTCGGGCATCGACGTCGGCTCCACCACGCTCATCCAGGCCACCGTCGCCGACGAGTATCGCGGGCGCATCTTCGGCGCGATCAGCGCGCTGGGCGCCCTCAGCATGCTCGTCGGCACCGCCCTGGCGGGCACGCTCGGCGACCGCCTCGGCATCGTGACGCTGCTCAACGTCGAGGGCGCGCTCTTCGTCGCCGCCGGTTTCGTCGTCCTCACCGTCGTCGCCTCCGCCACCACCGTCAACATCGCCGACCGCGCCCGCCCCGCCCCCGAAGCCAGCCCGTAGCCGGCGGGGACACCACAGCAAGGATCAGCCCCTTCCCCTTCGTTCTGCTCAGGGTCACAATGACACCACCGGAGGCCTGTGAGTGGAGCGACACGGTGCAGGGCAACCTTCACCGCGTGGTCGCGCCGACGGTCGAGGGTGTCAGGAACGCGCTGCGCTAGACCTGGGGATCGCGATCCAGGCTGTGGATGAAGCCCCGGATCAGCTCCTGCTGGGCGGGCACGCCGAGCACCTGGAAGAGGTAGCGCAGCTCACCCGGATCGTCGGCGCGCTCCAGGGCCTCCGCAAAGC
>CADCWN010000141.1 GCA_902806415.1 uncultured Thermomicrobiales bacterium | reverse complement strand
CGAGGGGTGGATCGGCGGACGCTTCCGCCCGGATCGGCGCGGTCGTGTTCGGTACGGCGAGCACGGTGGGTCCGGGGGGAGATCCGTCCCGTGGGGCGGCGCCCGTCGAGCCCGCCGCGACCGCGACGCCACCGGTGTCCCACGGGGAGGCGGCCATTCCCGAGGGGCCGACAGGCTGTCTCGTCCGGCGGAATCGATCCAGCCACGCGACGACGCGACGGACCGGTAGACGGTGCAGCACGACGCCACCTCCTACTCCCGACCTTCCGGTCACCGCACGCGATCCTTGCGCGCAACCGGGCAGGCGCCGCTCCCCAGCGCGGCGCGGCCATACCGACTCCCGCGCCGGGCGGCGCGGATACATATGCGGAGGAGGGCAGCCGCCCGGGGGGTGCTATTCCGGGGGCGCGTCCTCGGGCGACTCGGCCCGCGCGCGCCCGTCGGCGAGCAGCGCGCGCACATCGGCGACGGTCGGCGCGCGACCGTCGCGCCGCTGCGATACCAGGATCGCCTCGTTCACGCAGAGCGTGAAATCGTCGTCGGCCACCGGCAGCAGGGCGAGCGAGTCGATCGCCTCGTCGTAGACCGCGAAGAGGCGCCGGGCGAGCGCCAGCGCCTGCTCCTCGAACCCGCGCTCCGCGCTGTAGCGGATCGCGAAGTGCAGCGACGTCATCGCTCGGGGATGGTGACCGCGACCTCGCCGTCGACGACGTCGACCGGGTAGGTGATGACGCGGACATTCGGGTCGAAGACCGACTCGCCGGTGGTGATGTCGTACTCCCACTCGTGCCAGGGGCAGCGGAGGATCCGACCCTCCAATCCGTACTTGAACTCGTAGACCTCGGACGGCAGCGTCGTCCCGACGACGCGCCCCAGGCAGACGCGCGCCCCCTGGTGGGCGCAGACGTTCTTCAGCGCGTAGAGCGTGCCTTCCAGATTGAAAATGCCGACCTCGCGGCCCGCGACCCGCACGATCTTGCGGCCGCCGGGGGGGATATCCCCCTCCTGCGCGACGACGTAGCGCGCCATCCCTATCCTCCCCGTGTTCCGTAGCTCGAACGCCCGGTACCGGGGGCAGGGCAATGCCCTGCCCCCCGACCCGTTAGCTGTGCGGGCGGAGCAGCCGCTCGCCGTAGACGGCGAGCGCATTCTCGACCAGCACCCGGGGGCGCAACCCCTCGGGCACATCGTCGATCATGGCGAAAGGGTCGCCCAGTTCCCAATTCGGATAGTTGCTGGAGAAGAGCAGGGTGCGGTCGGCCTCGATCATCTCCAGCACCTGCCCGAGATGTGCGGGCGCGGGGCTCGCCTCCAGCGGGTAGGTCGTCGAGTAGAAATGCCTGAGGATATAGGCGCTGGGGGGCTCCTTGACCCACGGCGTTTCGGAACGCTGCGCCTTCCAGTTCTTGTCGAAGCGCCACATGATGTGCGGCAGCCAGAAGACCCCGCCCTCGTGCAGGACGACCTTGAGCGTCGGGAACTTCTCGAAGACCCCCTCGGTGATCATGCTCATGATGTGGGCCATGTAGACCTGCGGCAGCGAGCCGTACCACTCGAAGTAGGTCGTCGGATGCCCGACGGCGGTCGAGGGCGGGGCCATCCCCGCGCCCTCGCCGCCGATGTGGAGGGCGAGCGGGAGATCGTGTCGGGCGCACGCCTCGTAGATCGGGTGGTACTGGCGGCGACCGAGCGGCGACTCGGTCGCGCTGCCCAGCAGCACCTGCACCATCCCTGGGTCGTCGCCGAGGCGGTCGATCTCCGCCACCGCCTGCGCCGCATCCTGCGGCGCGACGAGGATGGAGCCCTTGAAGCAGTCGAAGGGGCGCACCCAGCGGTCGAGCACCCAGTCGTTCACCGCCTGGGCGATCGCCGCCGCCACATCCGCGTTCGGCTGCACCCCGAGGCTGGTGAGGTCGCCGGTGAGGATGGCGACATCCACACCGCGCCGGTCGAGATATTGTCCTTTCACCCACGCCGGATCGCTCGCCGGGTGGCCCGCCTTGCCCGCGCTATCCGGCGGGGCCGGGGCGGAGCCGAAGCGCGGGCCGACCATCTTGAAGCCGTGCCGGGCCATCGGCGGCCCGCCGCGCCTGGTCATCCGGTGGCGCAGCCCCTCCGGGGCATAGGGCGCGACGGTGCCCCAGTCGGTGATCTGCGGGTGGACATCCACGTCGATCGCGCGCAGCCCCGCGGCGCTCCCATCGCGCTCGGCGGCCTGCTCCCTGGTTATGGTCGCGCCCATCTAGGCCCTCCCGTGCGTCGCCAGCAATCGCGGGCCGTACATCTCCAGGGCGTTCTCGACGAAGATGCGGCGCTTGAGATCCGCCGGGAAGAAGTTGAATGCCATCAGCGGGTTGTCGAAGTCCCAGTGGGGGTAGTCGCTGGCGAAGAGGACCGTCTTCTCCGCCTTCATGATCGCCAGCATCTGCAAGAGGTGCGCGTGGTTGTCCGGCTCCTCGATCGGCTGGGTGCTGAAGTAGCAGTTGTCCAGGATATACTCGCTCGGCCGGCGCTTGAGGTACGGCGTCTCGGCCTTCAGGGCGGGATACAGGCGGTCGAGGCGTCCCATCACATACGGCGCCCAGCAGGTGCCCCCCTCGATGAAGGCGAACTTCAGCGTCGGGAACTCCTCGAACGTGCCCTCCGTGATGAGGCTGACGCAGTGGGCCATCATCGTCTGCGAATGGTCGGTGTGGAACTCCAGGTAGGTTGACGGGAAGCCGACGCCGGTCGGCGCGTTGGCGATCCCCGTCCCTTCCGAGCCGACATGGACCGCGACCGGCAGGCCATGCTCGACCGCCGCCGCGTAGATCGGCCAGTAGAATTTGTTGCCGTAGGGGATCCGCGCGGCGCTGGCGAGCAGCACCTGCACCATCCCCGGATCGTCGCCGAGGCGGCGGATCTCCCGCGCGCTCGCCTCGGGGTCCTGCACGGCGCAGGCGATCGAGCCCTTGTAGCAGGTGAAGGGGCGGACCCACTTCTCCAGGGTCCACTCGTTGTACGCGCTGGCGATCGCGGCCTGGAAGCGGTAGTCGTGCTGGATGCTCAGGCCGATGATCGATCCGGTGAGGATCCCGATGTCGATCCTATACTTCGTCATCAGTTGCTGCACGACCCAGTCGGGGTCGCCGGCCGCCAGGCCATCCTCCTCGCGGATGGCGTCGTCCATCCGCCCCGAGCCCATGTTGGCGTAGTAGCGCGCGGCCTGCCCCGGCCCCCCGTTATCCAGCCAGGGGTGCCACTGCTTGGCGAGGAAGGGGCGCAGCTCGTTCAGACCGGGCAGGTCGTTATGGACGTCGGTGTCGATCAGGCGTAGTTGCGCGGCGCGTTCCGCGAAGGTCGCCTCGCGGGGCTCGACTGCCAGGGCCATGCTGTCCTCCTTAATAATGATGTTCGGGGCGGTCACCGCTCCCGCCCTCCCCGGTGATGGTACCGCAGCGCGCCGCTCAATCCGCAGCCTCGCCCACGAAGACCTGGTTGATGTCGCCGGTCGCCATCGCCGGTGCATCGTCGTAGAGGTAGCAGGCCGCCGCCCGATCGGGGTTGGTCTGATAGAGCGGCGGGCGGACCTCGATGCAGACGGGCATCGCGCTCGGGCAGCGGTCGGCGAACCGGCAACTCGCGGCGGTCATCTCCCGGCCGAGCGCCGAGGGGGCCGGGGCTGCCTCCCAGGGTCGGCGGGGGTCGGGGAGCGGGACCGACCCGACCAGCAACCGGGTGTAGGGGTGCTGGGGGTGCTGGACGACGCGCTCGACGCTGCCGACCTCCGCCACCCCCCCGCGATAGAGGACGATGATATTCTCGCTGAGCTGGTACGCCGTCGTCAGGTCGTGCGTGATGTAGAGGATCGAGATGCCGAACTGGCGGTTGATTTGGCGCAGGTTGTTGAGGATGGTGGCGCGGAGGGAGGCGTCGACCATCGAGACCGGCTCGTCGGCGATGATCACGCGGGGCTTGAGGAGGAGCGCGCGCGCCACCATGATCCGCTGCCGCTGCCCGCCGCTCAACTGGTGCGGGTGGCGCCCCAGCGTCTCCTCCGGGCGCAGCCCCACCGCCGTGAGCGCCTCCTCCATCAGCGCGCGGCCCTGCGCCTTCGTCCCGGCCAGCGCGAACTTCCTGATCGGCTCCTTGAGCACGTGATCGACCGTGTAGAAGGGGTTGTAGACCTCGTAGGGGTCCTGGAAGATGACCTGGACCTCCCGGATGAACGTGCGCCACTCCGCGCGGGAGTGTTTGCGGAGGTCTTTCCCGTTGTAGCGCACGCTGCCGCTGGTCGGTGCCGCCAGCCCGAGGAGCAGGCGCGCCAGGGTCGTCTTGCCGCTGCCGCTCTCGCCCACCACGGCGGTGATCGATGGCGGCGCGTCCTCCAGCGCGAAGGAGAAGTCGTCGAGCGCGATGTTCTGCGCGCGGCTGAAGAGGCCCCCGCTGAAGACCTTGCTCACATTGCGCGCCTCGAGGAGGGGTGCCATCGTTGCCTCCATTAAGCGTCTGCGGTCGTCAGCCGTCGGCGGGGCCGAACGTACCCGCCGCCCGACGGCCCGATCAGTACAAATGACAGGCCGCCCAGTGGCCGGGACGCAGTTCGCGCAACGCCGGCTCCTCGACGGCGCAGCGGTCGAAGGCGTGCGGGCAGCGCGCCCGGAAGGGGCAGCCGGTCGGGCGATCGAGCAGCGAGGGGGGCAGGCCCGGGATGCCCCGGAGCTCCCCTTTCTTCGTGAGCGAGGGCAGGCTCGCGATCAGGAGCTGGGAGTAGGGCATCAGCGGCTCGTCGAAGATCGCTTGCACCGGGCAGAGTTCCACCAGCTTGCCGGCGTACATCACCCCCAGCCGCGTCACGAACTGCGCCATCAGCCCCATGTCGTGTCCGATCAGGATCACCGCCGCGCCGAGATCCTGTTGCACCCGCAGCAGCGTGTCCATGATCTGTCGCTGGACGACCACGTCGAGCGCGCTGGTCGGCTCGTCGGCGATGATCACCTTCGGGCGCAGGCTGATCGCGATGGCGGTGACGACGCGCTGCTTCATCCCGCCGCTGAGCTCGTGCGGGAACATCCCGGCGACTTCCGGCTTCAGCCCCACGCTCCGCAGCAGCGCCCCGAGCGTGTCCGCCACCGCCCGCTTCGCGATCGGCTGCCCGTGATCGGCCAGCCCGTCGAGGATCTGCTCCCGGACCCGCTTGACGGGGTTGAGCGAGTTCATCGCCCCCTGGGCGACCATCGCCACCCCGGCGAGGCGCACCTGCCGCATCTCCTCCTCGGACTTGGCGAGTAGATCCTCGCCCCCTAGCAGCACCTCCCCGCCCTCGATCACGCCGGGCGGCTTGATCAGGCGCATCAGCGAGAGGGCGATCGTCGATTTCCCGGATCCCGACTCGCCGACCAGGCCCAGGCGTTCGCCCGGTTCCAGACTGAAGCTGACCCCGTCGACCGCCTTCGCCGCGCCGCGCGGGGTGTGGTAGTAGACGCGCAAGTCGCGGACCTGGAGGAGCGGCTGTCCGGCCTGCGCCTGCGCCGTCGCGTGTCGCGCGGTGTCCGCCGTCATGCCGCCCTCCTCAATCGCGGGTTGGCGATCTCGTCCAGGCCCATCGTCAGCAGCAGCAGGCCGAGGATCAGGATGACGACCGCGACGATCGGCGGGAGCCACCACCACCAGAGCCCGCGCAGTGGGGCGCTGAAGCTGATCGCCCAGTAGACGGTCATCCCCAGGGTCGGATCATTCTGCGGGCCGAGCCCCAGCGCCTCCAGGCCGATCGAGGCGAGGATCGCATACGAGACCGCGCCGACGAAGCTGGCGGCCAGGAACGGCAGGAGGTTGGGCAGCAGCTCCTTGACGATGATCTCCGGCGTGCTCAGCCCCGAGCGCCGCGCGACCTGGACGTAGCCCCGGTCGCGCAGGGTGAGCACCTGCGCGCGCACGGTGCGGCTCGGCTGGCGCCAGGCCAGCGACGCGATCAACAGGGCCATGATGTTGACGCTGATGAAACCCTTGATCGAGGCGGCGATGGTGATCAGGATGAGCAGCCCGGGCACGGTCAGGCTCGTGTCGACCAGCGTCCGGATCACCGCGTCGACGGGGCCGCCCAGGTAGCCCGACACGAAGCCCAGGAACGTGCCGACGAGCAGCCCGAGCGCCCCGGCCAGGAAGCCGATCCGCAGCGTCAGCGGCAGGCCGGTCACCATCACCGCCAGCAGATTGCGCCCGTAGTCGTCAGTGCCGAGCGGGTATTGGCGCGAGGGGGGCTGGGCCGTCGGCGCGCTGAGGGGCTGGGCCTGCTTCGGATCGACGAAGAAGGGGCCGAGCACCCCGACCAGCACCAGGCCCAGGAGCATCGCCGCCCCGATGACCAGTTGCGGGTTGCGCCGACAATAGGCCAGCAGCGCCTGCGGGGCGGTGCGGTCGCGCGCGTGCGGCGACGCGAGCGTCGGGGTCGGGAAATTGACCGAAGTATTCGCCATCTCACGCCTTCCTATACGAGATCCGCGGGTCCAGGAATGGGTAGAGGAGGTCGATGGCCAGCGTCGCCAGCGCGATCGACAGCACGATCATGAAGACGATGCCGTAGATCAGGAAGTAGTCCGACGCCGAGATCGCGCGCAGGAGGAGCGTGCCGATGCCGGGGTAGGCGAAGATCGCCTCGACGATCACCGAGCCGGAGACGACGGTGCCGAGGCTGATGGCGAACGCGGTCATCTGCGGGAGGATGGCATTGCGCAGCCCGTAGGAGAAGAAGATCCGCCGGTCGCGCAGCCCTTTCGCCTCGGCGAAGGTCACGTAGTCCTCCCCGCGCGTCGTCACCATCATCCCGCGCATCCCCAGCGCCCAGAAGCCGAGCGCGGCCAGGACGATCGAGAACCCCGGCAGGATCGCGTGGCGCAGCACATCGAGGATGAACGGCAGATTGAAACCGGGGAGGCGGCTGATCGAGTAGCCCCGCGAGAGCGGGAAGATCGGCCAGGTGACGGCGAAGAGGTAGACCAGGACGATGCTGAGCATATAGTAGGGGATGGCCGAGAGGGCCATTGCCGGCCCGATCAGGTAGCGGAAGAAGCGCGGGGCGCGTGGCCACGCGGCCAGCGCCCCCAAGAGCGTGCCGATGACGAAGGCCCAGCAGGACGAGACGACCAGCAGGCCGATCGTCCAGGGGAGCGCCGCCGTGATCATCGGCAGGACCTTGGCCGGGTAGTTCGCGATCGAGAAGCCGAAGTCGAGCTGGAAGACGTGGTAGAGATAGCGGCCATACTGGACCCACAGCGGCTTGTCGAGCCCGAACTCGGCGTTGTAGGCCCGCACCATCTCCTCGACCCCCGATTGCAGCAGCCCGCCCTGGGATGCCTGACTGAGCAGGCGGTCGCGCACCGGATTGCCCGGCGCGAGGCGTGGTAGGAAGAAGTTGAGCGTCGCGGCGCCCCACAGCACGATGAAGAACTGCATCACCCGGCGGACGAGGTAGCCGATCGGCATAGCACCCTCCTGAGGGCCGTGGCCTGGGGGGAGGATGTCCGCCCCCCGGGTAGAGACCGTGCCGCGCGCCCGCTACGCCGGTTCGAGCGCGCCGATGAAGAGCCCCGCCGCCCCGCGATGCCAGGGAGCCGGCGTGGTGTAGTTGTTCTGGTCGTTCGGCCAGCCCTTCCAGTAGGCGGTGTTGACCGGGCAGGTCTGATACCACTGCACGGTCGGCGCGACCGGCAATTCGGGGATCCAGACCGCCATCGCCTGCTTGTACAGCTCCAGATACCGGGGTGAGCCGGGCGCGGTGCGGCCCATCTCGTCCATCGCCTTGTCGAACTCGGCGTTCTTCCAGCGGTGCGGGTAGGTCGCCGCCTCGCCGTTCGGCAGGGCATACCGGCTGTGGAAGTGGTTCAGGGACAGGTAGGGGTCGCGGAAACCGCCGGAGATGCCGTCGAGCCAGATGTCGGCCTCGCCGTTGGCACGGAGGGTGTTGGCGTTCGTCGGCGACTTGAACGAGGCGTCGAACCCGGCCTGGCGCATCTGCGCGACGAGGACCGGGGCGAAGTTCTGGAAGAAGCCCGGCAGGAGCATGATCACCATCTCGAAGCGCTTGCCGTCCTTGGTCCAGAGACCCTCCCCGTCCTTCTTCCAGCCCTTGGCCTGCATGATCTGCGCCGTGCGGTTGATGTCATAAACATCGATCGGGTTCTTCTGCAGCGACTCCTGCGCCGCGTCGAAGTACTGCTTCATCACCGGGTAGGCCGGCAGGGGGAGGACCGTGTACTCGCCCGCCCCCTTGAACCCGACCTCGATGATCTGCTTGCGGTTCATCGCGTAGTTGACCGCCCAGCGAATCTCCTTGTCGTCGTACGGCGGCTTCGAGCAGTTGAAGTGCAGGTTGTTGACCCAGCCGTCGACCGCGCCATAGGGCGGTTTCCGACTGGAGACGAAGACCTGCAGCTTCGGGTTGCGGGCCAGCGCCACCTCGGTGTCAGCCGCGAAGATGTTGTGGGTCACATCGACCTCGCCCGACGCCAGCAACTCCGCCTTCTTGCGATCCTCGTACTTCGGCAGCACGATGATCCGCTTCATCGCCGGCAGCTTGCGGAAGCCGGTCTTCGCCCCCCACCAGTCGTCGCGGCGATCCCAGATCTTCTGGTCCGGCGACGAGTAGACCAGCTTCCAGGGGCCGGTGGTGATCGGCCAGCCCTGCGCCAGGTCGAAGTTGGTGAAGGAAATCTGGTCCTTCCCGGCGAAGATATGCTCCGGCACGATCGGGAAGCCCTGGTCCTGGCACCACTCGAAGTTCGAGAACATGAACTGCGGGGCGGGGTTGTTGAAGGTGAACTTCACGGTCTGCGGATCGACCGCGACGACGTCCTTCACCCACAGCTTCATCTCGAACGAGAAGGTCAGCTTCGGCGCGTTCTCCTTCAGCATGTTGACGGTGAAGGCGACATCCTTGGCGGTGAACGGCTTGCCGTCGCTCCAGGTGATCCCCGGCCGCAATTTGATCGTCAGCTCGGTGAAATCGGCGTTGTAACTGTAGCCCTCGGCCTGGTAGGGGATCTCGCCATTCTTGCCGGTCAGGCCGGGCGGCGCGCTGACCTGATCGGTCCAGACCGAATCGTAGAAGAAGAGCGGCTCGAACGAGAAATGCCAGCCGGTGCGCTGCGCGCCCGTGATGAACGGGTTCATCAGCTCGACGTCGGTCATCTGGTTGAGCGAGTCGGAGACGCTGACGATCAGCGTCTGGTTGCGCGGGACTTCGGGGATGTTCTTCGGTGCCGCCGTCGGCGCGGCGGAACTCCCGGCCTGGCTGGCCGGTGCGGCGGACTGCCCGACCGCGGCGGGCTGGCCGGACGGCGCGGCGGTTTTCGTCGGCAGCTCGATCGCCTGATTATTCCCGCAGGCGGCAAGCGCGGCGAGCGCGCCCGCAGACAGCGACGTGAGGAATGCCCTGCGCGGGAGCCGGTACTTCTCCATACCCCAACACCCTCCTACGGATTATGAGAACGACGGTGCGACCCTGCCCCCCCTGCTCGCGGCCCGGATCGCCGGGGCTCGCGGCCTGCCTGAACTCGGCCTATGCGTGAAGCGGCGGCGCGCACCTACGTCAGGTGCGCCAATGCGGCGTGACAATAACCGGCGGCCCAGGCCATGGCGATCTCGTTCTTCCGCTCGCCGAAGACGGCGGGGAGGTGTTCGGGCGCGATCGCGCCGCGATAGCCCAGCTCGTGCAGGAGCGCGATCGCCGTGTCGGGGCGGACCTGGCCGGTGCCGGGGAAGACCTCGTCCACCCGACCATCCGCGTGGATGATCACGTCGCGCACATGGACCATGAAGGTGCGCTCGACGAAGCGCGGCAGCACCTCGCGCACGTCGTCGCCGCGCATCGCCATGCAGCCGAAGCAGAAGATCAGGCCGTTCTCGGGCGCGGGCACGGCGTCGAAGAGCGAGTCATATTCCCGCGCGCCCCACAACCCCTTCGCGGGCGGCCACGGCGAGTGCGTGGCGAGCCTGGTGCCGGCGGCGCGCGCCCGCTCGACCGCCCGTTCGTAGAAGTGGCAATTGGCCGCGAACTGCTCGGCGGCCTCGGCGGGCGATCGCGCGTCATCCAGCGGCGGGTGCAGGGTGACGCACGGGATGCCCGCCGCCCCCGCCGCATCGAGATGGCGGGCGAAGACCTCGAAACTCTCCCGCCCGGCGGCGGTCTCCTCCGTCCAGGCGCGCAGCGGTTCCTTCACCGGTTCCAGGCCGATGACGTCGAGTCCGGCGGCGTCGAACGGCTTGCGGTACTCCCGCAGTTCCTCGGACGTCGGCCAACCCCGCGCGACGGCCGCGGGGATCGATTTGGCCGACTCTTGCACGGCGGTGATCGCGAGTTGCTGGCAATAGGCGATGCGCGTCAGCGGGTCGTCGGAGACCATGTGGGTGCGCAAGCAGACCTTCATGCTCGGCCTCCCGTGCTCGCGCCGATCGCCGGACGGTCGGCGACGCGATCCGGCGCGGTCGGTGTCAGCGGGAGCCGGATGGGGCGGCCCTCCGCGATCGAGCGATAGGCGGCCTCGACCAGCTCCAGCGACGACCGTGCATCCTCGCCGTGGGTGAGCGGCTGCTGCCCCTCGCGCAGGCAGTCGAGCAGGTGGTCGATCGCCCCCGCCATCCCCTCGACGGGTGGGCGCGGCGCGCCGACCGGCGGCGTGGGGTGTATTTGGAAGACGCCGGCCCCGGCCTCGCCACCGATCGTGCGGGAGGTGACGGTGATCGTGTCATCCCAGTCCATGCGGATCGACCCGTCGCGCCCGAAGATCTCGATCGGCATCACATCCCAGCCGGACGCGAGGCGCGGGTCTTTCAGCACGTAGGAGACGGTCGCCTCGCCGACGCAGCCGTTCGCGAAGCGCAGCGTGACGAGTCCGGTGTCCTCGGTCGCGCGCGCCGGGTCGATCAGGTCGCTGGTGGAGGCGACGGCCTGCACCTCGGTCGCCTCGCCGATCAGCCAGCGGAGCAGATCCAGGACATGGATGCCGATCCCGGCGATCACCCCGTCATGTTTCCAGTAGGTCGCCAGCCGTTCCGGCTCCATGTGTGCCCAGGCGTAGGTGATGTCCTGCAGATAGGCCGCGCGGACGAGGATCGGCGCGCCGACGTACCCGGCGTCGAGCAGGCGCTTGAGGGTGCGGTGGCGGTTCTGGTAGCGCTTCGTCTGGTCGACCATCAACAGCACGCCGTGCTGCTGGCAGGCCGCGATCATCGCGTCGGCCTCTTCGAGGGTGTTGGCGATCGGTTTCTCGACGAAGACGTGTTTCCCAGCGGCGGCGGCCTGGATGGCGACCGGCGCGTGGTGGTGGTGCGGCAGGCAGAGATCGGCGACCTGGATCTCGGGATCGGCCAGCGCCTCCGCCACCGAGCCATACCAGCGTCGCGCCCCCCACCGCTCCGCGGCGGCCTGCGCCAGCGCGGGGCGCACGTCCACCGCCGCGATCAGGCGGGCTTTCGGATTCGCCGCGTAGGCGCTGAAGTGCCCTTGCGACACGCCGCCGCAACCGAAGACGGCAACGCCGAATGGTTCAGCCATCGACCCTCCCCCTCCCACCAACGCCATCGAGGTGACATCGAGCGGGCCGACAGGGAAACGATGATCCCGTCGGTCGCCGTTGATGACACCACTGCAACGGGCAATGCGCACAACTATCGCGCCGGAGACACTGCATTGTGCCTGATGGAAACGTTTTCATTGCTCATGATAGCGCAGGCGTCGGCGGGTGTCAATCCTGGCACGGAAGGACTGCTTGCGCGGTGATGGTATGCTGCCGGGTAGCGATGTTATCGTTAGTCGGCGGGGCGCTTTACTGCGGCGGGTTGACGGTCCCGCCGCTATGGCGGCGGCCACGTGGGGTCCGGCGACTTCCCGCGATGCTGCCCTTCGCCGCGTATCGTTGAACGCAGGAGTCTTCGCATGGCGACGATGAAAGACGTGGCAACGCGGGCCGGCGTCTCCCTGGTCACCGTCTGGCGCGTGCTCAACGAGCCGGACTCGGTGCGCGCGGACACGCTGGCGAAGGTGGTGGCGGCGATCGAAGAGCTGCATTATGTGCCCGATCAACTGGCCAGCAGCCTCCGCTCGCGCCAGACCGGGACCATCGCCCT
>CADCWN010000140.1 GCA_902806415.1 uncultured Thermomicrobiales bacterium | reverse complement strand
GATGGTTCGCGCCGTTCGTGCCGCCGCTGTGCGAGCGCACCTGATGGCACCCGAGCGCCCGCCCCCGCGCGATCGCTGCGCGCTGGAGGGCGAGGCCGATCCCCTGGCGTCGGAAGGCGGGGAGTACGCCGAACGCCAGAATCTTGGCCTCGATCAGGGGCTGGCCCGCGAAGGCGAGCGGCGGGCGGTCGAGTTCGGGGCCAATCTCCTGCACGACGAAGCGCAAGAAACCGGCGACCACCCCGCCCCGTACGGCGACGAGGACGTGCGCGCTGCGGTGGAACGGCGCGGTGGTGGCGATCCACGCCTCCTGCCCGAGTTCCGCCACCGCCTCGGCCAATTCTCCCCAGCGCGGGTGGGAGGATACCCATTCTTCGATCGGATCGGCGCGTGGTTCACTCGATCTAGCGGCGCTCATCCCGGTCATCCTTCCTTACCCCTGGTGCGCTCGTCGCGGGTACTGCCGCACGGCGTCCGGCGCAGCGCGGGGTATCCGCCAATCTATAGCGGGAGGGGGCACCCGTCACCGGTCGAAAGGTCAGTGGCGGATCGGGACGTGCCGGCGCACGCCGCTGGCGCTGGCGGATAGGTGAGTCGGCGGGCGGGGTATCGAGCTCTGCGAGGAAGGCGTTCACGATCCGCGCCAGCGGCAGGGCGTGACTCCAGTGGAATCCGTGCGGCGCGGTGGGGATCACGGCGCAGCGGGCGTGCGGGGCCGCGCGAGCGAGGCTCTCGACCGCCTCGGCGGTGATCACCGGGTCGCGCTCGCCGCGCACGAGGAGTGTCGGCAGGCGCAGATGGCCGAGGGTGAGCACGCTGTCGTCGTGGCTCAGGAGGTGGTTGGTCCAGACCATCTGCACGAGCCCGGAGCGCAAGTAGGCGCGCGTGACGACCGGCAGCAGGCTGCGATCCTCGCGCGGCACGTCGCGCAGCAGGCGCAGGGCCATCCAGGGCAGGGCCGGATCGCGCTCGCCCAGGGTCGGGCTCGCCAGGCTGAGCGACGCGACGTGCTGCGGGCGGTCGTCGGCCAGTTCAATCGCGATCTGCGCGCCCTGCGAGTGGGCCAGGACGTGGGCGCAGTCGAGGCCGATCGCCTCCATCCAGAGGCGCGTCGCCCGCGCGAGTTGGACGCTGTTCAGGACCGTATCCGGGTCGTCGCTCCGCCCGAAGCCGGGCAGATCGAGGGCGTAGACCGGTCGCCGATCGGCCAGCCAGGGGAGCAAGCGGCCCCAGTAGGCGCTCGACACCCCGAGCCCGTGGATGAGAACGAGCGGTAAGGCCCCCGCGCGCCCTTCGCCCGCGAACCGATAGAAGTACCGGTGGCCCTCGGCGACGACATCGGCCCCCTGGACGAGGGCGTCGTAGCCGCGCAACCCCTCCCACGGCGCGGCGCGGCGATTCAGCGTCTTCTCGTTCATGGGGGCGTCGGGATCCCCTGCCCGACCGGCTCACCCTGCAGGAAACGATCGATCGCACCGTTGCACGCCTCGGCGCGCTCGTACATCGGCACATGGCGCGCGCCCGGCAGGGTCAGGAGCCGTGAATCGGCGATCCGTCGCTGCACCTGCGGTCCCTGCACCACGGGGACGAGCGGATCGTTCGTCCCCCAGATCAGCAGCGTCGGCGCGACGATCTGTTCCAGCGGCAACGGCTTGGCCCGTCGCAGTTCGACCGCCGAGCGCAGCCAGCGCAGCGGCCCGGTTCGGAACGAGTCGTGGACGAGGACCGGCAGAAACTGGGGCGTGACCGTCCACGCGAATGGCCCGAGCCGGGTCGCCTCGCGCACATACGGTGGGCGGGACTCGAAGATTGCAGGGGCGACCAGCACGAGCCGATCGACCAGCTCGGGCCGCTCGATCGCCAGTTGGCACGCCGCGTAGCCGCCCATCGAGTGCGCGATGACATGGGCGCGATCGAGCTCCAGCGCCGCCAGCCAGGCGGCGACGAAGGTGCTAGCGCGCGGCAGGCCGATCCGGGAGCGTTCTCGCCAGCGGTCGAAGTCGATGAAGTCGAGCGCGAAACAGCGGAAGTGCGGGGCGAGGAGGCGTAGCGTCGGGGTCCACCAGCGCGAGGAACCGTCGAGCCCGTGCAGGAAGATGACCGGCGGGCCGCTGCCGATGGCGACATAATGTGCCTTCCCGGCTGCCGTCTCGACCGTCATCCGGCGCGCTTCGGGGCCGAGGCCGCGCGGCCAGAGCGAACCGATGCGCGCCGTCAGTTCCGGCCACCACCCGCTCGCCGCGATTGTCTCGCCCGTCATCGCCCCCCTGCCCCGCCGCCGCCGAGCCGAATCAGCCTGTCGGCAAGCAATTCTACCGCGTTCCTTGCCTCGACACCGTTCCCGGCGAGATGGAGATGATGATGTGACTGCTATGCCGCTGGACATGTCGGGCGGAGTAGGGCAGGGACGGCGAAAAGGCCTGCCCCTTCGTCGCAGTCGCGTTACAAGGCGTCAGCCTTACTTGAGCATGCGTCGGTAGATTACGTAGTCGGTTCTGTCGTAGCCGGCCCGCTCGTACAGGTGGGCCGCTTCGTTATTCGCCAGGACGTCGAGATCGAGCCGCACCCAGGCGCGCGCCAGCGCCCGGGTTTCGATGTGGGCGAGCATGAGGGCACCGATACCCTGGCCACGGTAGTCGTCAAGGACGAAGAAATCCTCGACATAGCCATAGTGTCCGCCATCCCAGGTGCTGTAGCGCTCGTTGACCTGCACCATGCCGACAAGCTCGCGGCCCACCTCGGCGATGAGGTACCAGGCATCGGGCGCGCGAAGGATAGGCTCGACCTGACCAATCAGCTGCTCGACCGGAGGCGGCACCTTATCGTGCAACGCGATGATGCGCTGGAGTAGCTCGGCAATGTTTGGTGCATCCCGCTCCGTGGCCTCGCGCAAATTTGGTGTCGTTAACATTTCCTCATCCTTCGTTTCGGAAGCCTCTCTCACCGATTAACCGTTCCCGCGCCATCGTCCAGTCGCGCTCGAAGTCGCCGAGATTATCGTCGTAGCCCCACCGCAGATACCCGGTATTCCAATCGCGCAGGCGGTCGCACCCCGCGGCCTGTGCTTCTCCGAGAGCCGTCGTGTTTTCGACGCGCTGAACTCGGCGCGTATATGTTGATACGCTCGTGCTACCGCCTTCTGGCTCACGCTCGGGTCGATGGAGGGCGAATCCGCGCCATGCCACTGGTCCCCGGGCGGAACTATGCGCTTGCGCAGATGGGATTGAGTAAAGGGATGACGCCCGAAAGGATGAAAGTGGACGCTTTTTCTTCATTCCAATCGCAGGCACATGCCGATCACTGAGAGATGTGCCGAAAACTGTCGAGCATACCTCCGGAATCATCGCGTCCAGCCACTATCGAGAGGGCACGACGATGTTGCCGAATATCCCCATGACCCCGCACAGGAGGGGCAGCAGGAAGAAGAGGAAGACGATGACGCCGAGGGTGGTAAAGCAACTGCTGAAGATGCCGCTCCCCTGCGTCTGCGTGACGTGGATCTCGATCGGCTGTGCCGGGGGCGGCTGCGGGGCGTAGTATGGCTGGGGCGGGTGCGGGGCAGGGTATGGATGTGGGGGCTGTGGGGCAGAGTATGGCTGTGCTGGCGGGGTCTCGGACACCGTAGGAACCGGGCGTGGCGGGAGCAGCACCGGCACGAAGGTCGGCCTTCGCCGGGGCGGGGTGTCTGCCGCATCGGGGGGCAGGACCTCCACCGCTGGCGACGGCTCCGCCAGCGCCCGGCTGTTCAGCAAGTGGCCGCAATAGGGGCAATAGGCCACGGCGAGATCGGGGGGGATTTCGGACGCGCAGCTAGCGCACCTGGTCATAGTCGCCTCCTGGGCACTGCGCTCAACGCCGGGCGCAAGGGGACCCGGCGTCAAGGGGTGAGGTCTTTGGTACGACCAGTGTAGCGGGGCTTTGCGGCCTGACCAGGGGGGAGAACCCTCAGTATATGCGGTGGTAGATCCACTTCTGGCGCGGTGCCCGCCTGGGAACGTCCCGGGCGTGGCATGCCGGAGGGAAACGGGAAACGGTCCGCATATGCGGAGTGGAGCAGCCGCAGTCCACCGTTCTTGAAGGGCTGAATCGCCGCTTAGTCGCCTGGAACCGCCGTCTATGCCCGGCCTGCAATGAACCAAAGTTGCCACCCCGCGCGTATATACGGGTAAGATGACAGGTCCTTGTGGCGAGCGCACTTGTCATCCCTCCTCCTGATTGCGGCGGTCGGTGTGGCTGGCACCGACCGCCGCTTTTTTCTGCCCTGAGCGGCACACTTCGTGCATGGTCGGGCGCTGACAGGGGAGGTGGCGATGGAGGGCTGGGCCGAGTTACGACCGGGGCAACAGGATCTGGCGGTTCGTTTCCTCGCGGAAGGGGCGCAGCGCGCCGAGGAGGTCGCGGCGCTGGTGGCGGAGTTCATCGGCGGCGCGCGGCAGACGCTCGACCTGGCGCTCTACGATTGTCGACTGAGCGCGCCGCTCGGGGCCGCGCTGGCGGGGGCGTTGCGCGAGCGCGCGGCGGTGGGGGTGGAGATCCGGATCGTCTACGACGCCGACAAGCCTGAGCCGCCGCAACCCCAGGCCGGGATGGACCCCGCCGAGCCGGGGACTGGGGCGTTCATCCAATCGCTCGGCTACCCATTCCGGCGGATCGGCGGGCCGAAGCTGATGCACAACAAATTCATCGTGCGCGACGCCGCCGGGCCGGAGCCGCGCGTCTGGACCGGTTCGACCAACTTCACCGACGACGCCTGGGCGTTGCAGGAGAACAACATCGTCGCCATCGCCGCCCCCGCGATCGTCGCCGCCTACGCGCGCGACTTCGCCGATCTCTGGCGGGAGCGCCACAACGACGACACCGGCGAGTTCGACGTGCCACCGGTCGCATTGCGCTATGACGGCGCGCCACTGACCGCGCAACTCTTCTTCTCGCCGGGGCGCGGGGAGGCGATCGACTCAGCGGTGGCGGCGCGCGTGGCGGCGGCGACGCGGCGCGTCCGCATCTGCAGCATGTTGCTCAACTCGGGGGCGCTGCTGAACGCGCTCCTGGCGCTCCTGGAGGCCGGTCGGGTCGAGGTTGACGGCCTCTACGACCAGACGCAGATGGGCGACGTGCTGCGCCAGTGGGAGACGGTGCCGAAGAACCTCTGGAAGATCGGCGCGGTGGGGGAGATCGTGGCGCGGGCGGGGCTGGCGGGCAAGCGCTCGCACCGCTATCGCCCGGACACGCCGCACGACTTCATGCACAACAAGGTGCTGATCGTGGACGACACGGTGATCACCGGCTCCTACAACTTCTCGCGCAGCGCCCAGTTCAACGCCGAGAATCTGCTGATCCTCGACAGCCCCGCCCTGGCCGCGCGCTACAGCGAGTACCTCGATGGGCTGGTGGCGCGGTATGCGTAGCGAGTCGTCAGTCGTCAGTCGTCGGTCGTCAGTACTGGCGCGGTGCCACACGAACTCCTCTTCCTTACAGCAAACCCGCTGACGACTGACGACTGACGACTGACGACTCGTCCGCGTTTGCCTGTGCGGGCGCGCGGGGCTATCATCGCGCGAGATGTGGTGCTCGATTGGTAATTGATGGGGAGGTATGGGGTGAAGACGCGAGCCGCATTATTGCGCGAGGTGGGCCAGCCGCTCGTCATCGAAGAGGTCGAGTTGGCGGAGCCCCAGGCCGGGGAGGTGCTGGTGCGGATCGTCGCCGCCGGGGTCTGCCACTCCGATCTGCACTACATGAAGGGCGAGTGGCCGATCCCCAAGCCGGCGGTGCTCGGCCATGAGGGCGCGGGGATCGTCGAGCGGGTCGGGCCGGGGGTGACGCGCGTGAAGCCGGGCGACCATTGCGTCCTGATCTTCCGGCCCAATTGCGGCTACTGCGATTACTGCACGATCGGGCGCCCGACCCTCTGCACCGGGCGGATCAGCGCGCCGGGGACGATGTATGACGGCACGACGCGCCTCAGCAGCGGGGGACAGCCGGTCTATCATCTGGCGCGCGTGGCCTGCTTCGCCGAGCACGCGGTCCTCCCGGAGGAGCAGTTGCTGCCGATCCCCAAGGCGATCCCGCTCGACCGCGCGGCGCTCGTCGGCTGCGCGGTGATGACCGGCGTCGGCGCGGCGACGAACACCGTCAGCGTGGAACCGGGGAGTGCGGTGGTGGTGATCGGCTGCGGCGGCGTCGGGCTGAACGTGGTGCAGGGTGCGCGGATGCTGAACGCCGCGCAGATCATCGCGGTCGATCTGCTCGATAACAAATTGGAGTACGCGCTGGACTTCGGCGCGACGCACACGATCAACGCGCGCGAGGAGGATGCGGTGGCGCGCGTCAAGGAGATCACCGGCCACGGTGCCGACTACGCCTTCGACGCGATCGGCAGCGCCCGGACGGTGCAGCAGGCATTCGAGATGGTGAAGATCGGGGGGACGGCGATCGAGGTCGGGATCGCGCCGCAGGGGCAGATGGCGCAGATCGACGCCTGGGCACTGGCGATGCAGGAGAAGACCCTGAAGGGCTCGTTCTACGGCTCGGCCCGCCCGCGCGTCGATATGCTGCGCCTGCTCGAACTCTACCAACAAGGTCGATTAAAGCTCGACGAACTGATCAGCCGCACCTACACCCTCGACCAGATCAACGAGGGTTTCGACCTCTTGCAGAGCGGGTCGGTCGCGCGCGGCGTGATCATGATGGAGTAACCGTAGTGCTCACTCTTGCTACGCGATCGCTGATCTGCTGAGCTATGAAAGGCAGCGACTTAAGCGTTGTTCGAGGTTGTCTATGGCCTCTAGCCACTCAGGATCATCATCGCGTAAGCTCTTCGATTCCGAATCGGACCTAACGCGGGCGACGACGCGAAGAGCAAGCTGAAGTAGCGACGGTTCAACCTTTAGTGGATGCGCTTGCGCCCAGGCAAGCGCATCCGCTTGTACCTCTCAGGGCATCTCATCCGGTACAAGCTACGCGGGTTGACCGCAGAGGGCGGTAACTATCTCGGCAGCGGCGAGGGCCGCATCACCGAAATCAACATCCAGGTATCCTTTATGGTCATCGACTGCACGCAATGCATTGATAATAAGTTCGAGATCGGCAGGGTGCTCGAGTACAAAGACTAAATCTGCTGCTGAATCGCTTTGGAACAGGCCAGAGCCCCAAGATCCCATCCAACGCTCCCTGAAAGAATATAACCACTGACTTCAGAGTCCAATATATCATGTCGTCTAATCCACACAATAGTGATTCTGATGCGATGGGGCAATCATTATCAACGTCGAAAATACGCTCGTATAAGCAACCTCTATCCTTGGTTATGCACTCTCGACCGTTTCTGACGACTCCATTGCTTGCATCCTCGCATCTACTATCGTACTATGGTGCCGGAAAGAGTTAGGGTATACTAATCTTAGAGGTTCTGGTCGGTAAATAAGGAGGAGTGATGCGGGTCGGCCGGCGAGTATTCCTGACAACGGCGAGCCTTGTGGCGGTAGAAGCCCTGCTCGCGGCGTGCGGCGGTAGTACATCCGCGCCGACAACGGCAACGTCGGGTGCTCCATCGTCTGCCCCATCGGTCGCGCCCACGACGGCGGCGACGCGCGCGGCCACCGCGGCAGCGGGTGCGTCGACCGCGCCGACCGGAACCGGTGTCGCGACAGTCGTCCGCACCGGCACGGCGGTTACGCCGTCTGGGACCGCCACCCGCACCGCCCCCGCCGCGCAGGTCGGTGGCGAGGTGGTGATCTACTCGGCGCGCAAGGAAGAGCTGATGAAGCCGCTCGTTGACGCCTTCACCGTGAAGACGGGGGTCAAGGTGACGCTGAAGAGCGGCGGGGCGGGCGAACTGGCGACCTTGATCGATCAGGAGAAGGGAAGCCCGCGCGGTGATGTCTTCTTCACCACCGATGCCGCGTCCGCCGAGGGGTTACGCCAGAAGGGACTCTTTGAGCCCTACGTCTCCCCGAACGCCGCGTCGGTGCCGACGGAGTTCAAGGCGACCGAAGGCGGTTGGACCGGCGTGATCGGGCGCTCGCGCAACATCATCTACAACACGGACCTTGTTAAGTCGGGGGACGCCCCGAAGTCGGTTTTCGAGCTGACCGACGCGAAGTACAAGGGCAAGGTCGCGATGGCGTCGATTCGCGAGGGCAGTGTCCGCCTCTGGCTCGACTCGCTGGTCCAGATCAAGGGCGAGGAGTTCACGACGAAGTACATCAACGATCTCCTCGCCAACGGCCTGAAGGTGCTCCCGAACCACACAGAGGTCAGCAAGGCGGTGGCGAGCGGCGAGTACGCCTTCGGTCTGACGAACCACTACTACTACGCAATCGAGAAGAATAGGAACCAGAACGTGCCGCTCGGCCTGATCTACCCCGACCAGGGACCGAACGACATCGGCACGCTGGTCATTCCTCTCTCAGTCAGCGTCATCAAGGGTGCCAAGAACCAAGCCGCCGCCAAGGTCTTCGTCGACTTCGCCCTCAGCCCGGATGGGCAGCTGCCCCTGACGACGCAGGAGAACGAGTTTCCGCTGACCGTTGGCACGCCCCTCGGCGCGGCAAGTGCCCCCGGCGTGAGGACGATCGGCGAGATCAAGCGCCCGACGATTGACTTCGCCAAGCTGGCCGAGATCGAGAAGCGGGTGGTGGAGATCTTCACGCCGCTGCTAGGCGCGAATTAAGTAGAGGGGAGGGGGGAAGCGAGCAGGAAGCAGGCGG
>CADCWN010000139.1 GCA_902806415.1 uncultured Thermomicrobiales bacterium | reverse complement strand
TGGAGGACACGCGGCGGGTGTGGGGGACGCTCGACGCCTCGGGGCGGGGCAAGCCGCGTATGGTCAAGCGCCCCGAGTAGCAAGGATCGGGACTATTGTCCTGCCATCCGGCTCTCCTCCTCCCGGTACTCCGCTGCTACGCTACAAGGGTTCTTCATTTCCTCCTCATCCCTCCCCTTCCGCATCCCTCCCCTTCCGGCCCCGCCAGGCTCCCCCGAAGCCTGGCGGGGTCTCCCCTTCCCCCGTGACGAAGGGCGACGGGATTGCATCGCCCGTTTCCGGTGTAGCCTGGCGCTCGTGCTGGCCGCCGAGCCCGGGCAGCGCGGTCCACCACGCCCCAGAGCATGACGTGCCGCACGGCTGGCGAGCACGGGCGGCGCGGTGAAGGCAAGATAAAGGCGCACCCCGAGCGCGGCGTTTCTCGCGCGACAGCGGGCCGAATCGCGCCCCGAGCGCCCCGTGCCGGGCGGGGAAGGGCGGAGGGACACACGGAATTGTCGCCGCGGGGCGGGCCGAATCACGCCCCGAGCGCCCGCGCCCCAGTGGTAGGGCCAGGTCCCCCAGCGCAAATCCGCTGGGGGACCTGGCGGTGAGGGGAGGAGAGGAGGGCCGGTGGGGGCTGGAGAGGGGAGGGGTACGCGAGGCCGCGATCACTCAGCGGCGGTCGAGCGGTTGGCCGTCGTCCCGCGCCGGGGCAGCCGCTCGGCGAGCCCGGGGTAGCGGTCGAGGTCGGGGATGAGCGGCGTGCCGGTCACCTCCCGGTGCAGATGGGCGAGCGTGACGGCATTGTTCAGCAGCAGCTCGCGCTCCTCTGGGGGGGCCAGATCGGCGCGGAGGACCAGGTCCGCGAATGCCGCGCGGCGCTCTCTCAGGGCGGCGACGGGGGAGCGCGCACGGCTCATCGCTGCACCTCCTCTGCGCGCACGGGACGATCTCGGTCTCCGAGCATAGCGCGCGGCGGGGGGTATTGTCGGTACGACGTTGACGATCGCCTGAAGGGGAAGGCGACTCCTCACGGGGCCATGAGGACCGGGCCTTTCGCGCGCCCGCCAATCGTGCTAGGCTGCCGTTCTCCTCGGGGTGGAGAGCGATAGCAGCGCGGCAACGCGCAAGGGGGTACCATGCGCAACTATGGGATCATCGGCACGCTGGTCGCGATCATCCTGCTCATTCTCCTCCTGCGGCTCCTCGGCGTCATCTAGTGGGCAGTGGGCAGCGGACAGCTCGGCCCGGCGCGAATACGTATTCGCGCCGGGCCGTTGTGCTATCCTGCGGGCCTCATTGTGCGCCGTTGTGAGGGGTTGGCAGGGTGGAGGATCGTGCTGAGTTCCTGAGCATCGCCGAGGTCGCCACCCTGTTAGGGGTCCACCGCAACACGGTCAGGAACCGTGTCAGGGCAGGGCGTTACAAGGCGCACAAGGTTGTGACCCCCCAGGGCGAAACCTACGCCATAGAGCGGGAATCGCTCGGCGTCCCCCTACCAGACCCTACCAACGAGCCCCCACAATCGTTGTCACGCCCTGTGCGTCACAACCCCGACAACCCTGCACAACCGGCCGCGCTGGTCAGCCCCGATCAGCAGGCCCAGGCCGATGCCATTGTGCAGCGGTTGTTAGCCCCCTTCATCGCCGAATTGGGAGGGGTGCGCGAGGAATTGGGGCGGGTGAAGGCGCAGGCCGAGGCGAAGGATGAGACGATCGCCGAGCTGCGCCGGCGGGCCGAGGCGGCCGAGGCCGAGCGCGACCGGCTGGCGGTGGCGCAGGCTGCGCAGGATGGCGCAGGAGCGCCGGAAGTGCCATTCGAGGCACAGGCCCCCCTCCCCGGCGTATGGAGACGGTTCAAACGGCTGTTGGGGCGGTAGGGGCGGGGCGCTTAGCGTAGCTCCCCGGCAATGTGCACCACGATGGTGGCGCTGAAGGTGCGCCCCTCGTCTGTAGACTAGCCCCTGGGCGATCGCACCGCGAGGGCGTCGCGAGGAGGAGCACCGGTGACGAGTTGCACGCTCGCGCCTCCCGCTAGCACTCGCGGCAGCGCCCGCCTCTGGGGCTACGGCGTCGGCATGCTTGTCCCCGCCCTCTACTTCGCCGTGCGCTACCCGCTCAGCGGCAACGCCGAGCAGCTCGCCGACCTCGGGATCCTCTCGGGGTATGCCGCGCTCGAGTGCTGGGCCTTCGTCTTCGCGCAGGCGACCCTCTTCGCCCTCTACGGTCTCGCGCTGCGGGAATGCCGGCGTCTCGCCGCGGCGCGGGCCCTGCCGGTCGTCTTCAGTGTGGGGGCCACGCTCGCCGTGTGCCTGGCGACCACCTATCCGGCCGGGGCGAACGACGTCTTCCTCTACGCGGCGCGGAGTCGCCTGCTGACCACCTACGGCGCCAACCCGAATGCCGCCCGGCCGGAGGACTATCCTGCCGACCCCTGGCGTCCCTTCGTCATCGCCGAGTGGGCGGACGACTCCTCACCCTACGGCCCCCTGTGGAACCTGATCGCCGCGCCGATCACCCTGCTGGCCGACGCGCGGCTGCCGCTCGCGCTCGTCGGCTTCAAGGTCCTCGCCACCCTGGCCACGCTGGTGGGGGCCTGGGCGATCGCGCGGATGTTGGCGGCGACGCCGGGCGGGGCACCGGCGACCGGCGCGCTCTGCTACCTCTGGAATCCCCTCGTCCTCTGGGAGGGGATCGGCAATGTCCACAACGATGTCGTCGTGATCCTGCTCGTCCTCCTCGCTTTCCTGGCCTGGACGCGGGGGTGCGACACCGTGGTGCTCCCCCTGCTCGTCGCGGCGACGTTGGTCAAGTACGCGCCGGGTGTCCTCCTGCCCGTTGCGGCGACCGCGCTGTGGCGGCGCGCCGGCGACGGACGCGCACGCCGCCGTCTGCTCGGCACCAGTGTCGCCTACAGTGGGCTGATCGTGGCGGTCGCCCTGGCCCCGTTCTTCGATGTCGGGGCATTGCGCACGAGCCTCGCCGGGCAGGGCGCGATCGTCCTCACCTCGCCGCTCGCCGCCGTCGCCTTCGTCCTCGAGGGTCACCTGCCGCGCGCGGTGGTCGAAGGGTGGGGCATAGGCGCTGGCACGGTCGCCCTTCTGCTCACGCTGCTGTGGGGGGTGCGTACGGTGTGGCGGCGCCCGGCGCACCTACCGCACGTCGCCGTCGTCGTCGTCACCGTCCTGCTCCTTGTCGCCACTTGGCAATTCCGGGGCTGGTACCTGATCTGGCTCGTCGGTCTGACCGCACTCGTGCCGCCCGGTTGGGCGACGATGCGCGCCTGGGCTTGGACGGCCGGCGCGATGGCGGTCTACGCCCCGTTCATTTGGCTCTGGGGCGGGTACAAGCTCCCGTTCGTCCCCGTGCATAACGTCGGGGTGGCGATCATCTTCGGCCCCGTCATCCTCGTCCTGCTCACCCAGGCTTGGCGGCGGCGCGCAACGGGGCCCGGTCTACCCACCGCGCGTCCCGGGCCGTCGTCATGACCGGCGCCCGATTGCGCGCCGCCCCCGGGAGAGCCACGATCCACCGTCGCGCCCGCGTGGCGGCCGCCGGCTGCTCGTTGGCGAGCCGGGTTACCAGCAGATGTGGCGACGAATGTGAGCACGTCACCGAGGCCGAGCGGGACCGGCTGGCGGCGGCGCGGGCTGCGCAGGATGCCTCAGGAGCGCCGGGAGGGGGCTTCTGGGCACGGCTGCAGCGGGTGTTCGGCCGCGCGTAAGGGTGAGCTGTAGGGAGAGGAGACCGTCATGGTGGCGCAACCATTCGGGGAGGGCAACGAGCTACTGGCGCGGATTAGCACGGGCATGGTCGTCGTTGACGCGGCCGGCGAGCACGTCGGGACGGTCCGCCGGGTCTACCTCGGCGCGACCGATCTGAACGAGGCGACGCTGGTGGACGATCCGGCGCTCGACGCGGTACCCGACGCGGTGCCCGACGCCTTGCTCGCGCGGCTGGTCGTGTCCGGGTACGTCGAGATCGATGCCGGCCCTGATCGAGACGATTGTTACGCCCTGGCGGAGCAGGTGGCCGAGCTGGCGGGGAGCACGGTCCGGCTCGCCGTGGGGCGGGACACGCTCGCGAAGAAATAGTCCCGGTCAGGCTGGCCGCGGCACTGCTCGCCCGCCTGCGCCGCTGGGCTGCGATCGCCGAGGCCGAGCGCGACAGGCTGGCGGCGGCGCAGGCCGCGCAGGAGGGCGCAGGAGCGCCGCTAGCGCCCACGGAGGCACCGGTCGGCGCG
>CADCWN010000138.1 GCA_902806415.1 uncultured Thermomicrobiales bacterium | reverse complement strand
TTTCACGCTGTCCTGGACAATTCTCGGCAACCCGCTTCGTCCCACTTCTGGCACATCCGGCTGGGCGGCACGGACCAGTATAGGCCGTGGTCGGGGGTGGAGGCCAGGGGCACGCCCTATTCCTTCCGGGCCTCGGCGGGTCCATCGGTGGGGCGCAGCCAGAGGGAGACGTAGGCGGGCTGCATCGTCTCCTCCACGACCGCCAGCAGGTGCGCGTTCAGCTGCTCCAGGTCTGTCTCGTCACGCAGGGTGGCACCGAAGGCGACCAGCGTCCGGGCCGCCTTGTACTTGCGGCGGTAGAAGCGGCGATCGATGAACGCCTGGATGTGATGCCTGAGGGGCTGGAAGAGGGCGGCGCTGGCGAGGGTCGAGGCCACGATCGCCAGCGGCGATTCCTCCTGCCCCATCAGCCAGCCGACCGCCCGTTGCAGCGCCGCCACACCCAGCCAGTAGAACGTCGCTAGGGTGGCGGTGAGCGCGCCGTAGACCAGGGCGCGGTTGATCAGCACGTCGATGTCGAACAGCCGGTAGCGGGTGATGGCGACGGCCAGTGCCAGCGGCAGCAAGGCGGTCAACCAGCTGAACCCCCGCGCGGTTATGGGGGCGAGCGCCGGCACGGCGAGGCCGAGCAACACCAAGGCGAGGCCGCCGCCCCAGCCCGCCCCCAGCCCCAGGGCGACCCAGCGCAGTTGCGCCCGCCCCACCATGTCGCGCAGCGTGCGGAAGTTGTAGGCCAGGCTCGTGACCACCATCACGATGGCGGTGGCGGCTAGGACGATCGTCACCGCGAACAGGAGGCCCTCCACGCCCCGCCGCCCGGTGGCCAGGAGGAGGGCGTGGAGCAGCACCAGTACGGCAAGGCCGCCGTGCAGGAGCGTCGGCAGCAGGCGAGGGAAGCGCCGCAGCGGCCCCAGGCGTACCGGGAAGACGAGCGCCAGCTGGATCAGCGCCGGGTAGAAGAGCCAGGCCCAGCCGTAGAAGGTGCAGGAGGCGAGGAACACCAGCGGCGGCGGATAAGTGCGGAGGAAGAGGTCCGAGTCGGCGAAGGCGAACTTGTTCCCGAGGAAGAAGCTGAAGATCAGCAGCAGTCGACGCCGGTTGTCGGGGCGAGTTTGTTGCCACCCGACCCCTTCTTCCGTCCGCAATCCGGCAACCCGCGCGCCACGCCGCGCACCACGCCGGGGGGCGAGCCGAATCGCCCGCGCTTGCACCCGTATCGCCTGGTCGGCCTCGGGCTGCGCGACGACGGTACGACCCACACGATGCTCGTCGCGCTGGTCTACGACGATCCCGCGAGCACCCGCGCCGACGCCCCGCTCTTGCGTGAGCGCGCGGCCAACTACCGGCTCCAGGCGAATGGTCAACCGCTCGGCGCGCGCGGTCGTCGGCGCGCCGGATATTGTCGTCTCCGGCGACCGCGCGACGATTGTTCTGCCCCTTGCGATCGGTGACGTTGCCAATCTGGGGCTGTGGCAGCAGATGCTGGCCCAGCGCGATTACGGGTTCCTGACCGAGTGACCGGCCTCATTCCGCGCCCAGCGGCAGCCGCGCGACGGTGTGTACGGTGCCGCCGTCGTGCGCCACGAGAGAGAGCGCGGCGATCGTCCCGGCGATGGCGAACGGGCGGGCGTTGAGCGTGTCCGCGAGGCGCTTGCAGGCGACCGGATCGGGCGAGCGGCCCACGGTGAGGTGCGGCACGGTCGGGAGATCGAGGCGCAGTTCGCCCGCGAGGAGGCCGGTGTAGAGGCGGTCGTGCAGGCGCACGATCGCGCCGAATCCCTCGTCGGGCATCAGGAAGACGCTGGTCTCGGGGCCACTCACATCCTTGAATGGGATCGCCGAGCGCAGGACGAACCGGATCGGCGCGTGCTCGCGCGCGACCGCGCCCAGGAACGCGCGCACCTCCTCGGTGCTGATCCGCTCGGGGACGCTAGCGAGCGGGTAGACGAGCGTGAAATGCGCTCGCACTCGCGCGTGGGTCGGATCGTGCGCCGCGCGGATCATCTCGATCCGCACGCTGTCCTCGGGCGCTAACTCGGGATAGGCCAGGACGAGCAGGGGCACCGCCCACCTCTCATCCTTTGGTCCCGACGAAGAGCGCCGCGTGGAGGCAGAAGGAGCGCGCTGGCGGCGGGGTGATCCGGAACGCCTCGACTGCGTCGGGGCTGGCCCCGTCGAAGAGGGTTTCGAGGCGGGCGACGGCGGCGGGCGGCGCGCCGACGCGCGCGGTCCAGGCCGCGAAGTCGAGCGGCAGTTCCCAGCGACGGAGCAGTTCGTAGCGCAGGGCGAAGCCGCCTAGCGCCTCGGCCCACTCGGAGAGGCGGTAGTCGTGCGCGTGGGAGGGGTCGCGCACGACCTCAACTTCGTTGATGAACTCGTCGAGCGCGTCGTCCTCCGGCGCGATCACGTCCACGACGATCAGTCGCCCGCCCAGTCGCAGGACGCGCTCGACCTCGTAGAGGGTGCCCGGCAAATCGGGGAAGTGGTGCGCGGCGAGGCGGCAGGCCACCACATCGAACGCCCCGTCGGCGAACGGGATCGGATCGGCGGGGGAGACGATCAACCCGAGGTTGCCGACCCCGCGCTCCGCCGCGAGCCGCCGCGCCTGCCGCAGCATCGCCGGTGCGGGGTCAAGCCCGATGGTGATCGCCGTGCGCGGCGCGAGGGCTAGCGCGGTATGCCCGGCGGCAGTGCCGAGATCGAGGACGCGCTCGCGACCGGTCAGCGCGGCCGCCTGGACGAGCCAGGCGAGATCGTCGCCGGCGGCGAACAGGCTCGCGCGGGCGTATTCCGCCGCGACCTCGGGCCGATCGAAGCTCCCGCGATTCATTCTTCTTCCCCTCCCGCTGCCCCGCCGCGCGGCATATTCGGCGCGAAGGCCGCGCCCACCATTGGCCTGACGAACTCGCTCGCCAGGCACTCCAGGTAGATGTCGTCCCATCGTTGCCCGCCCACCAATCGACACTCTCGCCGTCGTCCGATGGCGCGGAAACCCGCCCGCTCATACGCGCGGATGGCGGCAATATTGAAGGCGACGACCGTGAGGAGGACGTTGTGCAATCCCAGCGTGGTGAAGCCGTAATCGAGTAGGAGCCGTGTCACGTCCGTCCCATAGCCCTGCCCGCGCGCGTCCACCTCGCCGATGAAGATCACGAACGTGGCGGTGCGGTTGCGGCGATCGATCTCCTGCAACTCGGTGATCCCGATCGGTCGGCCCGTTGCCCGATCGTAGATCGTGAACTGCGCGCTATCCTCGGCAGCCGTGAGCTGTGTGTAGCGCTCCAACTCCTGCTCAATCGTTCGCGGCACCGGCGGGCCACCCAGCGTGCTTTGCGTCCCGAAGTCGTTGATCCAGCGCTGATAGAGCGGCACGAGATCGCGCTGCAACGGCCCCAACGATACCACCCGCCCGACAATGGTGTGTCTTGGCCCCGCCTCACCCTTCGCGCCCATCGCGGATCAGCGTCGCGGGGGCGGCACGACGAGCGAGAGGAGATAGCGCTTGGCGTAGTCGAGCAGCTCTGCCGCCTGATCCATGTCGGCGGGCAGGCCGGTGAAGAGATCGCCGATGACCGCATCGCGGTCCGGGCGGGCCAGCAGGTCGGCGAGGAAGGCGGCGAGGCGACCGTCGTCGAACCCGGCATCGAGCAGCAGATCGACCCGGCTCTCCCAGGCATCCTGCAAGCCCTCGATCTGCTCGATCAGCGCCTCGGACTGCGCCGCGAGGGCGCGCGGGCTGTCGTCCCCCTCGAACGCGCCGAGCCGCTCCTCGATCGTGGTCAGGAGTTGCCGACTCGCGAACTGGAAGTCGAGCAGGCCGTCGCGGATGGCCAGCAATTCCTCATCCTGATGTGCGCGCGCGACCGCCGCCGCGTAGCGCGCCAGGCTATCCTCGATCGCGCTCCCCGCCGCCGCCAGCTCGCTCGGCTCTCCCGCCATCTTCCCTCACACTTCGCAGGTAGTGGTGAGACGTGGCATTGCACGCCGTCCCCGCGCGGTGGCGGGATTGTAGCATGGGGTGGCGCGGTGGGCGGGGCAGCGATCACGCATCAGCTGATGTTCCGCCAAGGTGCAGGGCGTAGCGCCCGACAAGTTCCGGTAGCGCCTCGGCGAGCTTCGAGTTGGCGACGACTCGATCGGCCCCCGCCGCCTTCGCGGCGTCGCGCGAGGCGTGGTCGAGGTGCGAACCGAAGGCGAGGATCGGGATACCCGTGGTATCTGGCGCGGCCTTGAGCGTGGCGATCAGCGCGGCCGGCCCGATCGCCGCGAAGGCGAGATCGACGATGATCAGCGCGATCGGCGCTCCCCCGCCCGCGAGCGTTCCCCGCAACGCCTCGGCGGACTTTGCCACCTCGACCGCATAGCCGCGCGGGCCGAGCGTCTCGCAAATGCGAATCGCGAAAAAGAGATCGCGCACGACCGCCACGATCCGCACCGGCTCACCCGACCCCATCGCCGCCCCCCGCTCTAGCGCCCAACTGCCGAGTGACAAATCGGTCTAAAGTCTGATGACAAAAGGTCCTGGTACTTTTAGTATAGGGGTACCGGGACGACCGGGCTATCTGCTCCCCGTACTGACCCGGTACCGAAGTAGGCGTGGCCCTGATGAAACGGAGCGTACGATGGCACTCAATCACGAGTCCAATCCCCACAGCGAGGCGGACGACAGTAATCCGATCCTGCGCCTCGATGCGCGCCTGACCCGGTTGGCCGACAGCGCCGCCGAGGGGTGGCAGGCGCGCACCCCGTTCACCCGTCAGGGCCTCACCCTCGGCCTCTATATCGCCGCAGCGCTCCTCGGTGTCGGCTATGTGCTGCTCAGCCACGAGTATCTCTTCCTGGGGATCGGCTTCCTCGCCTATATGGGGAGTATGCCGGGGCGACAGCGCGGCTCGCTGGTCGAGGAGATCCAGATGGAGGCCACCGGGCTGCCGCGCCACACCCTGAAATATCTGGCGGTCGGGGTCCTCGCGATCGGCCTCTTCGGCCTCGTCTCCAGCCTGCCCCTCTTGCTCGCCGCGCCGCTGACCGGCGGCATCGCGCTCGGCGACCTCGCCAGCGTGCTCGGCGGCGGGGCGCTGACCGTGCTGAAGGTCGCCGATTACATCGCCCGCACCAACCCGTCCGATCGCGGCGACCGCGAGCGCCAGATCGAGCGCGTGGGTCGCCGCGCGACGATGGGCGCGGCGGTCTGATCCGCACTCGTGCAGCAGATGGGCCGGGGGCGATGTTTCGCCCCCGGCCCATCGTACTTAACCCCGTTCGCTTCCTTCTGGATTATGGGAGCCTCGCGTCGATTATCGCGGGAAGCCGTCGCGGCCCAACTATCCCCTCGGCATCGGTCCAGATCTCGGCGCTGAACTCGCCCGAGGTGAAGTGCAGCACGATGGCCTTCGGATCATCCGGCACCGACTCGCGCCCGACCGACCCGACACCGAACAAGAAATCGAGTTGCATCGCCACCCTAAGTCCTAAGTCCTCTACTTTTCGCTAACTTGAGGGTCGTTGAGGTGCCGCCCACGAGGCGGTGTCCTGCGAGAAAACGCGTGGGAAAGCCAATACTGCCCACACCGGCGACGGACCCACGCCACCCTCCGCGCAAGTCTCGCCGCCGGCGCGGCAGGATGCATTGCCCAACACCAAAGCGGTACCCCATGTACTGATGAAAGCCCTCGCTACAGAGGTGCTTGCATCCTCACGCGTAATACTCCGGCAGCTTTTTCAGCCCTTCCCACTGGTCCCGCTCATGACCAAAAATCACCAGCCTGACCTGCTCCCGTTCCACCAGATCGAGCAGCTTGTTCGTACTGGCGCGGATCGCCTCGGCGTCCGGGTCGCCACCGTCGTCCCGCTTGTCGCGGGTGAAGCCCTCGACGAAGGGTACGGCGTCGATCGTCAGGAGCACCGCACCCGTCTCGGGCAGTCGCACCAGCACCGATTGATGGCCCGGCACATGCCCGCTCGTCTCGATCAGCGCCAGCCCCGGCAGCAGTTCCGTGTCCCCGTCCACCAGCCGAATGCGCCCCATCGGCTGATCCCATTGGGGTCGAATGGCGGCATA
>CADCWN010000137.1 GCA_902806415.1 uncultured Thermomicrobiales bacterium | reverse complement strand
CGCAGCGCCGCCTCGGCCGCCTTGCGCTCCGTGATGTCGTGCACGACCGAGAGCATCGCGACCCGCCGCCCGCCTTCCTCCAGGAAGGTGTAGCGCGCTTCCACCACCCGCCCGACGCCGTTGCCCCGGCGCACCACCGACTCGTAGGCCGGCGCGATCTCTGCGGCGGCGAAGACCGCGCGATACTGCGCCTCAGCCTCGGCGCGCGCCTCCTCCGGGAAGATGACGGCGAAGCTGCGGCCGACGACGGCCTCCGGGGTGAGGCCGTAGAGGGCGTAGTAGGCGGGGTTGGCCAGCAGGACAATCCCGTCGGGGTCGGAAATTGCCATCGCGTCGGAGGCGGCTTTCCACACCGCCGCGATGGTCGCCGCCTCGCCGATCGGCCCCGCCCCCATCCTCGCCCCTCTCGCGCGCCGTCGGTCATGCCGGACCGTAGTAGTCCACTCGCGCTGCGCCTGACGCAACGATCTCTGGCGATCGTAGCTTGGCGTGGTAGCTGCGAGAGTATACCCGGTCAACGCGAGCATCAACATGGCGGAACACCGGCGCGGGGGTAACCTCCGCGCCGTTTTCATTGTCACGCTTCGGTTTTTCTATGGTGTGCTTGGCCGGACTCGAACTAGCGGCCGATTGACCCGCGATGAACGAGCTCTTGCAACCACAGATGTAGTGTGCAAGTAGGGGGAATGCCAGCCATAGCGTCACATCCAACCTAGAGATCGAGCGCGGGCAGGCCGTGCGAGCCGAGCGTCAGCGAGATTTCGCCGCCGTGATGAATATCGTGCTCCAGGGTGTGCCAAATAATCCAACCGCGCGAACGGGGGATGATCGGGCGATCCGGGTGTTCCTTTGTGAAGGTTTCGGCAAGATCGTCCGGTGTCCAGCGTTCGAGACAGTCCGCGATCATCGCCCACGTCTTCTCCAGCCCCTCGACCAGCTCCTCCGCGGCGCGCGGCGTTGGTTCGTCGCCCTGGTCCCAAAGGTCGATCGGGTCGAGCGATGGGTCGCCCTCGCCCATCCAGCCGCGGAACCAACCGATCCGCGTGCCGATAATATGGGCGGTGAGGAGCCAGACCGGGCGTTGCTCCGTGGAGTCGCGGAGCGCCAATTGCTCCGGGGTCAGCGGGGCGATCATCTTGACCAGAAGGCGCTGATGCTCCGGCCAGCCCCGATAGAACGCGGTGAGATTATTCGACGTCGTCATCGTTGCCCCTTTCGCCCTTCTCCATGCCGACTGCGACGCACTCCGCCGCGATCAGGGCCGCCAGTTCGCGCGCCGAGACCCTAACTCACGTAACTGATTAGCGTGCGTCACGTCTCGTTGCCACAACCGCGGGCGGTGATGCCCCGGGGTCGACTACGAGGCATGACTCGGTAGCTCGCCGGGCGGCGGCGAGGTGGCGGTGGCGGCCCGGCACGCGGGCGACGAGGCGCGCATCAGCGTGCGCGATCGGGGGTCGGGGTGCCTGACGGAGAGCGGGAGCGGGTATTCCTGCCCTTCTACCGCGCGGGGAACGCCGACCGGGGGAACCCGGAGGGGCTGGGGCTGGCGAACAGCCCGGAGATCGTCGAGGCGCACGACGGTCACCTCTAGGTCGAGGCCGCGCCGGGCGGCGGCGTCTTCCACATCGCCCTGCCGCTCGGCGACCGGGTGCTGCTCCCAGCCCGCGCCCTGCGGCCCGGGCGACGCCCGCCCCCTCACGGCCGAGGATGATTGGGTGAGTAGCCCGCCGCCAGCGTAGCGCGCTGCGTCACTCCGCCCGCAAGACAAGCGTGCCTGGCGGCTCACCAGTTGGTGAAGCTGCCGTCGGCGAGGCGCAGTTGGGGTAGCTCGGTCTGACGGAAGGGGTAGCGCTTCGCCGCCTCGCGGTCGAATTCGATGCCGAGGCCGGGCGCGGTCGGCGGCAGCAGGTAGCCGTCCTCCCAGACCGGCTGGTTGCGGACCACATCGGTGAGGACCGTGCCGGTCTTCGCCGGTTGCTCCTGGACGCCGAAGTTCGGTGTCGCCAGGTTCAGGTGCAGGCAGGCCGTCGAGGAGACCGGGCCGAGCGGGTTGTGGAGGGCGATCTTGATGTAGTGGGTCTCGCACCAGCCGGCGATCTTGCGGGCCTCGGTGAAGCCGCCCGCGATGCAGAGGTCGATCCGCGCGTAATCGATCCACTCCTCCTCGATCAGCTGGCGGAACTCGTACTTCGAGGAGAAGTGCTCCCCCGCCGCCAGCGGCACGGTCGTCCGGGGGCGCAGGGTCTTGAACGAGTCGGGGTTCTCCGCCCGCAACGGGTCCTCGAT
>CADCWN010000136.1 GCA_902806415.1 uncultured Thermomicrobiales bacterium | reverse complement strand
GCCGAGCGCGCGTAGTGCGAGTCGTCGGGGTGGATCGCCGCCGCGACCTCCGCCGGGTTGAGCCGCCCGCGATCTTGCGAGACGGTCCAGGTGCTGACCCCGCCGAGCCGCGCCGAGCCCCCCCCTTCCGCCGAGTAGGTGTGCGTGCCCCGCCCGCAGATCAGCTCGTCACCGGCGCGACAGTGGGTCAACACCGCCAGCAGATTGCCCATCGTGCCGGTCGGGACGTAGAGTGCCGCCTCTTTGCCGAGCAATTCCGCCGCGCGCGCCTCCAGCGCGTGGACGGTCGGGTCCTCGCCATAGACATCGTCGCCGAGCGCCGCCTCCGTGATCGCCCGGCGCATCTCCGGCGACGGCAGGGTGACGGTGTCGCTCCGCAGGTCGATGATCTGATCCATTGTCCTGTCCTCCACACTCGGGTTGCCCATCGGTGCCATAGCCCGACCATTATACCGATTGGCGCGACGGGCGCGACCGACCCGCGCCATATGCTACAGTGGCGCGCAACATATATCAGAGAGCGGAGGTGAGGGCCGATGTCCACCGAGCAACTGACCGCCAGCGCCCCCACCTTCGGCGGGGCGACGGTGACCGTGACCGGGCTCTATCACTACCCGATCAAGTCCTGCGCCGACACGGCGCTGTCGGCGGCGACGCTCGACCCGCGCGGTATCCGCCACGATCGCGAGCTGATGATCGTGGACGCCGCGACCGGCAAATTCCTGACCCAGCGCGAACTGCCCCGGATAGCGCTGATCGCGCCACGGCTCACGGCCAGCGAGCTTTCCGTCACGGCTCCGGGCGTGGGGGCGCTGACCGTGCCGATAGTAACGACGGGGACGACCCAACAGGTCGTCGTCTGGCGCGATACCTGCGACGCGGTCGATCAGGGGGACGAGATCGCGGGCTGGCTGGGCGCGTTCCTAGGGCGCGACTGCCGCCTGGTGCGCATGGCGGACGACTTCGTCCGCACGGTCGATCAGACCTACGCCACGAGCCCAGCCGATCAGGTCGGCTTCGCCGACGGTTTCCCCTGCCTGCTGATCGCGCAGGAATCGCTGGACGACCTGAACACGCGCCTCGCGGAGCCGTTGCCGATGGATCGGTTCCGCCCGAATATCGTCATCAGTGGCGGCGCGCCGTTCGGCGAGGATCGGGTCGCCAGTCTGCGAATCGGCGACATGGTCTTCCACGCGACCAAAGCCTGCACCCGCTGCCAGATCACCACCGTCGATCAGGCGACCGGCGAGACCGGCAAGGAGCCGCTGCGGACCTTCGCCGCTTTCCGTCGGGTCAAACGCGGCGTCCTCTTCGGCCAGAACCTCATCCACGCGACGACCGGCACGATCCGCGTCGGCGACCCGGTCGAGGCGCTGGCGGCGAAGGAGCCGGAGAGGTAGCACGACTGGGATTATGACAACTGTGTAAGCTGAAGGAGAAGGGTCGGAATGGAAAACTGGTTGCACGCCTCCGCCGATGTGGAGGAGGCGGCGGCGCTGACCGCACATCTCGTATCGATCCGCAGCTATCCGGGCGAGGAAGGCGACGTGCAGCGCGCGGTGGCGGCGTGGCTGACCGAGCAGGGGCTGACAGCCGAATTGCTGCCGACCGAGGGCGATCGCCCGAACGTGATCGCGCGCGTCGAGAATGGCCCCGGCCCGACGCTGCTGTTCAACGGCCACACCGACACGGTCCTGGCGGCGCAGGGCTGGTCGTGCGATCCCTGGCGGGGGAAGCGCGAGGGCGACCGCTTTTATGGCCTCGGCGCGGCCGATATGAAGTCGGGCGTGGCGGCGGCGATGCTGGCCACCCGCGCCCTGGATCGCGCCCGTGACCGCTGGCGCGGCACCGTCATCTTCACTTCGGTCGTGGACGAGGAGGCGTACTCGATCGGCGCGCGGGCGCTGGTCGATATGCGGTTACAGGCCGACTATTGCGTCGTCACCGAATCCGGCTGGGAGACGCCGACCCTCGGGGCGGTCGGCAAGGTGCTGGTCCGCGCCGACATCACCGGCAAGGCGGCGCACGGCTCCTGGCCCGAGGAGGGGATTAATGCGGCGGTCGAGGCGGCGAAACTGATCGCGCGCCTGGACGAGCTGCCGCTCGGCGCGCACCCGCGCCTGCGGGCGACGCAGTGCGTCCTCTCGCTGCACAGCGGCAACGAGCAGTACGTGATCACCGTGCCGGAAAAGGCACAATTCACGATCAATCGCCACATCGTCCCCGGCGAGGATGGCGAGTCGGTCCTGGCGGAGATGCGCCATCTCGCGGGGGGGCTCGGCTCGCCCGCGAGCTTCGAGTTCGCGATCGACCCGCCCTACTACCCCGCCTGGGAACTCCCCGCCGACCACCCGTTCGCGGGGCGCTTCGCCGCCGCCTACGCCGCCGAGATCGGGCACGCGCCGAAGTGGACCTACGGCTCGGGCGTCGCCGACACCAACTACTTTGCCGCCGATCTCGGCATCCCCTCGGTCCAGTTCGGCCCGGATGGCGGCGCATTCCACCAGAAGGACGAATGGGTGGACCTGCCATCGATCGCCGGGACCGTGCGCGTCCTCCTGCGGCTGGCGATCGACGTGCTGCGCTGAGACTCCTGCTGCTAATGCCCTGCCCGGTCGCCGTGTTTCGCGCGCGGCGACCGGGCAAGGCAATAACGTCTCCCATGAATTAACCGCGCCTTTACGCACCCTTAACAGCCCCTTAATCTCCCACTTCCTGCCCGATGTTAATATCCCTCTGAACGCAACGATCGAAAGTAGCGAGGGAGGGACGGGTGCAGAATCTGCCGTTCGACAAGCCTGGCCGTTTTTTCAAGGGCAATCTTCATACCCACTCGACGCGCTCGGATGGCGGGTTGTCGCCGGGGGAGGTCGTCGCGGCATACCGGGCGCGCGGCTACGACTTCCTGTCGTTGACCGATCATTTCCTCGAAAAGTATGACTTCCCGATCGTCGATACGACCGCATATCGCGAGGACCAATTCACCACGATCCTCGGCGCGGAACTGCACGGGCCGACTCTAGAGAACGGCGACCCCTGGCACATCCTGGCCGTCGGACTGCCGCTCGATTTCCCGCCGCCCGCACCCGACGAGACCGGCCCGGCGATCGCCTCGCGTGCGGCGGCGGCGGGCGCGTTCGTCGGAATAGCCCACCCGGCCTGGTACAGCCTCAGCCTCGATGACGCGCTGACCCTCGCCGACGCGCACGCGGTGGAGATTTACAACACCGGCTGCGATCGGGAGATCGACCGGGGCGACAGCTGGCACCTGACCGATGTACTACTCGGTCGCGGCAAGCGCCTCTTCGCCTACGCCACTGATGACGCGCACTTCGGCGAGCGCCCCGATGCGTTCGGCGGCTGGGTGCAGGTGCGCGCCGAACGGCTCGACCCGGGTGACATCCTCGCCGCGCTGAAGGCGGGACATTTCTACTCCAGCCAGGGGCCGGAACTGCGCGATATTCGCGCGACCGGCGGTGAACTCCACGTCGCTTGCTCGCCCGCCGCCGCGATCCACCTCACCGGGCGCGGCTCGCTGCGCCGCTCGCAGCATGGCGACGCGCTCGAAGGGGCCATCCTGCCGCTCGCGCCATTCCGGGGCGGGCCGTGCCGGGTGACCGTCATCGACAGCGCGGGCAAACGCGCCTGGTCGAACCCGATCTGGCTCGATTAGTTTCTAGGGCGTGTCCGCAGTTGAGGAGGATGGCCGTCGCGGCGAGGTGGACGCCGGCGAGGAAGTTGCGTTTCGTCGTGTCGTCGCGCGTGGCGATCCCCCGGTACTGCTTGCGGCGGCAGGAGGAGTTCTCGCTGAGGTGCCGCGCGCCGTAGAGGTCGCGGTCGCACGCCCGTTGCCCCCTCCGGCTGCGCTTGGGCGGGCTAGCCGCCGCCTCGCCGGCCTCCCGCAGGGGTGCCAGCACCCGCGCCTCGGCGGCGTCGCCCCGGTCCGCG
>CADCWN010000135.1 GCA_902806415.1 uncultured Thermomicrobiales bacterium | reverse complement strand
GAACCAGTCCTTGAGCGCGAGCGAGCCCATCCCGAGGTACGCGCCGACCGCCGACGCCTCCAGCCCGTCCAGCTTGGGGTCGAAGAGGAGCAGGAAGTCGGTGTCCTCGTAGAGGTCGTCGATGAACAGGTCGAAGTCCGCCCCCGCGCCGTCGTCCTCGAGCAGGCGCTTGGCCTCCTCGATCAGCGCCCACGCGGCCAGCTCCTCGGCCACGCAGGCCAGCGGGGCGCGCCCCGGCTGCGCCAGCTTCCAGGCGACGGTGACGAGGCAGACGAAGAACTGGCGGGCGAAGCGGGGGGGTGTAGGCGAGGGCGTGGCGGCGCGGCAGGGCGGGGCCGAGGGCCAAGTCCGCGACGGGCCAGGCCTGTCCTGGCCGTCTACCCTGGCCGCGGTCAGCCCCCGGCACTCCGTCAGCCAGAGCGCCAGGAAAGCTCACCGGATCGAGCAATTGTCTCCGAGAGCCTTCTGCTGCCGGAGGTCCTCGTGATCAAGCGGGTGCTCCAGCAGCAACGCCGACCGGTTTACCGGCCGGGTGTACTTTTCGGCCGGCACAGCATCATTGACCCTGCGAAATATCAACGCTGCGACGGCAGTCGCCCGGCTTCGGCACGGACGAGGGCCAGGTCGCGCGTGAGGCGCGCGGCGTCGCGCAGGGGCAGGGCGATCAGCCGGCCGCTGGCGACATCCTCGCGCACGAGCGGGGCGGGCAGGAAGCCGGCCCCGACGCCGCCCAGGATCAGGCGTTGCATCAGGCCGTGCGGGAACTCGCGCTCGCGCCAGCCGCGCTCGGTGCCGCGCACGAGCCGCGCATCCTCGGCGGTGCCCCAGACCGTCTCGTGGTAGGGCGCGCCCTCCGCGACGACCTGCTCGAAGCTGACGCTGGTGTGCGCGGTCAAGGGGTGGCCGGGCGCGACCACGGCGACGAGCGGCTCGTGGAAGCGCGCCAACACCTCCAGGTCGCGCGTCCCGGCGGTGTATTGCCAGGTCACCAGGCCCAGCCGCACGATCCCGTCGAGGAGTTCCTGGATGATCTGCGGGGTGTGCCCGGTGCGGATCGAGAGCGCGACCGCCGGATGGTCGCGGCGGAAACGGGCGATCGCCGGGAGCAGGAAGCCATCGACGATCGACTCGACCGCGCCGACCGTGACGCTGCCGCGCCCCCCGCTGTGCGCCTGTCGCGCCGCCTCGATCCCCTCGTCGAGGATCATCAGGGCGCGGCGGGCGTAGGGGAGGAAGGCGTCGCCCTGCGCGGTGAGGATCGCCCGGTGGCCGCCGCGCGCGAACAACGCCCCGCCGATCGTCGCTTCGAGCGCGCCGATCCGCCCGCTGATCGTCGCCTGGGAGACGCCGAGCGCCCGCGCGGCGCGGTTGACCCCCCCCTCGCGCACGATCCGCTCGAAGGCGAGCAGCTGGTTCCGGTCCATCGCCCCTCTTATCGGAAAATCCGAACGGATCGTTCGCGTCGCGCGGATTGGATTATACCCCCGACTCCGGTACCCTGGAGTCAGGCGATCCGCTCTGCCGCGACTAGGGGGGGAACGATGCTCGATTTCGGCCGCTTCACGCACCTGACCTTCGATTGCTACGGCACCCTGATCGACTGGGAGGCCGGGATCCTCGCGGCGCTGCAACCGGTGCTGACAGGACACGGCCTCTCGCTCCCCGACGAGCAGGTCCTCGAACTCTTCGGGGAGCTGGAGGCGGCCGCGGAAGCGGGGCCATATCAGCCCTACAGCGCCGTGCTGACGGCGGTGCTGGCCGGTTTCGGCCAGCACCTCGGCTTCACGCTCGCGGACGATGAGCGCGAGGCGCTGGCCCGCTCGGTCCCCGACTGGCCGCCGTTCCCCGATACGGTCGAGGCGCTGGGCGCGCTGGCGAAGCACTGCAAGCTGGTGATCCTCTCGAATATCGACGACGATCTCTTCGCCGGTTCGGCGCGCCATTTGCGGACCGATTTCGCCGAGGTGATCACGGCGCAGCAGGTCGGCAGCTACAAGCCGAATGTCGGCAATTTTCGCCACGCGCTGCAAAAACTGGCGATCCCATCCGAGCAGATCCTGCACGTCGCCCAGAGCTTGTTCCACGACATCGCCCCCGCCAAAGAGGTGGGGCTGACGACGGTCTGGGTCAATCGCCGCCACGATCGCCCGGGCTTCGGCGCGACCCCGCCCGCCCGCGTCCAGCCCGATCTCGAAGTGCCGGATCTGCGCTCGCTGGCCGCGCTGGTCGAGAGGCAACTGGTCGCGCGATAGCGGCATCGACGAGACGGGTGGCGGCGGGGGGGTGAGGGATGGCGCTGACAGCGGAGGCGATCGTGGTCGGCGGCGGGGTGATCGGGGCGAGCACCCTCTTCCACCTCAGCGCCCTCGGCGCGCGGCGGGTAATCCTCTGCGAGCGGCGGCAGCCCGGCGCGGGGGCCAGCGGGAAATCCGGCGCGTTCATCCAACTCCACTTCTGCCTCAACTTGCCGGAGGTCCAAATGACCCTGGCGAGCCTGCCGTATTTCCGCCGGTGGCATGAACTCGTCGGGGCGGGATCGTGCGGCTTCGTGCCGGCGGGTTATCTCCGACTGGAGCCGCCCGCGCGCGCGGCGAAACTGCGGGAGCGGGTGGCGCTGCTGCAACCGCTCGGCGTCGAGACCGGCGCGCTCACGCCGGATGACGTGGCGCGACTGGCGCCGTACCTGCGCCTCGATGGGGTCGCCGCGGCGGCCTACGAGCCGACCTCCGGCCACGCCGACGCCAACGCGACCCTCGCCGGTTTCCTCGCGGCGGCGGGGCGCCGCGGCGGCGAGGTGCTGACCGCTACGACGGTGACCGCCGTCCGTGTGGCGGGCGGCAGGACAGTTGGGGTCGAGACGACCGCCGGGCCGATCGATGCGCCGATCGTCGTGCTGGCCGCCGGCGCCTGGTCGCCGCCCCTCCTGCGCGATCTCGGACTGGCCGTGCCGATCGCGGGGGCGCTGACGCAATGGCTCGGCTTCGCGGTGCCGTCGTTGCCGCCCGCGTTGATGACCGTGGGCGACGGTGTCTCCGGCAGCTACTTTCGCGCCACCGCGCCCGGTGCATACGAGATCCTGATCGGGCTCGGGGGGATGGGGCGGCAGCCGCTTGGCGACCCCGACGCCGACACCGGCACGGTCCCCGAGCTGTTGGTCACAGTGGCGGGCGAACGCCTGGCGGCGCGGCTGGTGGGCGCGGCAGGCGCGCGACCGACGGGCGGGCAGATCGGCCCGGTGACGCTGACGCCCGACGACCTGCCGATCATCGATCGGCACCCGGGCGTCGCCGACTTGTTCTACTTCGCGGGCGACTGCGGTACGAGTTTCAAGACGGCCCCGGCGATCGGGCGGGCGTTCGCCGAATGGGCCTTGCTCGGGGCATCGCGCAGTGTCGATGTAACACCATTCGGCCTCGGCCGGTTCGCGGAGTGCGTCTGAGCGCCGGCGCTCCGTGCCGGAGGGGCGAAGGAGGGGGAGCGATGGGCGACGATGCGGTAGCCCGGGGGTATGCCGTCCGCGCCGCGCGGTCGGCCGATTTGGCGGCGATTCGGGCGCTGATGATCCGCACCTTCGAGGAGGATTTCGGCTACGGCTACACGCCGGAATTCCATGTCGATGTCGATGACCTGCAAGGCGTTTGCCTCGACAACCCGCGCCACGCGCTCTGGGTGGCCGCCGCCGATCGGTCGGGCGAGATCGTCGGCACCGCCGGGGTGCGCTCCGGGGGGCTGAAGCCGGCCTTTAATCAGTCCTGGCTGGTCGCGCGCTACGAGCCGGGGCGCACGGCGCAACTGGTGCGCGTCTACACGCTGCGCGAGTGGCGCGGGCGCGGGGCGGCGCGGACGCTCCTGCCGCCGCTGCTGGACTTCGTCGCGCGGGAGGGCGGCTACGATGTGGTCGCCCTGCACACCGATCCGCGCTCGCCAGGGGCGGAGCGGTTCTGGCGGTCGCTGCCGACGACCCTCATCCTCGACGATCGGGATGGCCCGTCCGGATCGCTCCACTTCGAGCTGGCGCTCCCCACGCCGCCAAACTGACCGCGAACACCGACGACGTTCGCGCGCCATCGGGCCGCTGGCGCGCACTTTGGCGATAGCGGAGAGGATACCGACCATGACGGAACGACACGGCACCGCGCGACGCGGCGAGGGGATGGGCTGGGGGATCGATACGCTGCTCATCCATGGCAATCAGGGGCCGGACGAGGCGACGGGCGCGGTCGTCCCGCCGATCCACCCGGCCTCCACCTTCGCGCGGCGCGCGATCGATGATGACGCGCAGTATCGTTACGCGCGCGGGGCGAACCCGACGCGGACGGCGCTCGAAGCGATCCTCAACGGCCTGGAGCACGGCGCGGGCGCTTCGGCGTTCGCCTCAGGGATGGCGGCGGTCACGGCGGCGCTGCAACTCCTCTCCTCGGGCGATCACGCGGTGGTCGGGTATGACTGCTACCTCAGCACCTATCACCTCTTCGCCAACGATCTGCCGCGCTACGGGATCGGCGCCGACTTCGTCGATCTGACCGACCTGGAGGCGGTGCGGCGGGCGATCAAGCCGAACACGCGGATGATCTGGATCGAGACGCCGACCAATCCGCTGCTCGACGTCGTCGATCTCCGCGCGGTCGCGGCGATCGGGCGCCAGGCCGACGCGCTGACGGTGGTGGACAACACGTTCGCCTCGCCCTACTGCCAGAATCCGCTCGACTGGGGCTGCGATCTCGTCGTCCACAGCACGACCAAGTATCTCGGCGGGCATAGCGACCTGGTCGGCGGGGCGGTCATCTCGCGCACGCCGGAGTTGGCGGCGCGGATCGCCGATCGCCAGTATTACCTCGGCGCGGTGCCGAGCCCGTTCGACTGCTGGCTGCTGATGCGCGGCATCCGCACGCTCGGGGTGCGGATGCGCCAGATCATGGCGAACGCGCGGGCGATCGCCGAATGGCTGCGCGACGACCCGCGCGTGACGCGCGCGATCTACCCGGGACTGCCTGAGCACCCGGCCCACGAATTGGCGCGGCGGCAGATGGCCGGCGGCTACAGCGGGATGGTCTCGTTCACGGTGGCGGGGGGCGTCGAGGGGGCGCGCAAGGTCTCCGCCGGCACGGAGCTCTTCGCCCTGGCGACCAGCCTCGGCGGGGTCGAGTCGCTGATCTTCCCGCCGACCGCCTGGCTGCACACCGACCCGACGCTGCTGGCCCAGATCCCCGGCTCGCCGTGGGCGCGACACCCGGGGTTGATCCGCCTCTCGGTCGGGATCGAGGACGGGCGCGATCTGATCAGCGATCTCGATACGGCGCTCGGCCAGCGGTAGCGACCGCCGCTCGCGCGAACGCGCGCCCTGTGGCCTGTCCAGGCCGTTTACTTCATCCGGGGTGATCTACCGGCAGTCGGGACGCAAGAGTGCCGGTATTCTGACCCGGATGGACTCAACGGCCGGGGGCGCTCAGGGGGCTTGCCACGCCTCGACGACGACCTCGTAGGGGATGCCGTTGTGCAGCATCAGGCTGAAGGTGCCGGGCCGCGCCTCGTCGAAGACGCCCGCCGTGGCCCCCGGCGCCCCGCTCAGGAG
>CADCWN010000134.1 GCA_902806415.1 uncultured Thermomicrobiales bacterium | reverse complement strand
AGTTAGGGTATGTATTGGCACCGCATCCCCAAAACCCGGAGCTCGGGCGCGAGGATGTGGCGGAAGCATCGCCCGCACCTATGGCCGGGCGGCGCGCTCCGCTATACTTGCTGCATCTATGGGGACCGTCCCGGTGGCGGGTCCTTCGCACCGGGCAACAGCGTGAGTGGAGCAGCGATGAAGCGTCAATACGTGATTGGATTGGGTGTGGTCGCCGGTGTGGCCGGTGTGGCCGCTCTAGGCCGGGAACAGATCGGGGCGGCGGTCGCCCGCGCGACCGGTCGCGGGGCCGCCCCGATCGAGAAACAATGGTCGTTCGATGGCGGCGAACTGCAGACCCTGATGGAGCGCGTCGCCACCGAGCAGCGGACGATCGTCGCCAACGCCGAGACCCCGGCGGAGCGCGAGCGCGCGGCGGCGTTCCAGCGTTACTACGAGGGGCGGTTGGCGGCGGCACGCTAACGACGGCCGTTCATCTCCCTGGGTGCATCACCGCCCGCCCCTGGTATCCGACCCCCAGGATGCATCAAGAAGAAGCGCCCCCGCGACACAGAGTCGCGGGGGCGCTTGCGCTGTTTGCAGCGTGACGGGATTCAGTCGATCTCCTGGCGGCTCAGCGTGACCGGCTCGTGGCGCGGTTCGGGCTGGTTCGGGAGCGGGGCCGCAGTCGAGGCGACCGGCTTGCGGGTCGGCTCCAGGGAGATGGCCGAATTGACCGTCTCCTTGATCTCCTTGATATCGTCACTGCTACGCTTGAACTCGCGGATCCCTTTGCCGAGCGACGAGCCGAGTTCCGGCAGTTTGCTCGGCCCGAAGACGATCACGATGATGGCGACGATCAGGATAAGATGCATCGGTTGGAGTGCGCCTATACCCATTCCGGACCTCCTCTTCCTGCGATAATGCGATAGGGCAAGTGTAGCACACGAAGGTTGTCCATAACCAGGGCGTGTGCCGGGTCGGCAAAGTTCCGCGCTATCCCGCTCCCCGGCTATGGCGCGAAACGCTCACCTGGATAGTTCAGCGATCCTCTCGATGAGCGCATTCCCGCCCGTCGGTCGCCCACCTGGTACTACGCACGAATCCCGCCCCCGGATGATCCTCTCGACCCCGGCGTGGGCGTGCTATAGTCGCAGCCATGTCGTTATTGGCCGATAGGACCGCATGGGCGGAGTGAGAAAGGGGCGACCATGTACGAAGGGATGCTCGCCGAGAGTGTGACGATTCGCGGCCACGAGGGCGACGAGATCGCGGCCTACTACGCCCGGCCCCTCGGCCCCGGCCCTTTCCCCGGCGTGGTGGTGATCCACCACATGCCCGGTTGGGACGAGTGGACGCGCGAGGTGGCGCGCAAGTTCGCCCAGCACGGCTACGCCGCGATCAGCCCGCACCTCTATTCGCGACTCGGCGCGGGGAGCCCGGACGACGTCGCCGCCCGCGCCCGCGCACAGGGTGGCGTGGCCGACGATCAGGTCGTTGGCGATGTCGCGGGCGCGATGGCGTTCTTGCGCGCCCAGCCATATGCGAATGGGAAAGTTGGCGCGATCGGCTTCTGTTCCGGCGGTCGGCACGCCTATCTCGCCGCCTGTCGTCTGCCCGCTCTGGACGCGGCGGTCGATTGCTGGGGCGGGCAGGTGGTCGTCGATGACCCGGCCCAACTGAGCGAAAAACGCCCGGTCGCGCCGCTCGATCTGACGGCGGCTCTCGGCTGCCCACTCCTCGGCATCTTCGGCAACGAGGATCAGAATCCGACCCCCGAGCAGGTCGATCGCACCGAGGGAGCCTTGAAGCGCCACGGCAAGACCTACGAGTTCCACCGCTACGACGGGGCCGGTCACGGCTTCTTCGCAGTCGATCGCCCGGCCTATCGTCCCGAGCAGACGACCGACGCCTGGGGTAAAGTGTTCGACTTCTATGGCCGTTACCTCGGCAAGGGCTGAGCCTCGCGGAACTCTTTCGTCGGGCGATACAGGGAGATGAAGGCCATGTGCAGCTATATCACCGAGCGGATCGCAGTCTGCGGCAGCGCCAAGGGCGCCGCGGGCTGGATGGCGGTCGATACGGCGACGATCTATTTCGATCATCCATACCACGCGCCCCTCGACCACAGCCTCAATATCGATTTCGTCAATGCCGCCGAGGGCGCGCCGACCCGCGTGGCGGTTGAACTGAGCGCCGCGTCGGCCCGCGCACTCGTGGAAAAAATCCTCGCCGCGCTGGAGCAAGGAGAGCGGGCGCACGGCGAGGTGTAGCTCTCGACCGGGTGCTGGCGAGCCGAGAGAAGGCCAGCGGTTTGCCCAATACCCATACTCTTCCCACTGCATACTTGCAAACGGCCTGTATATGGAATATAATTCGATTATTGGCGAAATACCGAATTGCAGGCAAGATGTGAAGGGAGGATGGGGATCGACGAACTCTTTCGCGCCTTGGGTGATCCGACCCGGCGGGAAATCTTGCGCCTGTTGCGCGATGGCGACCTGAGCGCGGGCGAACTCGCCGCGCATTTCCCGCTGGCGAAATCGACCCTCTCCGGCCACTTCACGATCTTGCGCCACGCGGGGCTGATCGTCGCGGAGCGCCGGGGGACGACGATCATCTACAGTCTGAGTATCGGCGCGGTCGAGGAACTCGCGGCGGCGGTCATGGCGCTGCTCGGCGCGGGTGCGGTCGGCGCGCGGGCGAAATGGCCGGGAACAGCTCCACGGCGCAAAGGGTCTGAGAAAGGGGAGGCACGATGAGGAGGTTTTGGCAGGGCGAATGGCCCGCATGGTCCCTGTTGGCGGGGATGTTCGTCGCCGGGGCGGTTGCGTGGTCGCGTCTGCCCGAGCGGGTACCGGTCCACTGGGCGCTCGATGGGACGATCGAGCGCTACGGCGGGCGCGTCGAGGGCGTGCTCCTCCTGCCGCTCCTGTCACTGATCATCTACATCCTGCTGCGCACTCTGCCGCGCTTCGATCCGGGTCGGGCCAACTACGCCCACTTCACCAGGCCATACGCCCTGATCCGCTCCGCGACGCTGGCCTTGCTGGCGGCGATCTATGCCGTGTCACTCCTGGTCGGGCTCGGGTATCCGCTCGACATGACGCGGATCGTCCCGGTCCTCGTCGGCGGCTTGCTGATCGTCATCGGCAGCGTCCTCGGCAAACTGCGCCCGACCTGGTTCGTCGGCATTTGCACGCCGTGGACCTTGTCCAGCGCCCGCTCGTGGGGCAAGACCCACCGACTCGGCGGGTGGGCTTTCATCGTCGCGGAGCTCCTGATGGTCGTTGGCGGTTTGCTGGGCATGCCGCTGATCAGCGTCGTCGCACTCGCGGCCCTGGGCGTGGCCATGCTCGGGTTGTGCGCCTACTCGTACGTGATCTGGCGTGAGGATCGGGGCGCGACCCCGCCGACTGCCGCGTGATCAGCCGATGCGGGGGCGCGGTGGCGTCGTCGCGCACCGGAGCGCACCCTTGCGCAAATACTGAAGGGGCGGCGGGGCGGCTACACACGTAGCCGCCCCGCCGCCCCGTTTCAGCGTAGATGCGTGGTGAACCAGCCGGCCGTGCGAGCGAGGAAATCCTCGCGGTGGGTCGTTGGGCCGCCGCGCAGGAAGAGGTGCGAGCCGCCGGGGTAGCGGGCGAACTCGGTCTCGACCCCGGCGTCGAGCAGGGCGATGAACATCTGCTCGCCCTGGCCGATCGGGCAGCGATGATCCTCCTCGCCGTGGACGATCAGGGTCGGGGTCGTGGCGCGGTGGATGAACGTCGAGGGGGAGTGGGCGGCGTACCACTCCCGGTCCTCGTGCGGGGCCGCGCCGAACTGGGTGCGCCCGAAGGTGTGGCCGATGTCGCTGGTGCCGTAGAACGATTCGAGGTCGAAGCACGGCGCGCCGCAGACCGCCGCCTTGAATCTGGTGGTCTGCCCGATCGTCCAGGAGGTCATGTAGCCGCCGTAGCTGTAGCCGAAGATCCCCAGCCGCTCCGGGTCGACGTAAGGCTGCTCGATCGCCTTGTCCACGACCGCCATCAGATCCTTGAAATCCTCGTTGCCCCAGTCGCGGATGACCTGCTGGGTGAACTCGCGACCGTAGGACGACGAGCCGCGCGGGTTGGCGTAGACAACGACGAAACCGGCGGCGGCGAGCGTCTGCTGGATGGCGTTGAACCCCCAGCCGTAGAAGCCGTTCGGCCCGCCATGCACATCGAGAATCAGGGGGTAGCGTTTGCGCGGGTCGAAGTCGTGGGGCTTGAGGATCCACGCCTCGATCTCATACTTGCCGCGCCCGATGGCGAAGTGGTCCGGCTCGCTCGTCGGGTGCGCGGCGAGCAGGGCGTCGTTGTGGTGGGTGATGATCGTCGTCTCGTCGGTCTGCATGTCGGTGATGGCGATCTCGCCGATCGTGTCGGCGCGGGAGTAGTCGTGCGCCAGGTAGCGATGGTCGCGGCTCGTGCTCACCTGGCCGCTGATCGCCCGCCAGCTCTTGACCGGCTCGACGACCCCGCTCTCGCTATCGATGATGTGGACCCCGCTCGCCCCCGCCCGGACCGCGTGGAACAGGACCTGGCGCTCGTCGAGCCAGACCGGCTGCGACGGCCCGATGATCGTCGGGAACCCGGCGACCGGGAGGACTTGCAGATCGTCCGTGAGCCGCCGCGTCGTGCCGTCGGCGACGGTGTGGACGAAGAAGTCGCTCTGGTAGGTCTGCCGGGTGTCGCCGGAGTAGATGAGCCGCGCGCCGTTCGGCGACCACGACCAGACGCCGATCGTCCCCTCCTCCGGCCCGAGCAGGGTCATCCCGCCGGTCGCCACGTCGAGCAGGGCGAGTTGCCCTTGCATCCCGTTGTGGTTCGGGCGGCTCGCCGCGATCGTCCTGCCGTCGGGTGACCACTGGGGGAAGTTGTAATCGGCTGGTTCCGGCTCATCGCCGCTGAGGCGGCGGCGCTCGCCGCTCGCGACATCGACGATGAAGACCTGCGTGCGCAAATCGTGGAGATAGCCGCGATTATCCTGCTTGTAGTCGAGGCGGCGGGTGACCCGCACCTTCGGTGCCGCCCCTTCCGGCTCTGGTTGCTCGTCCGGGTTCTCCGGGTCGTAGAGGGTGGTGTAGGCGAGGTGTCGACCATCGGGCGACCAGGCGAGATCGCCGATCCTCTGCGCGTGGCGGGTCAACTCTCGCGCCTCGCCGCCCTCCCCGATCGGCAGGATATAGAGCCCCGCGCCTTTCTCCTTCCCGTCGCCGCCGTTGCGCTCGGGCCTCCTGTCGCCGCCGCGGTCGGAGACAAAGGCGATCTGCGCGCCATCGGGCGACCAGCGCCCGCCGCCGTTGTGCTCGCCGCCGCCGGTGAGCTGGCGCGCGTTGCCGCCATCGCGGTCGCAGAGCCAAATCTGGCTCGTGCCGTGCGGTTGGCCGCGCTCGGTCTGCCCGAGGGTGTAGATCAGCCGTGTCCCATCCGGCGCGAACTGCGGATCGCCAGCTCCTTTCAGGTCATAGATCAGGATTTCCGGCGTGAGTGGACTTGTCACCGTTGCTCTCCTCCGCGTGTCTACCGCGCTTCGTGATCGATCGACCGCGCTATCCTAGCACTTCAGGCGTGGGCTATTTCGGCATCACTCACGAGCTGGACATGGCACGCCGCATCGCCGTGTAACCACACTTCCTTGACCGTCTGTGCCGATCACTCGTCCCGCTCCGACTCCTCGTCGAGATCGGTGCTCGTTGCGTGCCTCGTGCGCAGCCACTTGTGCGGGATGCGCAGGGCGATGATCGTCAGCGCCGCGCTGAAGACGGCCAGCAGATAGGCACCGCCGCCCGCGAGCATCCCCAGACCCGCCGCTACCCAGATCGTGGCGGCGGTGGTCAGCCCGGAGACGGACGCCCCCGAGCGGATGATCGATCCGGCCCCCAGGAAGCCGACCCCGGTGACAATCTGGGCGGCGACGCGCCCGCGATCGCCGGTGCCGCTGTCACCGAACAGCGTCAGCGAGGCGACCGTGAAGATCGCCGCGCCGCCCGCGACGAGCATGTGGGTGCGCAGCCCCGCCGCCTTGGCCCGGCGCTCGCGCTCGATGCCGATGAACGCCCCGATCACGAAGGCGACGAGGAGCCGCAACGCCAGCTCGAGTTGTAGATCATGTGCGAGCGCGGCCATCTCCATCCTACCGTGGGCGTTGACAGAACGTTAACGCCCACGGTACACGCCCACGCTTTGCGCCGCAACCGGCGCGAGGTTGCGGCGCGCCCGACCACCGATGTCGAGGGGCTATTGCTCTTCCAGAAGACTGTAGCGTTTCCCCATGAGATAAGGAGAGTCGTTCGCCGTGCCAATAACCGCTCCTGGCCGGGATCAATCCGCGGCTGCGCTGCCCCGAGGTTACGAATGTTAGTCGGCGAAGCGGTTGATCAGCGGATTCCAGGCCGCGACAAGCGCGCCTACAGCGACGGCGGCGTAACCGATGAGGAAGGTCGAGCTTGTCAGCGCGAGGGCGAGACCGCCGAGTACCGGCGGGACCGCGAGCGCCATGGCCGCAAGGACGAGGGCCGCAGGTCCGGAACCGGGCGGACCATCGGGCGTGGCGGTTGATTCGGACGCGGATGGAGAACCTGGTATGGCGGTGACAGGTGGTTGAGGCTGGGCCTCGCGGGCCGGCGGTAACAACGCGTCACGACCCCGCTCGGAGTGAGCCCCCTCACGACGGCCGTGAGGCGGACTTCGTCTCCTGTTGCGGTATGACATCCCGTCGTCAATGAGCTCGACCGCCCGCGCAAACTCCGCCCGGTCTGGGAGACGCCAGTCGATCAGCGGGAACCAGGGATGTCGACGGGCGTACAGGCGGATAATCCCGCGCTGAGGATCGAGATCGCGGCCCCCGAACCGCTCCCACGCGAAGGTACCACTCGATTCAACGACGCCACGAGGGGTGATGTGGACCGTCGCCGGCCGGATCGCGCGTTGCGCGAGGGGGACTATCCCCAGCACGCCGACGACGAACGCGAGGAAGGCGGCGGCGGGCACATTGAAGAACGTCGGCCCGCGATCCCGGAGCGCCAGATCGAGAAAGCAGATGGTGGCGAGGGCGAGGATGGCGCCGATGTGGAGGTTCATCGCGACCGCCGGGGCCGGGTGTTCCTGCCAGGCACTCGGCGGATCGTGCCGGAAAGAGGCGAGCGCATCTGGTGGCGGCGGGAGGGTCCGCATCCGCCGCAGGTTAATCCATGTCTGCGCCCCGCCGAACGCGATGAACGCGACGGCGAAGATCGCCCAGCCGACGTCCATGTCAGCCCTCGCCCTCACCGCAATCAATCGTGGGCCGCAGGGGTATCAACCCGGTCGTCCCACTCGCAGTATCGTCCCCTCATCGGACGTGCACCATCACCCGGATGTACCAGTTCTGGGAGAGGCGAACGGCTCGCCCGCCGCGCGGGGTGCGCGGTGCATCGCACAAACGTTCCCGGGGATCGCGGGCTGCGATAACGCGGCGTGGGAGGCGATCCCGGTCCCGCCACGGACGGCGAAACGGCTCACCTACCGGAAGAGGTCGCGCGCCGGGTCGAGGAGGAGTTCGCGCCCGGATCCCTCGGCGCGCGTGAAGTCGTAGCCCCGGATGAGGGCGACCGGTCGCCCGTCGAGCTTGTTCGCCACCAATTCGGCGGAGGCCGCCAGTTCGTCGGCGACCGCGAGGATCGAGGCGTGCATCGTCCGCCCCTGGGAATCTTGCTGCCCGCGATAGTCGGCGAGCGGGGCGAGGCCGGACAGCCCGATCGCCACGTTGGTGATCCCGAAGCGCCAGGCCCGCCCGAACGAGTCGGAGATGATGATCGGCAGGTCGAGCCCGGTGCGCGCGCGGAGTTCGGCGCGGAGCCGCGCGGCGGAGGCATCGGGATCTTCCGGCAGGAGGCAGACGAACTCGCTCTCGACGTTCGAGGCGTCGACCGCCGCATTGGCGCAGACGAAACCGTGATGGGTCTCGGCGATGATCAGGCCGTACTGCATCCGCACGATCCGGGCGGACTCGCGCAGCACGATCTCGATCTGGCGCGGATCCTTGCCCCAACGCTCGGCGTGGCGCCGTGCCAGCTCCGACGGCGCAATCTGGCGCAGATCGATCAATTGTCCCTCGGCCTTGGAGACGATCTTGTGCGTCACGACGAGGAGATCGCCGTCTCGCAGCGTCTCGCCCGATCCCGCGACGGCGTCCAGGATGATCGCGGCGAGATCGTCGCCGGGTCGCACCTCCGGCACCCCGTCCAGGCCGATAATCGTGACTCGCGGCGGCATGGCCCCTCCGGGGTAGTGGTCGGTCGGCAGTCCGTAGTCCGTAGTCCGTAGAGTCTTGTTGCCGTGCCGCGCTGTTCCGTGAGCGCGATGCCTTGGTGAGCCGCTACTACGGACTACGGACTACGGACTACGGACTGCCGACCGACCACTACCGTCAATCTCGCACGCTCAGGCGCTGACCGTCGCCCCCGTGATCGCGGGGAGGACATGCTTGCCGTAGGCGCGGATGAACGCTTCCTGGTTCGGCCCGGTGTTGTGAACGTAGATCTCGTTGAAGCCGAGATCGGCGTACTTCTTGATGTGGGCGGCGTGCTCGTCGAGGTCGGGCGAGATCAGGACGCGATTCTTATAATTCTCCGGGCGGACCAGTTTCGACATCGCCTCGAAGTCCTCGGGATTGCGGATGTCGGCCTTCGGGAAGTTCATCCCGCCGTTCGGCCAGCCCTGCACCGCGTTCTCGGTCGCCTCCTCCATCGTCTCGGCCCACGAGACGTGGAGCTGGATCAGGCGCGGCATCGTGGCGGGGTCTTTGCCGGCCTCCCGCGCGCCCTTCTCGAAGCGGCCCATCAGCATCCCGATCTTCTCGTCCGCCGCGCCGACGGTGATGATCCCGTCGCAGGTGCGCCCGGTGCGCTCGCTCTGGATCGGCCCGGCGGTGGCGACGTAAATCGGCGGCGCCTGCTCGCCGCGTGTGTAGAGCTTGGCGCTCTCCAGGCGGAAATGCTTGCCGTTGAACTTCGAGACCTTGCCGGAGAACAGTTTCTGGATGATCTCGATCCCCTCGGCCAGCTTCTCCAGCCGGGTCGGTGCCTCCGGCCAATACTCGCCGGTGATGTGCTCGTTCAGCGCCTCGCCCGCGCCGAGGCCGAGCCAGAAGCGACCGGGGTACATCTGCTCCAGGGTCGCGGCGGCCTGGGCGATGATCGCCGGGTGGTAGCGCGGGCCGGGCGGCGTCACGCCGGTGCCGAAGCGCAGCTTGGTCGTCGCGCCGAGCGCGCCGAGCCAGGCCCAGACGAAGCCGCTCTGCCCCTGACTCGGCGTCCAGGGGTGGAAGTGATCGGAGGCCATGATCGATCCGAAGCCGACCTCCTCCGCGATCTGACTGTAACGCAGCAGATCGCTCGGCGTGAACTGCTCGAACATCGCGGCGTAGCCCATGGTGACCATTCGTGCCTCCTTCAGGGGAGTCGTGAGTCGTGAGTCGTGAGTTCTCGTGTGGGCATCCCTCGACGCCCCGCCCCACGATAACGGCGACCGTGCGGGTCACTATTCCCGCACTTCCCATCATCCCACGCTCGCACGATTATCCTGCGCGACGCGGCGGGTGGCAAGCGAGCGCCTTTTCCGCCCACGCATCGGTCGCCGTGAGCCCCCGCGCCCGGCGATCCCGCTGTCGCCCGCCGCTGCCTGTAGAATGGTGGGGGGAATGGGCGACGAGTGGGCCATGCCAGGCGCGCGAGGAGGAACAGAGGATGCCCGATGCTGATAGCTACACGATCCGCCCTGCCCGCCCCGATGAGCACGACACCTTCCCGGCGATCGAGCGGGCGGCGGCGGCGCAGTTCCGCGCGACCGCGTTCGCCGCGATGGCCGATGCGCCCCTGGCGTCGGAACACCTCGACGGCGCGCACGACCGCGCCTGGGTCGCCGTCGCGCCCGGCGGGGAACCGGTGGGCTTCGCCATCGCGCGGCGGCTCGACGGGGCCGCACATCTGCATGAATTGGACGTCCACCCGGCGCACGCGCGGCGCGGCCTTGGGAGATTGCTGATCGAAGCCGTGGCGGCCTGGGCGCGGCAGGAGGGGCTGCGGGCGGTCACGCTGACCACCTTCCGCGACATACCGTGGAACGCCCCCTACTATGGGCGTCTGGGCTTTCGCCCGCTCGACGATGCCGAACTCGGGCCGGGATTGCGGGCGCTCAGGGAGTCGGAAACGGCGGTGGGCTTGCCGTCCAGCGATCGTCTCTGCATGCGCCTCCAACTCGCGTAGGGGCTGGCGGCGATCGTTGTATTCTATACGCTGGGGCCGGGCTCCATTCAATCGGCCAATTGTCGGGTTGAAGGCACCGCATGGGGGGAATGAAAGTGGAGAAACGGGTGCGGGTGTTGATCGGGTCGCCGCTCGCCGAGTCGCTGGTGGCGCAGATTCGCGCGGTCGATCCGCGCCTGGATGTCGCCTTCCGCCCCGAACTGCTCGGGACGCCGCGCTACGACGGCGACCATTATGCCCCGGCGAATCGCGACGCGGCGCGCGAGGCGGAATTCCGGGCGCTGCTGGCGGAGACGGAGGTGCTGTTCGACTTCGACGCGGCGACCGCCCCGCAGATCGTCGCCCTCGCCCCGCGCCTACGCTGGGTCCAATCGACGAGCGCGGGTGTCGGGCAGGCGGCGAAGCGGTTCGGGCTCGACAAGACCGACGTGATCGTGACGACCGCGAGCGGTGTCCATGCCGGGCCGCTGGCCGAGTTCGTCATGATGGCCCTGCTGTTCTTCACGAAGCGATACGGTTATCTGGCGGAGATGAAGGCGCAGCGGAAGTTCGAGCGTTTCGCCTCCGCCGCGTTGCCGGGGAAGACGCTGGCGATCATCGGGCCGGGGAAGATCGGGCGCGAGATCGCGCGCCTGGCACGGCCATTCGGCGTGCGGCTGACCGCGCTCGGGCGCGTGGCGCACACCGCCGAGGAGCTTGGCGTCGATCGGGTCTACGCGCGCGACGAGTTGCACGGGATGCTCGGTGAGGCCGATTTCGTGGTCCTGGCGGTGCCGCACACCGTTGAGACGGAGGGGCTGCTGGGCGCGGCGGAGATCGCCGCGATGAAGCCGGGCGCGGTCCTGATCAACATCGCGCGCGGGTTGGTCGTCGATGAGGAGGCGCTGATCGTCGCCCTGCGCGACGGCCACCTGGCGGGTGCGGCGCTCGATGTTTTCCGTCAGGAACCGCTGCCGCCCGACAGCCCGTTCTGGGAACTGCCGAGCGTAATTATCAACTCGCACTCGGCCTCGACCGCCGAGGGGGAAAACGCGAAGATCGCCGCGCTCTTCTGCGAGAACCTGCGCCATTACCTCGCCGGTGAACTGGAGAGGATGCGCAACGTGCTGGATAAGCAGCTCTTGTACTGAGTGGGTGGGGTGGCCCTTACCCCCTCTCCCAATTCCAGGAGAGGGGGAGGGGCGTCGCGGGGCAACGATCCCCGCCCTCCCACTTCAGGGGAGGGTCGCCGCCCGGACATTGTCCTGACTTGCAGCAGGATGAATCCGGTTCATCCGGAGGCGGCGGGGAGGGGTCATCCCATGCTCGCAACCTCATCGCCGATCGTGCAACGCGGTTCCACCGTGCTATGCCCGCTCGTTGCGACCTACTCTGCGACGGGGGCGACGGTGCGGCGCGCTCGCTCCTCGGCACCGGGCGGCAACTGCGATATCATGAGCTGCACATAATGGTAGCCGCCGCGACTCTCGACCTCCCGCTCGTCGATGATGATGGCGCGCCCGCACGCAGCCAGCAGGGCATAGCGCAGCAAGTGCCGGGCGGCGCGCAGATCGAATTTGAGCATCCACCACCGCACCGATAGCGTCGCGCGGATGCGCCAGTAGAGCCCCCGCAGGCGCAGCATTGGCGGCACGCCCCTTCCTCACCGCCCACTGTAGCGCGCGCAAGTTGCCGAAAGGTGGAGGCGACGGGGCGGAGCGGTGCCGACGCTCAGGCGTTTGCCGCAGCCCCTTGTCGGGCGAAACGCGCCGGATCGTAGGGCGCGAGGACCGGATCGGGGACACCGTTCAGGATCGACGCGGCCAGCAACTCACCGGTGACCGGTGCCCAGAGGACCCCATCGCGCATATGCCCCGCCGCCACCCAGAGCCCGTCGTGGCCCGGCGCTCGGCCCATCAGGGGCCGGTCGTCCGCCGTCGCCGGGCGCAACCCGGCCCAGGTTTCGACGACGCGCGCCCCGGCGTACACGGGTGCCAGCGTGCCGACGAGGGTGCTCAGCCAGCCGAGCCCGCCCGGCGTGACGCGCGTGTCGAAGCCCGCCTCCTCGACGGTCGCCGCCGCGATCACCGTGCCATCGGCGCGCGGGATCAGGAAGCCGCCCGCGCCCGCGACGGCGTGGGCCAGCGGCGGATCGACCCCGGCCAGGGCGAGCATCTGGCCGCGCACCGGTCGCGTCGGCAGCGGCAGATCGAGGAGGGCACCGAGCGCCGCCGTCCACGCCCCGGTCGCGATGACCGTCTCCCCGGCGTGCAGCGGCCCTTCGGCGGTTTGCGCGCCGCCGACCCTCCCGGCAACGGTGAGGAAGCCGGTCACCGGCGTCTCTTCCCTGATCGTCGCGCCGCGCAACCCCGCCGCGCGGGCCAGCGCGTGGGTCAGGCGCTCCGCCCGCACTCCGCTGGCGGCGGCGCACCACGCCCCGCCGCGAATCGCCGGGCTGAGTGCGGGGACCAGCCGCCGCGCCTCGTCGCCGGTCAGCCACTCGACGGTGAAGCCGAGATCGCGCTGCCAGGGGATGAGGGCGCGGAGGTCCGCCTCTTCCTCGGCGGTGAGGGCGACGGAGAGCCGACCGGCGGGATTGTGCTCGACGTCGTCGCCGGTGGCTTCCCACAACTCGGCGAGGAGGGTCGGGTAGCGATTGAATGAGCGCGCCTCCAGGCGAGCGTGCGCGTCGCCGAGCGGCGTCCGTTTCGGCGGCGAGATCAGGCCGGCGGAGGCCCAGGAAGCCCCCGACGCGAGTTGCCCTCGCTCGACGATCGTCACGCGCGCCCCGGCTTTGGCCAACTCGTAGCCGATCGCGCAGCCGATGATCCCGCCCCCGATGATTAACACATCCGGCGAACTGCCCATCCCTAACGCTCCATATTCTTCGTCTGCACCAACGTGTGCGGGGCGGTCCTCACCCCCGCCTCGCTCCGGATGAACCGGACAATGTGCGCTCGGCACCCCCTCTCCCCATCCGAGGAGAGGGGGAGAGGCGTTGCGGGGCAGCGCCCCACCCTCCCTTGTAGGGGAGGGTCGCCGCCGCAGCGGCGGGGAGAGGTTAAACCACCAACGCAATCCGGGCCACGTTTGGGAGACGTAACACCAAGCCAGCCACATGGCCCTGTGGCTCGCAACCGGATCATCGGAGCGATTGTAGCGTACCGTCCGCGAGTGTATAGAGCGTGTGATCAGTCGGCCCTCGCCATAGCCGGTACAATTTGCGCTCCCGTACCTTGAACGTTGCTCCCACCCGATTGTCGCCGCTCATACCAGCGCTCGCCGGACTTGCGCCTGGCAGGACGCCGACAACCGGATGCCGCCCGGTTGTCCCACCCGGCGATTTTTGATACTATTCAGTATAGAAAGTCGCCGTCCGCGCGGTTGTGGTATCGTCCATTTCGCGGGCGCGAGCCCCTAGCTAGGGGAAGTACCTATCGCGTTGGGTACCGGTCACTGGCGGGGGTAGGGAGTGGGAGCGTGGCCTTGCTGATACACGAACCGGTGACGGCGACCGACCGGGGTGCCGCCGGGCGGCTGATCATGCCGACGACGAAGGGGTCGTACGACCGGTTCGGGCGGCGGATCGACTACCTGCGGATCTCGCTGACCGACCGCTGCAACCTGCGCTGCGTCTACTGCATGCCGGCGACCGGGATGCATTTCGCGCCGAAGGACGAACTGCTCAGCGATGAGGAGTTCCTGCGCGTCATCCGCCTGACGACCGAGCTCGGCTTCCGCAAGTTCCGCCTCACCGGCGGCGAGCCGACGGTGCGCCCCGGCCTGCCCGCGCTGATCGCGGCGATCAAGGCGCTGCCCGGCGTCGAGGAGGTCGCGATGACGACCAACGCGCTCCTCCTGCCGAAGCTGGCCCCGCAACTCGCCGCCGCCGGGCTGGATCGCGTCAACATCAGCATCGACACCCTCGACCCCGACCGCTTCCGGCGGATCACGCGCGGCGGCGACATCAAGAAGGTGTTCGACGGGATCCGCGCCGCCGAGGAGCACGGCCTGGCGCCGATTAAGCTGAACGCGGTCGTGGTGCGCGGCTTCAACGACCACGAGGTCGCCGATCTGGCGGGGCTGACGCTCGACCACCCCTGGCAGGTGCGCTTCATCGAGATCATGCCGCTCGACGGGGTCTTCGACGTGGCGCGCGAGCGGCTGGTGCCATCCGCCGAGAGCCGCCGGCTCATCCAGGAGCGCTGGGGGCCGCTGGCGCCGGAGCCGCACGACCAGCCCGCCGACCCGGCGCGCCCGTATCGCCTGCCGGGCGCGGCGGGGACGGTCGGGTTCATCAGCTCGGTGACGGAGAACTTCTGCGCGGGCTGCAACCGGCTGCGCCTGACCTCCGAGGGCAAGCTGCGGCTCTGCCTGCTGCGCGCGGACGAGCTGGACCTGCGCGAACTGCTGCGCGCCGGGGCGAGCGACGGGGAGTTGCGCGCGGCGGTGCGCGCCGGCATCTGGCGCAAGCCCTGGGGCCACGGCCTCAAGGACGGCGTCCT
>CADCWN010000133.1 GCA_902806415.1 uncultured Thermomicrobiales bacterium | reverse complement strand
CGTCGAGGCCGCGTTGCAGGCGGGAGTGGCCGACTGGAACCGCCGCCCGACGCCCTTCCTCTGGGGGCGACCGGCGAAGGCACAGCGCCAGTTCAAGCGCAGATACGTCTACCGGATTTGAGGAACGACGCACTTAGTGTGACGCAGCTTATGTCGGCAGGTTCCCCCCTTGGCGGAGTCCCCGTCCAGCGCACCCCTCGTTGAGCGCCGCGAGGGGTGGCCTCTCCCTCCCTATTTATCGTGGCATACCCAGAGAACGGTTTGTAATCCGGGAATGACTCAAGGAGGTGACCGATGGCAACCGCAATGACCCTCGCCGAAATCGTCGCCGATGTCGCCGCGCGTGACGGCGAGCGGACGGCGATCATCTTCGGGGAGCAACGACTCAGCTACGCGCAGACGAACGGCCTGATCGAGCGGGTCGCCGACGCGCTCGCCGCGCGCGGGATCGCCCGGGGCGATCGGGTGGCGCTGATGGTGCCGAATATCCCGCAGTTCGTCGTCGCCTACTACGCCGTCCTGCGCCTCGGCGCGGTCGTCGTCCCGCTGAACCTCCTCTACAAGGCGGAGGAGGTCGGCTATATCCTCAACGACAGCGCGGCGAGGGCGGTGATCGTCTTCGAGCTGTTCTATCCCCAGATCGCCGCCGGGATCGCCGCCGCGCCGTCGGTGCGGCACACGATCTTCATCGGCCAGAGCGCCGCGCCGGAGGGGACGACCGGCTGGGCGGCGCTCCTGGGTGGCGGCGACCCGCCGCGCGAGCGGGCCACGATCGCCCCGAGCGACCTGGCGGTGATCTGCTACACCTCCGGCACGACCGGTCGCCCGAAAGGGGCGATGCTGACGCACCGCAACTTCATCGCCAATTGCGAGCAGCTCGAGGCGCTGCCGAAGTTCGCGGCAGGCCCGGACGACATCACCCTGCTCGTCCTCCCGCTCTTCCACATCTACGGGATGAATGTCGGGATGAACGCGGGGCTGCGCGCTGGCGGGGCGCTCGCCCTTGTTCCCCGCTTCGAGCCGGTCCCGGTCCTTGAAGCGATACAAGGCTTGCGCGCCACGATCTTCCTCGGCGCGCCACCGATGTACATCGCCTGGGTCAACACGCCGAGCTTGGGCGAGTACGATCTCTCGAGCCTGCGTAGCGTCAGTTCTGGCGCTGCCGCCCTGCCGCGGGAGGTGCTGAATCGCTTCGGCGAACTCAGTGGTGTCGAGATCATGGAAGGCTATGGCCTGACCGAGACTTCCCCGGTCAGCCACAGCAACGCGGCGGCACCGCATATCAAGCCGGGGACGATCGGCTTGCCGATTCCGGGAGTGGAGGCCCGCGTGGTGGACGAGCATGATCACGATGTGCCGCAAGGCCAGGAGGGTGAGATCCTCCTGCGCGGCGAGAATGTGATGATCGGCTACTGGGGGCGCGAGGAAGATTCGGCGGAAGCCCTGCGCGGCGGCTGGTTCCACACCGGCGACATCGGCACGGTGGACGAGGACGGCTATTACACGATCGTCGATCGCAAGAAGGACATGATTAACGCGGGCGGCTTCAAGGTCTGGCCGCGTGAGGTCGAGGAAATCCTCTACGCGCACCCGGCGGTGCGCGAGGCGGCGGTCGTCGCGATCCCCGACCCCTACGCGGGCGAGCGCCCACTGGCCTACGTCGCGCTGAAGGACGGGCAAGCGGCGAGCGCCGAGGAGCTGATCGCCTATTGCAAGGGTTGCCTCGCCTCGTTCAAGGCACCCACGCGGATCGAGTTCCGCGACGAACTGCCGAAGCTGCCGACCGGGAAGGTCCTACGCCGCGTCCTCCGCGACGACGCGCGGGCGCTGGCCCAGGCACAAGCCGACTGAACCGGTGCCGGGCGGCGATCGTCCGATCGCCGCCCGGCACCGGTCAACCCGCCCATCCCGTCCACGCGAGAAAAACGAACGATCGTTTGTAAATCATATCCTGTCGTGCTATCCTCCACCATAGTATGGCCGTGGCGACCCGAGGTTCTCCCTACCGGCAAGAGCGTCAGACGGCGCGATGGGGACCGACTCGCCAACGCGAACGAGGACAGAGGAGGTTCAGCGGTGACCAGCACGATCCCCAATCTGCACCTGGGCGAGCAGTCGGCGGAGTTGATGCGACCGGGCGCGAGCCGGGAGACGGCCGCACGCAGCACCAATCTCGTCGGTGAGGTTTTTCCGCGCGTCGATTTCTACGCGATCGATGAACTGCTGAGCGACGAAGAGCGCGCGATCCGCGACAAGGTTCGCGACTTCGTGGATCGCGAGGTCATCCCGATCATCGGCCCCTACTGGGAGCGCGCGGAGTTCCCCTGGGAGTTGGTACCGAAGATCGCGGAATTGGGCATCGTGGGTGGCGCGCTGCGCGGCTACGGCTGTCCCGGCCTCAGCCCGCTGGCGGATGGCCTGATCGCGGCGGAGTTGGCGCGCGGCGATGCCAGCGTCAGCACCTGGATCGGCGTCCACTCCGGGCTGGCAATGGGCTCGATCTACGTCGGCGGCAATGAGGAGCAGAAGCGCCACTGGCTGCCGCAGATGGCGCGGATGGAGAAACTGGGCGCATTCGGCCTGACCGAGCCCCTGCGCGGCTCCGACGCCTCCCACATCGAGACGACCGCGCGGCGCGACGGCAATAGCTACGTCCTCAACGGCGCGAAGCGCTGGATCGGCCTCGGCCACCTCGCCGATGTCGTCGTCGTCTGGGCCAGGGATCTGGACAATGACGGGAAGGTCGCGGGCTTCCTGGTGGAGAAGGGGACGCCCGGCGTCGAGGCGCACCTGATGGCCGGTAAGATGGCCCTGCGCTCCCTCGGCAACGCCGACCTCACCTTCACCGACGCCCGGATCCCCGCCGAGAATCGCCTCGGCAACACCAACAGCTTCCGCGAGACGGCGATCGTTCTGACGATGACCCGCTACGGCGTCGCCTGCGCCGCGCTCGGCAACGCGATGGCCTGCTACGAGGCGACGCTGGCCTACGCCACGCGGCGCGAGCAGTTCGGCAAGCCGATCGCCGGGCACCAACTCATCCAGCAGAAGCTGGTCTGGATGCTGAACGAGATCACCGCGATGCAGCTGATCTGCTGGCGGCTCGGCACGCTGATGGCGCAAGGGAAGATGACCGCCGAGCAGGCGTCGCTCGCCAAGCTGAACCACAGCACCAAGGCGCGCAAGATCGCCGCCGAGGCGCGCGACATCATGGGCGGCAACGGGATCCTGCTCGACAATCTGGTGATCCGCCACTTCAACGACGCCGAGGCGATCTACTCCTACGAGGGGACCGCCGAGGTCCAGACCCTCGTCGTCGGTCGCAAGATCACCGGGATTCAGGCGTTCGCGTAGCGGGGTCGAAGGTCGAAGGTCCGAAGGTCGAAGGCCGCTCATCTCGATGTTGCGCCCGTACGCGAGCAGCGAGTGACTTTCGACCTTGGACCTTCGACCCCCCAGGGGGAAGGAATGGCATCAACCATATCGCGCGTGGCCGTGCTCGGCGCGGGGACGATGGGCGCGGGGATCGCCGCACACTGCGCCAATGTCGGCTTGCAGGTCTCGTTGCTCGACATCGCGCCGGATGCCCTGACGCCGGAGGAAGAGAAGAAGGGGCTGACGCTGGAGAGCCCAGCGGTCCGCAACCGGATCGTCCGGGCGGGCTACGACCGGATGGCGAAGTCGCGCCCGGCCTCGCTCGCCAACGCCGCCGCCGGGGCGCTGATCCGGGTCGGCAACTTCGCCGACAACTTCGCCTGGGTCGGCGAGGCCGATTGGATCCTCGAGGTGATCGTCGAGCGGCTGGGGCCGAAGCGGGAGTTGATGGCGCGGATCGAGGAGGCCCGCCGCCCCGACAGCGTCGTCTCCTCGAACACCTCCGGGATCCCGCTGCACGAGATCGCCGAGGGGCGTGGCGAGGAGTTCAAGCGCCACTTCCTCGGGACGCACTTCTTCAACCCGCCGCGCTATCTCAAGCTGCTGGAGATGATCCCGATCGCCGAGACCGATCCGGCGATCGTGGCGCGGATGAAGGCGTTTGGTGAGAACGTCCTCGGCAAGGGCGTGGTGGTCTGCAAGGACACGCCGAACTTCATCGCCAACCGCTTCGGCTCGTTCGACGGGATGTACGGCGCGCGCTGGGCGATTGACAACGGCTACACGATCGAGGAGGTCGATGCGCTGACCGGCCCGCTGATCGGCAGGCCGAACACCGCGACCTTCCGCCTCGCCGACCTCGCCGGGATCGACATCATGGCCGGGGTGGCCGACAACCTCTACGCCGCCGCACCGCACGACGAGTCACGCGAGGAGTTCAAGACGCCGCCCCTCGTCGCGCGGCTGGTCGCGGAAGGACGCCTCGGCAACAAGGCCGGCCAGGGCTTCTATAAGCAGATCAGCGGGCCGAAAGGACGCGAGTTCCACGTCCTCGACATCGCCTCGGACGACCTCGCCTACCGCGCGCCAAGCAAGGTCGAGCTGCCGATCATCGCCGACGCGAACGGGGTACGGGACATGGGCGAGCGGCTGCGCTTCATCATGGCGCAGGCCGACGAGGGCGACCGCGGCGCGAAGCTGATCGAGGAGCTGACCGTCCCGGTGATCGCCTACGCCGCGCGCCGCGTGCCGGAGATGAGCGACGACCTCGTGTCGGTGGACGACGCGATCCGCTGGGGTTTCGCGCGCCAGCTGGGGCCGTTCGAGACCTGGGACGCCCTCGGCGTGGCGGCGACTGTTGAGCGGATGGAGCGCCTGGGCGCGGCGGTCCCCGACTGGGTTCGCGAGATGCTGGCGGCGGGGCATAGCAGCTTCTATAAGCAAGAGGGCGGCAAGCGCTACGCCTATCATCCCGGCAAGAAGGGCTATGAACCGGTCGATCGCGGGCCAGATCAGATCGATCTCGCGGCGCTGAAAGCTGCCGGGAAAACGCTGGCCGGGACGCGCGGCGCGAGCCTGATCGACCTCGGCGATGGCGTGATCTGCCTCGAATTCCATTCCAAGGCGAACGCGATCGGCGCCGACGCGATGGGGCTGCTCGCCCAGGCGCTCGACTTGCTCGACAGTAAGGACCGGTGGCGCGCGCTGGTGATCGGCAACCAGGGCCAGTTCTTCGCGGCGGGCGTCGATCTGAAGGAGGTCGGCGCGGTCGCGGGGGGCGGCGACGCCAAAGCCCTGGCCGACTACCTGAAGAGCGGCCACGATCTCTTACAGCGGGTCCGCTTCGCGCCGAAGCCGGTCGTCGCCGCGCCGTTCGGCCAGACCCTCGGCCTCGGGGTCGAGCTGAGCCTCGCCGCCTCGGCGATCTGCGCCGAGGGCGAGACCTACATGGGGCTGGTTGAGGTCGGCGTCGGGCTGATCCCCGGTGGCGGCGGCTGCAAGGAGTTGGTGCGGCGGATCGTCTCGCCGCCCCTGCGCGTGCCGGGGACCGATCCGATGCCGTTTCTGCGCCGGATCTTCGAGACGATCGGGCAGGCGAAGGTCAGCACCAGCGCCGCCGAGGCGCGCGACCTCGGCTTCCTGGCCCCGAGCGACCGGATCGTCTTCGGGCGCGATCGGCTGATCGCCGAGGCCAAGCGGTTCGCGATTGATCTGGCCGAGTCCGGCTACCGCCCGCCCGCGCGCGAACCGAACTGCTACGCCACCGGGGCGGGCGGCAAGGCGACCCTGCGGCTGGGCGTCCACCAGTTCAAGGTCGGCGGCTACATCTCCGACTACGACGCGGAGATCGCCGGGATCCTGGCGACCGTTCTCTGCGGCGGCGATCTCTCGCAGCCACAATGGGTCGATGAGGAATATCTGCTCGGCCTGGAGCGGCAAGCGTTCGGGCGCCTCCTCGCCAACGGGAAGACGCAAGAGCGGATCGGGCATATGTTGCAGACGGGGAAACCGTTGCGGAATTAGTGTGCGTAGTGGGCCAGTGGGCGAGTGGGCCAGTAGGGTCCGCAGGCAGGCGAAGGCATCCGGCCTTCTCCGATTCCAACTGGCCCACTCGCCCACTCGAACCACTCGCCCACTACAACCGGAGGTTGTCATGGTCAAAGAGGCAGTCATTGTCGCGGGGGCGCGAACGGCGGTCGGCAAAGCGCCGCGCGGGATGTTGCGGGCGACGCGACCGGACGATATGGCGGCGGCGGCGCTCGCGGCGGTCGTCAGGCAGGTCGAGGGCAAGCTAGGGCCGGACGAGATCGAGGATGTCGTCCTCGGCTGCGCGATCCCGGAAGGGGAGCAAGGGTTCAACGTCGCGCGGGTCGCGGCGCTGGCGGCGGGCTTGCCAGACAGCATCCCCGGCACCACGGTCAACCGCTTCTGCTCGTCCGGTTTGCAGACGATCGCGCAGTCGGCCGAGCGGATCATGGCCGGGTTCGGCACGGCGATCCTCGCGGGCGGCACCGAGAGTATGAGCCTGGTGCAGCAGGCGAACGGGCGGCTCGCGCCGAACCCGCGCCTGATGGAGACCCACCCCGACCTCTACCTCGGGATGGGCCTCACCGCCGAGAATGTGGCGAAGGAGTGGGAAGTCGGCCGCGAGGAGCAGGACGCCTTCGCGCTGCGCTCGAACCAGCGCGCGGTCGCGGCGATCGAGGCGGGCCGCTTCAAGGACGAGATCGTCCCGCTGCCGGTGAAGCTGACCTACGTGGACGAGGAGGGCAAGCTCCGCACCCACGAGACGACGTTCGACACCGACGAGGGGCCGCGCCGCGACACCTCACCGGAGGCGCTGGCGAGACTGAAGCCGGTCTTCGCCGCGCGCGGCAGCGTGACCGCCGGCAACTCGTCGCAGACGAGCGATGGTGCGGCGGCGGTCCTGGTGATGGAGCGCGAGTTCGCGGAGTCGCGCGGGATCAAGCCGCTGGCCCGCTTCGTCGCCTTCGCGGTCGGCGGCGTCCGCCCGGAAGTCATGGGGATCGGCCCGCTCGTCGCCATCCCGAAGGTGCTGAAGCTGGCGAACCTGAACCTCGGAGACATCGACCTGATCGAGCTGAACGAGGCGTTCGCCGCCCAGGCGGTGGCGGTGATCAAGGAACTCGGCCTTGATGCGGAGAAGGTCAATGTCAACGGCGGCGCGATCGCCCTCGGCCACCCGATGGGCGCGACCGGTGCCAAGCTGACCGTCCAACTGCTCAACGAACTGCGCCGACGCGGCGGGCGCTACGGGATGATCACGATGTGCGTTGGCGGCGGCCAAGGCGCGGCGGGGATTTTTGAGCTGCTGAACTGACCGACGCAAGCGAGCACAAAGCGGACAGGGGGCGGCAGATGATCTGCCGCCCTTTATTGTTTTCCCTCGACATTCGACACCGCTCACCGTTCAACTCGCATACCCGCGATAGGCGGGACGGGGTTGGGCCACAGAGCGCACCGAGCGCACAGAGACGGGGGGAGAGAACGAGAGGGGGGACGAGAGAAGGGGACGGGAGCAAGCCAAGGGCTGGAGAAGAACAATTCTTCTTCGGTATTCCTGCGCGTTTCCGCGCCGATCCTGGAATGCGGCGACGCGCAATGTTACTCGTCGGCTGACGCCAGCCGGGCGGCGCGGGATTCGAGGTAGCGTCGCTCGGGGAGGCTCGTGGTGCGGCGTGCAGCGGCACGATAGCGATTGCGGGCCGCTGCATAATCCCCGGCGAGTTCCAGCAGATGCGCGCGAACCGCGTCGAGGCGGTGATTCCCGGCCAGTTGGCCCTCGGTATCCAGCGTGGCGAGCAAGTCGAGCCCGGCCTGCGGCCCGCGCGCCATCGCGACCGCGACGGCGCGGTTGAGTGTGACGATCGGGCTCGGCGACAGGCGTTCGAGGAGCTGATAGAGGGCGAGGATCTGCGGCCAGTCGGTTTCCTCCGCCCGCGCCGCCTCGTCGTGGACCGCCGCGATCGCCGCCTGGACCTGATAGGGGCCGAGCGGTGCGCATGTCAGCGTCCGCGAGAGCAGCGCGACACCCTCCCTGATGGACGCCTGATTCCACCGCGCGCGGTCCTGATCGGCGAGCGGGATAAGCGCGCCGTCTGCACTGGTACGTGCCGCGCGGCGCGCATCGGTGAGCAGCAGCAGCGCCAGCAGCCCGGCCACCTCGCCGTCGTCGGGCAGCAGTTGGTGAACGGTGCGCGCGAGACGGATCGCCTCGCCGGTCAGCTCGCCGCGCTGCAAGTCGGGGCCGGTGGTGGCGGTGTAGCCCTCGTTAAAAATCAGGTAGAGGGTGTGCAGGACCACGCGCAGCCGGTCGGCCCGCTCCGGCTCCGGCGGGAGGCTGAACGGGAGGCCGCTGGCCCTGATCCGCCCTTTGGCGCGGCTGATCCGCTGGGCCATCGTCCCCTCGGGGACCAGGAAGGCGCGGGCGATCTCCGCCGTGGTCAGGCCGCCGACAGCGCGCAGGGTTAGCGCGATTTGCGACGCCGGCGAGAGCGCCGGATGGCAGCAGAGGAAGAGCACCGTCAGCGTATCATCCTGATCTGGCGGCGCGTCCTCGCCGGGGGAGGGCGCGAAGCACGCCTCGGGCGGTGCCAGGGCCGCGACTGTCGCCTCGCGCCGCCGCCGCGCCTGCTCGCTGCGGAACTGATCGGTCAGGCGGCGCGAGGCGACGGTGATCAGCCAACCCTGCGGGCGCTCCGGTATGCCCTGCACAGGCCATTGGATAGCCGCCTCGAGCAGCGCCTCCTGCACCGCGTCCTCGCACATATCGAAATGCCCGTAGCGTCGCGCGAGCGCGCCGAGGGCCTGCGGCGCCAGCCGGCGCAGCAGATCCTCGGCGCGGGCCTCCGCCCTCACAACTCGCCCCCAGACCGCTCCATGATCGGTCGTACTTCCATCGCGCACAACTTGGCATTGGGCCAGCGCGCGGCGATCTCGGTTGCCCGCTCGGGGCGCTCGCACTCGACGATCAGATAGCCGCCGAAGTGTTCCTTCGCCTCCGCGAACGGTCCATCGGTGATCGCCAGGACCCCATCGCGCACCCGGACGGTCTTCGTGTTCGACGGATCGGCCAACGCTTCCCCGCCGATCAACTCCCCGGACTCGGTGAGCTCTTGCATCAGTGCATCCATCTCAGCCATCAATACCTTGCCTTCCTCCCCGAAGAAAGCTTCGCGCGTCCCCGGATTGTCGTAGATCATCAGCATGTACTTCATCGCAACATCCCTTGTCCTTCAGGCACCCTCTTAGGCACCACTCACAGGATACATCGGAGCGGGCGACAGATTCTCGACATCGGATGCGCGTCATGGGGGAGCGAAGATCGGAAGCCGGGAAGAATATGCTGCCTGAACAGTAAGACCAGAATCAACATTCTCCTGTCATGGATATGGATGTCGAGAACTCGTCGGCTGCTCCGATGTATCTACTGTAAGGCATCTACTGTGATGCTGCGATCACGTAACGATAGGAACGGAGGTATACCATGAGCAAGGTGTTTTTCAGCGTGGGGATGTCGCTCGACGGCTTCATCGCTCCCGAGGGTATGGAAATGGCCCATGCCCACGACCCGAACTACAAGGGCTGGCTCGGCCAGTGGATGGCGCTCCATCAATGGGTCTTCCGGCAGAAGTTCTTCCGTGAAAACCTCAAACTCGGCGAGGGCGGCGAGACAGGCCAGGACAACACCCTCCTCGAAGAGACCTTCGCGCGTACCGGGGTGAGCATTATGGGGAAGCGGATGTTCGATGGCGGCGAAGGTCAGTGGCCCGAGGAAGCCCCTTTTCATACACCGGTCTTCGTCCTGACCAAGCAAGTTCGCAGCCCGTGGGAACGCCCCGGCGGAACCACATTCCACTTCGTCAATGACGGGATCGAGAGTGCATTGCGACAGGCGCGCGAAGCGGCCGGGGACAAGGATATCCGCATCGCCGGGGGAGCCAACGCCATCATCCAGTACCTCAACGCAGGTTTGGTCGATGAGTTCACCATCGCGCAGGCGCCGGTCTTCTTCGGCGGCGGTGTTCGACTGTTCGACGGAATCGACCGACACAAGATCGCGTTAGAGATCACCGAGGCGATCCACTCGCCACTCGTCACGCATCTGCGCTATGCCGTCACGAAGCGGTAACCGATCCCACTGAATAGAAGTGCTGGAGCGGGCAGTACAGATTGGTATCGCCCGCTCTCAACGCGTTCGTCGGCAGTCGTGGTGCCGACTCAAGTAATACCCGAAAGCGTCGGCGTCGCCGCCCTATTTGCTACACTCCGATCCCGACGCCGCGCGCCGAGACGCTGAACATCTCCGCGCCACGAGCGCGGTGGGGATCTTCGCGCTGCTCGGCTGAGCACTCCGTTAGCGCACTGATAAGCACTGGCGAGATCGTCGGCCCCACCAGTGCTTTATACTCTCCCCAAGGAGGTGACAATGAAGCGGACACTCAGCGCAACGGTGTGGCAAGAGGGCGATTGGTTCGTGGCGCAATGCCTGGAGGTTGATGTCGCCAGTCAAGGGGAAAGCGAGGAAGAAGCGCTCGCGAATCTGCGCGAGGCACTAGAACTCTACTTCTCACCACCAATTTCCACCGCGCCCCCTCGGGTGCGCGCAATTGAGGTTAATATCGGTGCCGCTTAAGCCACTCCCTTATCGAGAAGTCAAGCGCAAACTCGAAGCCGCAGGATTCGTTGAGGTCAATAATGTTGGTAGCCACGTAAAGTTTGCCAAGCAATTTCAAGGAGGCAGTCGCACGGCGATCGTACCTCGACATCGCGAGGTCGTCAGTGGTACATTCGTAGTATCTTACGACAGGCTGGATTGAGTATGGATGAGTTTGAGACGTTGTAAGTTGCCGCCCATCTCATCTCCTACACCAAACCGGTAGAGAAACCAATTTACGCAAATCGCCAATAACCAAGCCCCAACATTCGCTGCGTCGATGGTTGTCATGGCCGATCGCGCGACAGAGGCCGGAATCAGCGCCGCGCAGATCCCTTGCCCTGCCGCTTACTCCGCCGCTCGTACTCGCGGATCTGCGCTTCGAGGTGCGCTTCGAGGCGCGGTTGGATGAAGCGGACCCAGAGGAGGGTGAAACCCGCGACGAGGGTGACGCCGACGAGGAGCGGCAGCATCCCGGCGATCGCCGCCTTGACGATCCGCCCGATCAGGCCGAGTTGCTGGGGCGACGCGCCGAGGATCGAGGAGTAAGCAAAGACCAGGATCGCGGTGATGACGATGCCGATCGTGAAGACGATCTGGTAGTGCGGTCGCCCATCCGGTCGCGCCCGCCCCGCCGTGAGCCCCGCCACGAACGCCTCCGCCGCCGCCGAGAGGACGACGACGATCCAGACGAACGCATCGAAAACATAGGTCAGGTTGCGCGCGTCCTGCGACACCCCCGCGGGCGCGCCACGCACGAAGGCGTTGACCCCGGCGACGATCGCGGCACCGAGCAGTCCGAAGGTCGCCAGCCGGTGGAGGAGGCGGGGGCGTTCGAGCAGTCGCTGCCAGGCGGGTATGCCCGCGCCACCCTTAGTCGCCGACACGCGCCACCTCCGTCGCCGCCGCGTCGAGCGACGCGACGGGCGCGACCGCGCGCATCGGGAAGCCACGCGCGGCGAGGAACCCTTTCGCCTCGCGCACGGTATGCTGGCGGAAGTGGAAGATCGAGGCGGCGAGGACGGCGTGCGCCCCCGCCTCGAGCGCGTCGCCGAGGTGGGCCAGCGAGCCCGCCCCCCCGGACGCCACGACCGGCACCCGCACGACGCGCGACACCGCCGCCGTCAGTCCCAGCTCGTAGCCCTCGCGCGTGCCGTCGGCGTCGATGCTGTTGAGGACGATCTCGCCCGCGCCAAGCGCGACGCCGCGCCGCGCCCACTCGACCGCGTCGATCCCGGTGCCGCGCCGCCCGCCGTGCGTCCGCACTTCCCAGCCGCCGCCCGGCGTCGCCGCCGCGTCGATCGAGAGGACGATGCACTGCGAACCGAAGCGGGTGGCGCCCTCGGTGATCAGCGCCGGATTGGCGATCGCCGCCGTGTTAACGCTGACCTTGTCAGCCCCGGCCCGCAGGAGGCCGTAGATGTCGTCCACCTTGCGGACACCGCCGCCGACCGTCAGCGGGATGAAGACCTGCTTGGCGACGCGGCGCACCGTCTCGATCATGATCGCGCGGTCGTCGCTGGACGCGGTGATGTCGTAGAAGGTCAGTTCATCGGCCCCCTCGGCGTCGTAGTAGGCAGCCAGTTCGACCGGATCGCCGGCATCCCGCAGATCGAGGAACTGCGTCCCCTTCACCACCCGACCGCCGGTGACATCGAGACAGGGGATGATTCGTCGCGTCAGCATCGCTTCTATCCATTCGGGCGAACGTTGCCCAGCTATCATCCGGCGGATCGGGCGAATGTCGCCCATCGATCATCCAGCCGGGGTGCGCGGCTACGGGCGGTGCCCCGGCCGCTCAGAGTTCGTCGTCGTCATCGATCTCTTCTTGCAGTTGGGCGAGGCGCTCGGTGAAGATTTGCGACTCTTGCTGCGCCTGCTCGATCCGCACGCGCAGGCGCAACTCCTCCAGTCGGCGCACTTCCAGGCGCGTCGCGGAGTCCTCGTCGCGCAGTTCATCCAGGCGCACCACCAACATGGTAATCCGGTGGCCGATCGAGCGGTCGGCCTCCTCGAGCTCGCCGAAGCGGGCCATCGTCGAGGCGAACCGCGTGTCGTTGAGGCGCTCGACCAGCCGCAGCCGTTCCTCGCTGGCGATCCGCGCTTCATCGGCCTTGGCGATCGTCTTGGCGTGGTGGTCGAACGTGAGCGCCGTGATCCGCTCGATCTCCTCGCGCAAATCGGTATCGACCGCCACCAGCTGGTCGAATTTCGGCATGACCGCGTGCAGTTCCGAGCGCACGCGGTCGATCTGCACATCCAGGGGCGGTAACTCATCTTTCAGCGCGTCGATCCGCCCGTTCGTCTCGTCCAGCCGCGCGCCGAGATCGCCCGAGCGCCGGCGCAGATCCTGCTCGACCATCCCGACCGAATCGCCGGTCTTGCGCCAGTCGGCGCGGATGGCGTCGATCTCGGCGCGAATCGCCACCAACTCCTCGCGCACCGTGCGCGCGATCTCCGCACTGCGCTCCACGAGGGGCGGCAGGCGATCGATCTGCGCCTGCAACTCGCCGAAGCGGTGGCGATCCTCGCCGAGTTCCTGGAACCGCGCGCGGATATGGTTGCCGAGGTCGGTGATCTGCGACTGGAGGTTGGGGACCGGGGCGACTGCGGCCGAGAAGTGCTGATCGACTTCCTCGATCTCGGCGCGGAGGCGCGTCATCTCGACCACGCGGAGATCGTTGTAGCCGCGCGACTCGTTCCGCGCGCCCTCGATCCGCTCGCCCAGCCCCGCGATCTGCTCGCCGAGCGCGGCCTGCGCCTCCTCGACCTGCCCGTGGCGGCTGCTGCCCTCGCGCAGGAGCAAGCGCAGTTCATCGATCTGCTCCTGCAGCGCGCCGAGGCGGGCTTCCTCGCGCTTTCGCCGCTCGTCATCGCGCAAATTGTCTCGAATGTCCAGCACAATACACCCCAGGTAAGTACGAAGTACGAACTACGAAGCGCGGGGAAGGGGCGAAAGGTAAATTCTTAATGGCCCTCCCCTTCGTACTTCGTACTTCGTACTTCGTACTTCCCCTGTACTTCGTACTCCCATTCTCCCGGTCCCAACACCACATCCCCCGTGTAGAGGGCGCGCCCGACGATCGCGGCCTCGACGCCGGGGAGGGCGGCGAGGGCGGGCAGGTGCTCGCGCCGCGCGACCCCGCCCGAGGCGATCACCGCGAGATCGGACGCGGCGGCGAGTTCGGCCAGCGCCGCGTAGTTCGGCTCGTGCAGCGTGCCGTCGCGCCCGATGTCGGTGTAGACGACGCGGCGCAGGCCGAGCGCGGCCAGTTCGCGGACCAGATCGGTCGCGCGGGTCGCGGTCGTCTCGACCCAGCCGCGCGTGGCGACCAGCCCCTCGCGCGCGTCGAGCCCCAGGATGATTCGATCGCCACCCCAGCGCTCGATCGCCGCGCGCAGGAGTTCGCGATCCTCGATCGCGGCGGTGCCGAGGACCACGCGCGCCACCCCGCCGTCGAACGCCCCGGCAATATGGTCGAGGGAGCGCAAGCCCCCGCCGAGTTGCACCGGGATCGTCAGCGCCTGAGCCATCGCGGCGACGATCGCCGCCTGGATCGGCTCGCCAGCCCGCGCACCATCGAGATCGACGACATGGAGCATCGCCGCCCCAGCCTCCTGCCAGCGGAGGGCCATCCGCACCGGATCGTCGCCATAGACTGTCTCTCGGGCGAAGTCGCCCTGCAAGAGCCGGACGCAGCGCCCGCCGCGCAGGTCGATCGCCGGGATGACGATCATGCCGACCGCCCCGTCGCGACCGCAGCCTCGGGCAACGTTAGCCGGTCGGCGACCAGGTGGGCGAAGTTGCGATAGAGCTGCAAGCCCCAGCGCCCGCTCTTCTCCGGGTGGAACTGGGTCGCCATCACGTTGCCGCGCGCGATCGCCGCCGCGAATGGGGCACCATAGTCGGTCTCGCCGAGGACGATCGCCTCGTCGTCCGGCGCGCAGTAGTAGGAGTGGACGAAGTAGAACTCCGTGCCGTCGGGGATACCCGCGAAGAGCGGGTGTGGGCGGCGCAGGGTGACGCCGTTCCAGCCCATGTGCGGCACGATCAGGTCGTCGGTATCGGGGAAGCGCCGGACTTCGCCGCCGAGGATACCGAGGCAGGGATGCGGGTCGCCCTCATAGCTCGTGTCGAAGAGGACCTGCTGCCCGACGCAGACGCCGAACAGCGGTCGCCCCCCCTCGGCGACCGCGCGCAGGACCCCGACCAGCCCGCGTTCGCGCAGGTTTCGCATCGAGTCTGCCGTCGCGCCGACGCCGGGGAAAATCACCCCCGCCGCCCCGAGGATCGTCGCCGGGTCGTCCGTGACGACGTGCGGCACGCCGAGATGTTCCAACGCATTGACCACGCTCCCCAGGTTCCCCGCGCCGTAATCGACCACTGCGATCATCTATCCCTCGTGGGGTCCGTAGTCGGTAGTCCGTAGTCCGTAGTAATTGGCTGGGAGAAGTCCTCAGCGTGGCAGCACTCCCGCCCTCTACTACGGACTACGGACTACCGACTACGGACTACTTATCCAGCGCCCGCAACGTCGCCGCGACCGAGCGGGCGAGCGCGTCATGGTGGTAGCCGCCTTCGAGGACGACGACGAGGCGACCGGCGCAACACTCGTCGGCGAGCTGGCAGGCCCGCTCGGTGAGGGCCGTGAAACCCGCCTCAGTCAGACGCTCCATCGCCAGCGGATCGTCGCGGTGCGCGTCGAAGCCGGCCGAGACGAAGAGGAGTTGCGGCCGGAAGGCGCGCACCGCAGGCAGGATCTCCTCGTCGAAGACCCGCAGGTAGCGCTCGTCGTCGGCACCGGGCGGCAGCGGCACATTCAGCGTCTTGCCGAGGCCCGCGCCCATGCCGGTCTCCTCGCGCCGCCCGGAGCCGGGATAGAGCGGCCACTGATGAGCCGAGGCGTAGAAGACCTGGCCCGAATCGTAGAAGATGTCCTGCGTGCCGTTGCCGTGGTGGACATCCCAGTCGATGATCGCCACCCGATCCAACCCGTGCCCGTCAATCGCGTACCGCGCCGCGACCGCGATATGGTTGAAGAGGCAGAAACCCATCGCCCGGCTCGGCGTGGCGTGGTGGCCCGGCGGGCGCACCAGCGCGAAGACGCGCGACGGATCATCCTGGAGCGCTGCATCGACCGCGACCATCGCCGCGCCCGACCCGTAAGCGGCCGCCTCGTACGAGCCCGGCGAGACGAACGTGTCGCCATCGAGCCAGCGCCCGCCCGACTCCGCCGCGTCCAGCACCTCCTCGATCAGCTCGGGGTTATGGACGGCGGCGATCGCCTCGAACGGCGCGGCCTCCGGCTCGAAGATCCGCCGCCCTTCCAGCAAGCCCTCGCGGTCGAGGTGGCCCATGATGGCGATCAGTCGCCCGGCATTCTCCGGCTGTTCCCCGGTGTCGTGCGCCAGGGAGATTGGCGTGTAGACAAGCGCGGCCTTCGTCATGTACCCCGTCTGATTGGTATCCATTCGGCCCGACAGGTGGAGTATAGCAGAGGGGGGCGAGAGGGCAGATGGTAAGCGGTCGGGACGAGGCGGAGGGCCAGGGCTGAAGACCCGGCTAAGGGCTGTGGCCACGAAGTCCCCCTCCGGGGACTAAGTCCGTCACAATTGCGGTGCCTGGCAGAATAAGCATTGCTTCGCAGTCGCCCCAGTCGGCGCAGGCTAATTTATCCTGCGTGGCTAGCAGGGTTTCGTAGCCGCAGCCCTTGGTGCCGATTTCAATCCGCGGCACCCGTGCCGACAATGCCCCCCCTCAGAACTCGATCCCCTTCTGCGCCTTGACCCCCTCACGATACGGGTGCTTGATCTCGCGCATCTCGGTGACGAGGTCGGCGAAGGCGATCAGTTCAGGCGGGGCTTCGCGCCCGGTGAGGATGACATGCTGGAGGGGCGGGCGGCGGCGCAGCACACCGAGGACTTCGGCGAGGTCGAGCCAGCCGAACTTGAAGCAGTAGGTGATCTCGTCGAGGATGACGATGTCGTAGCCTCCGCCCTCGATTTTTTTGCGGCAAAGTTCCCAGCCCTCGCGGGCCAGGGCGCGATCCTGCTCGATATTCTCCGACATCCAGGTGAAGCCGCCACCGAGCGGGATGACCTCGACCCCCATCTTCCGCGCTGCCCGCTCCTCGCCGAACTGCGCGTCGCGCTCCTTGATGAACTGCAACATGCAGACGCGCATCCCGCGCCCCCAGGCGCGGGTCAACACGCCGAGCGCGGCGGTCGTCTTCCCCTTGCCGTCGCCGGTGTTGACGATCACCAGCCCTTGCGCGCGCCGATCGGCGCGCTGGCGCACCGTGCGCTGTTCCTCGCGGATGCGCGCCCGGCCCTCTTCGGTCAGCTCTGGGTGCAAGGACTCGTCATCTTGCGGTTCTCCGGATTCGGAGGTCATCGAGCACTCCATCAGTTAAGGGGTGACTGGCGCGCTATGCGCGGCGGGCGACGACCACTATACTACCCGACGAGTCGGCGCGACCGCATCGCGCGGTCGCCCGGCGCTCACCGGAGGGCGAGGCGATGATCGAACAGTTGACCGGGACGCGCTACGTCGTCCCGCTGCGCGAGGGCGGCTCGCTCCCCGCGATCGTCGAGACGGACGATGGCGGGAGCTTCGTCGTCAAGTTTCGCGGCGCGGGCCAGGGGATGAAGGCGCTCGTCGCCGAGACCCTCGCCGCCGGGATCGGCACGGCCCTCGGGCTGCCGATCCCGCGCCCGGCGATCATCGACCTGGGCGGCGACTTCGGCGAGAGCGAGCCCGACCCGGAGATTCAGGACATCTTGCGCGGCAGCGTCGGCAAGAATTTCGGGCTGGCCTATCTGTCGGGCGCCCTCGCCTTCGATCCGGCGACCGATCTGGCGGGGGTTGACCCGGAGTTGGCGGCGACGATCGTCTGGTTCGACGCGCTGATCACTAACGTGGATCGGACGGCGCGCAACACCAACCTCCTGCTCTGGCGGGGGCAACTCTGGTTGATCGATCACGGCGCGTCGCTCTATTTCCACCATCGCTGGGAGGGCTGGCGCGACCGGATCCAGACACGGTTCGCGCCGATCAAAGACCACGTCCTCCTGCCGGTGGCGGGCGACCTGACGGCGACCGACGCGCGCCTGCGCCCACTGCTGACCGAGGGGACGATCGGCGCGGTCGTCGCCGACGTGCCGGAGGAATGGCTCGGCGGCGAGGGCGAATTTGTTGACGTGGCGGCGCACCGGGTCGCCTATGTCCACTACCTGCTCGCGCGCTTGAACGGCCCGCGCGAGTGGCTACAGGAAGCGATCGATGCCCAACGACGCGGACCCGAGCGCCTCGCACCCCGACTCACCCACCGCCCCGAGCAGCCGGCCCCGCGCGCCCCGCGCCGCTCCCCTGGCGGCGTGGTATAGCTACACGATCGTGCGGTTCGTGCCGCGCGTGGAGCGCGGGGAAGCGATCAATGTCGGGGCGATCCTCTTCTCGCGGCCTCGCCGCTTCCTCGCGGCGCGCGTCGAACTCGACCGCGCCCGCCTGCGCGCCTTCGCGCCGGGGGTCGATCTCGCCCTGCTCGAACGCCATCTCGGGACATTCGTCGCCATCGCCGCCGGGGAGCCGGGGGGGGGGCCGCTCGCCGCCCTGCCGCAATCCGAGCGCTTCCACTGGCTCGTCGCCCCGCGCAGCACCATGATCCAGACGGCCCCAGTCCACATCGGTCGCTGCAATGACCCTGCCGAGGAATTGGAGGGTTTGCTGACGGCGTATGTGCGGTCACCCATCATCTTGTAGGGTCATTTGGCTACTTGCCCGAACAACTCGCCCGCTGATCAACACTGATGCCGTATAGCGTATCCCTGAGTTGCTGCCATCGCTACGGTTGGTCCGGCTACGCTATCGGGACGCGTGACGTTCCGCCCGGCCGCGCATACTCTTGGCAGACACCCGTCTATTCGTCCGTGCAGGGAAAGGAGCAGCGCCGTGCGTTTCATGGTCGAGATGTCGCTGAACGTGCCACCCACCCCCGAGATCATGGCCCTGATACCCGCCGAGATCGCGCGGGGGCAGGAGCTAGACGCCCAGGGGATCCGCGAGCAACTTCTCATCGCCGCCGACAACTCGCGGGCCTGGCAGATCTTCCGCGCCGATTCTCGTGAAGGTCTGGAGCGGATCGTCCACTCGTTTCCGATGGCCCCGCACAGCGCGATCGTCGTCACGCCGCTGGCCGAGCAGCAAGCCGGGTAAGCAGGCGGAATACAGCGACAGGGGAATACGGGGAGGCACCGGAGCAGTCCGGTGCCTCCCCGTATTCCCCTGGTCGTTTCAGCGATGCCTACGCGCCCCGCCCGGTCTCCTCCTGGAGCTGGTCGATCAGCTTCGACGCCTCGGCCTTAGTCGTCTTCGGGTCGAACTCCCCCTCCTTGCCCGCCTGCCGGAGCAGCGTCTGGAGGTACGATGCCTGGGGGCCGGTCATCGGCTCGCCGCCGGTGGTCCAATCGTCGGGATCTTTGACGGCATCCTGGCTCTGCTCCGGAAGGTCTTGCTGCGACATGGTGGTTCCTCCTCAAGATTACACGCCCGAACACAGAACAGACGTTCGCAACTTTAGTGCCACAAGGTGATCGCCGCTGGGTGATGTGCGGTCGTGTTCTCCCGAAAGTCTGCCCCATCTCCCTCCCGCCGTAGAGGCGTGGGGGCGACTGTGTCGTCCGGGTGTGGTCGGGAAGAGGCACGCGGGCGATCCACCCGACGAACGCTGATCGGTGACGACATCGGCCACCCTTTGGCTATAGCGGGCCGAGCCATAACTCGATAGCGCAATCGGCATTCCAGACAATGCCATATGCCCTCGCTTTGGAGCAGCCGAGCGCAATCTGGCACGCTTCTTGCTCTGTACGTACAGGACAGGCGTTCGTCTACTGAGGGTGGGCGTCGGGGACTGGGGCGGAAAGCGGGACAAGGAGGGACAGATGACCGGAGCGCTGAAAGACTTCACCAAACCGGAGACGTACCAGGCATTGCTCGCGGAGCTGATCGGCGCGGGGCTGCTGACGCTGGCCGCGCTGCTGGCCGGGACGCCCTACGCCGTCGCGCTGATCCTGGCGGCGCTCGTCTACGCCCTCGGCCCGATCTCGGGCGCCCACCTCAACCCGGCGGTCACGCTCGGCCTGCTCGTGGCCCGGCGGCTGCCCGTCGCCAAGGGGTTGTGTTACCTCGTCGCGCAGGTGGCGGGCGCGCTGCTGGCTGCGAAGATCGCCCCGGCCATCGGGGAGGTGGGGGCCGCCAGCGCGGGTCGGCCGGTCGGCGAGTTCGTCGGGGCGGGGCTGCTGGTCCTGACCGTGGTGGCCGTCTCGGACAAGTGGGTGCCGAAAGCGGGCGGCGGGGTGGCGATCGGCGCGGCGCTGGGGGCGGGGCTGCTCCTCTCCGGCGGCGTCCTCAACCCGGCGGTCGCGCTGGCGATGGGCCTCGGGCGCTCCCCGGCCCTCTGGGCGGCGGCGCTCGGCGGCGTGGCTTTCGCCGCCCTGTTCGATCTCCTCTCGGCCAAGCAAGAGAACGCTGAGGAGCGAACATCGCAGCCAGCGTCAGCCCGCCAGCGCGGGAGCGGCCATCCGGCGTTCGAGGGCGGCGCGGCAAATTAGACTGACCATCCATTGGCGGCTGCCCGGTGTTCCTGCGCCGGGCGGCGTCAGTTCTTTCGGACCGGGATCATCGCTACGCACGACGCGACAGGGGGCCGATCAGCACGCTGATCGGCCCCCTCCCTGGCTGCTGCCGAGAATCCATACCAGCGGGTGACAGTTCCATTGCGATACACTGTGTGCCATTTTCTCCAGTGTATCAAGAAAGCTGATGGTTAGACACTCCACCAAATTCCACCGAGATCTATGTACTCGGCCATGCATTAGCTACTTTTGGCAAATGCGATCTGTGCGGCCGTGGGGACGGCGAGACCCCTACCTACGCGGTGCGCGCGCAGGGTGGCACTGAGCGCGTGTCCGAGGGCGCCAACCAGTTCAGGGTCGCCCGCCCCCGCCGGTCCCGTGAGGCCGGGTAGCGAGGCTGCGGTGCTGAGGACGGTCAGGCGCAGGAAGTCCGCCGCGCAGGGGAAGCGCACCGTCAGCGCGACCTGCGCGACCGTCACGTCGCGGAACCCCGCGTCGGTGAGGAGGCTGCGCAGCTCCCCCTCGTCGCCGAGGGAGAAGGGCGCGAGGGGGGCGTGGCCGCCTGTGTGGCGAGCCAGCGTCTCGTTCACCTCCCGGAAAAAGGGATTGTGCTCGGCCGCGCGCCAGACGACCACGCCCGTCCGCCCACCCGGTGCCAGCACGCGCCGCAGCTCGCGCGCCGCCGTGGCGCGGTCGGCGACGAACTGGAGCCCCTGCTGGCAGAGCGCGAGGTCAAAGGCACCATCCGCGAATGGCAGGGTGGCGGCGTCCCCCGCGCACCAGGTGCTGGCCGCGCCCCCGAGGCTTGGCAGCCCGCGCGCCACCGCCAGCATCTCGGGACTGCGAGCGAGGCCGACCACCCGGCCCGCCGACCCCACCAGGGGGGCGAGGTGCCGCGCCACCGCGCCGGTGTCGCAGGCGAGGTCGAATGCCCGCTCGCCCGCTCGCGGGGCCGCCCGCCGGAGCAGCTCGCCGGCCCAGGGGGCGAAGATCGCCGGGACGAAGAACCGCTCGTACGCCTCGGCGGGGGTGTCGGGACGCCGGGGCAGCACGGTAGGCTGCGTCATGAGTTCACTTCATCTCCCAGAGTCACCTCGCGCCAACCCGAACCATGCGTTCGCGCGACGGCAGCAGGTGGGCGGCGTCGACCGACGCCACCGGTCAGGGGTTCCCCGATCGGGCATCACGCCGTCGGCCGTTCAGTGATGGTGGGCGTAGAAAGGGGAGGGGCTCGATGATGCCCCTCCCCTTCCTACGCCCGCCGGGTCGACTCGGCGCTACTTCGTGTGGATGACGATCGAGCCGCCGCCCAGGGCGGTCGTCGGGGCGGCATCGTCAGCCGCGCCCACCTGGTTGTCGTAGATGACCGCGCCGGTGGCCTTGTCCGTGATCTTGATCCGGAACTTGTCCGCCCCGCCGCCGCCATTGGCCTGCCCGTCGACCGCGGTGAGCAGGAAGCCGTAGTCGCCCTGGCCATTGATCGTGCCCGAGCCCTTGTACTGCGCCCGCGCGCCGGAGATGACGAGCCAGTCGTAGCTAGTGCTGTGGAAGTTCAGGTTGCCGGCCTTGAACTGGAACTCCG
>CADCWN010000132.1 GCA_902806415.1 uncultured Thermomicrobiales bacterium | reverse complement strand
GCTTCACCGTCACCGTCCGGGACACCACCCCGCCGGACACCAGCCTCACCGGAACGCCGCCGGCCAACCCGACCAAGCAGACCGGCGCGAGCTTCACCTTCAGCGGGACCGACAACGTCGGCGTGGCGAGCTTCGAGTGCACGCTCGACGGGGGCGCGTTCGCGGCCTGCACCAGCCCGAAGAGCTACAGCGGCCTGGCCGAAGGCAACCATATCTTCCAGGTGCGCGCCAGGGACGCCGCAGGCAACGCCACCCAAACCCCGGCCAAGCACACCTGGACCATCGACACCACCTCGCCGGTGATCACCGCGGGCAACGTGACCGTCGATGCCACCGGCCCGGCGGGCGCGACCGTGACCTTCGCGGCGAGCGCGACCGACGCCAACCCGGCCAGCCCGGCGGTGACCTGCACCCCCGCCTCGGGCGGCACCTTCGCCATCGGCACCACCACGGTCAAGTGCTCCGCGACCGACGCGGCCGGCAACACCGGCAGCGCCAGCTTCACCGTGACGGTGAAGAGCGTCGGCACGCAATTGACCGATCTGCAGGCCAAGGTGCAGAGCCTGCCGCTAGACCCGACCGCGCGGAAAAACCTGCAGAGCATCCTGCAGAACGCGCAGGCGGCGGCGGGCAAGGGCGACATCCCCGCCACCTGCGACAAGCTGACCTCGTTCGTCAGCCAGGTGCAGGCCCTGTCGGGCAAAAAGTTCGCCACGCCGGCCGCCGACGGCCTGCTCATCGATGCGCGGCGCATCATGGCGGTGCTCGGCTGCCCGTGAACCGGCAGGCCACGGGGGGCTGAGCCAGCCGCCCTCGCGCATAAGCCCTGTGTCAAACCGACGACCGCGCACCTGCCGGGCGTAGAGGGTGGCTCCTCGCCCGGCAGGTGCGCGGTCGTCGGCGTGCACGCGCCGTGGCCGTCAGCCCGCCACGTCACCCCGCGCCAGCGCGACGACCCGCTCCGCCGCCCATGGCGGGAGGGGGCCGCGCGCCGTCCAGCGGATCGCGTCCTCGAGCTGGGTCAGGTCGGAGTAGCCGACGATCACGGTGGAGACCCCCTCGTGCGCCTGCACGAACCGCAGGGAGAGTTCGAGCGCGCTTTCCAGCCCGAGTTCGCGCGCCAGCGGCGCGAGCGCCCGAGCGCGGTCGAGGTCGTGGGCGTACCCCGGTCCGCCGGCCAGGGGCGCGCCGGGATCGCCCGCGTTGGCGTGGCGCTCGGGCGCGCCCGCGAGCGCGCCCGCCGCCAGCGGGCGGATGACGATGACGCCGACCCCGTGCGCCGCCGCCGTGCCGAGCAACCCCGCGAAGTCCTGCCCGCCCCCGGCAGCCCCCGGCGCGCCCGCGCTCGGATTCACGGCGTTGTAGTAGGTCTGGACGGTGGCGTAGCGCCCATCGCGCGCGAGCGCCGCCATCGCGTCGGCATCGCCGAGCCCGGTGAAGCCGACGTGCGCGGCGAGCCCGTCCCCGACGAGTCGACCCAAGCCCTCGGTGATCGCGCCGCGCACCTCGTCCACCGGCAACGATTCGCCGGTCGCCGCGGTCGCGCCGTCCGGGTCCCGGCGGATCTGGTTGTGCAACTGGATCAGGTCAATCGCGTCGTGGCCCAGGCGACGCAAGCTCGCCTCGCAGGAGCGGCGGATCGCCGGGATCGGATCGGCGAGGTCGGCCGGGCGCAGCCGCACCTTCGTCCCGACGACGACGCGCCCCCAGGCGTCCAGGTCGCGCAGCGCCCGCCCCAGGTTCTCCTCCGAGCGCCCGTCGCCGTAGCCCGGTGCCGTGTCGAAGTAGGTGATTCCGGCGTCGATCGCGCGGGCGATGGCGCGGGTCTGCTCGGCCGGGGTCCCACGCACCATCAGCCCGCCGACCGCCCCCGCGCCGTACCCGAGCGTCGAGACGCGCAGCCCCGTGCGCCCCAGATCGCGTTGCTCCATGTCGCCCCTCCCTGTCGATCAGCGGTCGTGGGCCGTCCGCAACGGGCAACCGCCACCGGGCACCAGTCTCGCGCGCAGCGGCGCACCTGTCCAGGGGCGGTCGCGACTACCGCCGCCCCGCCCGATCCAATTACCCTGATCCCGAACCTAAGCCAGATAGGGCGCGAGCGGTGCCTCATGCACCCAGCCGTGCAGGCGTCGCACCGGCTCTCGCGGCACCCTGGGCGGCCAGGCCGCGATCTGCTGGAGCTCGTGCTCGATCTGGTAGATGGTCAGCCGCTCGCCCAGGCGAGGGATCGCCCGCACCTCCGGGTACGCCGCGAGCAAGGCCGGGATCAGGGCGGCGAAGTCGGCCCCCGTCACCCGGTCTTCCAGCCCCACCTCGGCGATGCCGCGCGGGTAGATGGCCCAGCGGATCAGGGCGTCGAGGTCGAAGTCCGGCTCGGTGCCGCCGCCGTAGGCCCACTCCCAGTCGATAATCCCGGTGACTTGGCCCTCCGCGGCCAGGACGTTGTAGAGGTGCAGATCGCCGTGCGCGAAGCGCGGCCCGACGCTGTACGCCAGGGCCACGCGGTGGGAGGCATAGTAGCCTTCGGCCTCGGCCACCAGCCGGGCCTGTTCGGCGGTGAGGGCGCGCGCCCGGACGCGCGCCAGCAAGTGCCGCATGTGGAGGTCATGCCCGTCGAGCCAGCCCCCGCGCCAGTCGCGCAGGGCACCCCCGAAGTGGCCGATGACATAGGTCGGCACCGCGAGCCGATGGACCGGCCGGATGATCGACACCAAGCCCGCGACCAGCCGGGCGCGCGCCTCGTCCCCCAGTTCGAGCCACAGCGGGAAGACCGGGCGACCGGGGATTCGCTCTTGCAGCAGATACTGGGCCTCCCGATCCAGGGCGAGCGTGCCGGCCCCGAGCACCCGCGGGAGTCCCGGGAACGCCCGCAAGGACGCGAGCGCCCGCCGCTCGCGGGCGAACCGCGCGGCCCCATCGAGCGCCGACGCGCGGAGGACGTAGCGCCCATTCAGGATGGCGATGCTGTTCGGGGAGTAATCCGGCAGGGGCAGGAAGTCGCAACTGGTGAGCGGCGCGGCGATCCCCGCCGCGCGGAGCACCAGCACGCACTGTTCTGACGTCGGGAGACCGGGCGGGCGCGGATCTACCATGCCCGCGAGGATAGCACAAGCGCGCCGTCCGGGTGGCGACAATGGCGCATCCGCTCGCCGCGCCGAGGGCCATCAGCGGCACCCGCCATCCTACCCAACCAACAGTCTGCTAGGATAGCGCCGACGCGCGCGAGGGCTGCGCGCCGCGACGCCGCACGGCAGCACGGATGGAGTGACGATGAAAATCACCGATATCCAGACTTTCCAACTCGCCGGGCCGGAACTGGTCGAGCCGATGCACCCCGCGTGGGCACCCGGCAGCACCTGGCATCGCTGGGGCGGCACGGTCGTCAAAGTCTTCACCGACGAGGGGATCGTCGGCCTCGGCTCGCCCGGCTATGCCAACGCACCGGTCATCGAGTCGTGGATCAAGCCGCAACTGATCGGCAAAGACCCGTTCGCTCTGGAGCAGCACGCGCGGATCTTCCGGGGGGCGGGGCAAGCGTGGGGGATCGAGATGGCCCTCTGGGACATCATCGGCAAAGCCTGCAACGTCCCGGTCTACAAGCTCTGGGGCGGCTTCCGCGACCGCGTCCCCGCCTACGCCTCGCTGATCGACGTCCGCTCCGGCGAGCGCCGCGCCGAGGATACCCTGCGGATCCATGCCGACGGCTGGCGCGCGACCAAGCTGCGGATCCACGATTGGACGATGAAGGAGGACCTGGCCCAGGTCGAGGCGGTTCGCCGCGCCGTCGGCGATGACTTCACGATCCTGGTGGACGCCAACCAGGCCCAGCAGCCCGGCACCCCGCAGCCTGATCTCAGCGTGGTCTGGACCTACGAGCGCGCCGTGCAGACCGCGCGCGAGTTGGAGAAGCTCGGCGTCTACTGGCTGGAGGAGCCGCTCGACCGCTACGACTTCGAGGGGTTGACGCGCCTCGCCGCCGCCGTGGACATCCTGATCGCCGGGGGCGAGAACAATCGCGGCCTCCACGAATACCGCTGGCTGATCGACCGCGACTGCTACGACGTCATCCAGGTCGAGGCGATGGTCGGCGAGACGATGACGCAGCTCCGCAAAGCCTGCGCCTACGCCGAGATGCACCGCAAGCTCTGCGCGCCGCACCACGGCGGCGGCGGCCTGGGCTTCATCGCCCACCTCCACCTCTGCGCCGCGATCCCCAACTGCCCCTACGTCGAGGTCTTCCACGACCTCCCCGGCCTCAGCAGCGACGTCTTCCAGTGGTACCTGGCCGAGCCGGTCAAACTCGACCCGACCGACGGCTGCATGGCCGTCCCGCAAGGCCCCGGCCTCGGCGTGGAACTGGACGAGGAGAAACTGAAGAGGTACGCCGCCTCCTGATCCTCGCCCGAAAATTTTATGATAATAAGTGGGGCCGGTCACTCGACCGGCCCCGAGCTGGCGCGGCTGGCCGCCGTCAGCTCACCCCAACCATAGAACGGCGCGTGGGCAAAAAACTGACCTGACCCCGGGAGTTGTGCCAGTTAGGCTGAGGGCATTCCCGGTTGTCGGAGCCGCCGCGCGAAGTCGAGCGGCGCGAGATTCCCGAGTGCACTGTGCGGTCGGACGCTATTGTAATCGTCCCGCCAGGCGG
>CADCWN010000131.1 GCA_902806415.1 uncultured Thermomicrobiales bacterium | reverse complement strand
GCGGCGGGGAGAGGTCATCACCGCGCTCACCACCCGATAGATCCCTGCCGCGAGAGGGGTGCCCGATTAGTCCTCGGCGGCGGCCATGCTGTGGACGGAGAACCAGCGTTCGCGGCCATCCGACTGGTCCAGGGTGTCGAGTTGCTGGCGCGTCTGCCGGAACGGGTCGGCCTGATGCCAGCGCTCCCACGCCTCACGGCTCTCCCAGGTGCCGACGATCACCCGCTTCTGGGGATCACCCTCCGGGATCAGCACTTGGGTTGCCAACCAGCCCGGCTGCTCCTTGGCCGCCTCTAACCGCTCCTGGAATGCCTCGTCCCACCCCGCCTCATTCCCCGGCTGGATCGTCGATTCGGTGATGATCGTCATCATCGTTGTCCTCCTCTGGCGCGTCGCCCCGATTGCGGGTGGTTCACCGACCCGGCCCGACGCACGATCAAATACGCTGTAGCTCCATTTGCTCGGGTCCGCGGCGCTACTTCTTCTTGTCCTTGTCGTCCTTGTCGTCCTGGTCTTTCTTCGGCTGCGCCCCGATCTCGCCGCGCCAGGCCCCCGTCTCCTGGCCGGTGGTCTCGATGAACGCCTTGAACCGCTTGAGGTCGCCATCGACGCGCATCTGCGGGAAGCCGAGCGCGCTGCCGATCTTCTCCACCGTCCCATCCGGCTCGTAGGCGATCTGGAGGGTCACGCGGGTCGTGTTCGGGTCGAGATAGTGGAAGGCGACGGTCCCGGAATTGCTCGCCCCGGTCGTGCTCTTCCAGGCGATCCGCTGATCCGGCACCTGCTCGGTGATCTCGGCCTCCCACGCCTCTTCCTTGCCCGCGATCTTCGCCCGCCAATGGAGGCGCTTGTCGTCGAGCTGGTGGACCTCCACCACACCATCCATGAATTGCGGGAACTCGGCGAATTGCGTCCACTGGTTATACGCCGTGCGAATCGGGACTTTCACCTCGACAGCACTCTTCACCTCGGCCATGTTCCCCTCCTTGCAGATGGCAAGTACGTGTCATCGCGTCCCTTCACGGGCTGTACGCAAGGGGCGCACCATCGCGCGATCGTCATGACCGAGAGGTACGGGCGAACCGCGCCGACATCGGGGCGGGCGACAACGCTGGCACCGATTAACAATCTTCAGCGATGGGGCGGCAACATATCCTGCAAAGCCTGGTCGTGCTATTATCCGTGGACTGATTCTGATCAACGGCGGGGTGCGGCGGTCGAGGCTAGCTGCGGGCGTTGGTGGGAGGACGACGCGCTAGAGGTGGGTGATACGCCCCCACATCCGCGACCGCCGCGCCTTTCCGCGAGTATCCTCCCGGCTCGCTGGCCCACTGCCCCAAACACCGGGGAGATCGGTCACGGTCATCCTGCAGAACTATCCGCCAGCGGCGCGGGAGGCGTCGGGGAGGGCGAGATGCGGCGTTCGGCCAATGCGGCATCCGAAGCGGTACCATCCGACGTATCCCCGCGCCCGCGACGCTGGCGACGAACCCTCCTGGCCCTCGCCGGGCTCCTCCTCGTCCTGACCGTCGGCACCCTCGGCGGTGTCGGCTGGATCGGGTCGGAGCGCGCCATCCACCAGCCCGACAAGACCTTCCCCTGGCGGGTGGGGGACTACCCCGGCCTGCGGCCCGAGCCGGTGACCCTCCCGAGCGGCACCGGCATCGCGATCGCCGGCACCTTCTTCCCCGGCGCGGGCCGGGCGACGATCGTCGTCTCCCACGGCTACGGCAACGACCAGGGCGAGGTGCTCCCCCTCGCCGCGTTCCTCCAGCGCGCGGGCTACGGCGTCTTCACCTACGACATGCGCCACCGCGGCGGCAGCGGCGGCGACGCGATCACCATGGGCGCGCTGGAGCAGCACGACCTCGTGTCCGTGATCGACTACCTCGCCGCCCGCCCGGACGTGGACCCCGACCGGATCGGCGCGCTCGGCGTCTCGCTCGGCGGCGCGACGACGATCCTCGCGGCGGCGCGCGACCCGCGGATCCGGGCGGTGGTGGACGACTGCGGCTTCGCCGACGTGGAGAGCGCCACCGCCACGGCGTTCGAGCACTTCATCGGCCTGCCCGCCTTCCCCTTCGCGCCGCTCACCGTGGCGATCAGCGAGCGGCGGATCGGCCACAGCGTGTCGGCCTCGCGCCCGGTCGACGTCGTCGGGCGGATCAGCCCGCGCCCGCTCCTGATCATCCACGGCCTCGCCGACGAGCAGGTCCCGCCGGACCACAGCCGCCGCCTCTTCGCCGCCGCCGGGGAGCCGAAGGAGCTCTGGCTGGTGGAGGGCGCGGG
>CADCWN010000130.1 GCA_902806415.1 uncultured Thermomicrobiales bacterium | reverse complement strand
TCGTGGAGGCGACCGGGGCGGCGGGCGACGTCTACCTGCTGCACCCCTACGTGCTGCACGCCAAGTCCCAGAACCTGCTCGGTCGGCCCCGGATGATCACCAACCCGCCGGTCCACCTGCTGGAGCCGCTGGACTTCGACCGGCCCGACCCGGCCGACTTCTCGCCGGTGGAGCGGGCGGTGCTGCGCGGCCTCGGCGTCGAGCGCCTCGCCTTCTGCCCGACCGCCCCGCGCGAGCGCGTCGTGCCGGAGCGCGTCACCCGCCAGCAGAAGATGCTCGCGGAGGAGCAGGCCCGCCTCGCGGCGGCCGCCCGCGAGTAGCCTGTGCTGGCTGCTTGGGAAATAGGTTAGGCCGCCGGCGTCAGTGCCTGGGTCGGCTCGACGGCGACCTGCAGCCCCGGGTGTTCCAGCCGGCGGACCAGCCGGCGCCGCACCAGCGCCCGCTCCCGCTCGTCGAAGGAGTTCCCGCCGAGATCCGCATACTCCCGCTCCTCCGCCGGCAGGTGATCGCTGCGCACCAGGATGCGGTGGCCGACGGCCACGATGGCCCGCTGCTTGCCGCGCCGCGCCGCGATGCGCGGGAACTGCGCCGCGAGGGAGGTGCTCCTCATCCGCGCCGCCCCCCACGCCTGTCCTGGCCGTTTACTCCATCCGTGGCAATCCTACGCAGGGACTGCCACGATCTTGCCTCGGATGGAGTAAACGGCCAGGACAGGCGTGGGGGGCGTGACCCGCGGTCCCACGGATGCTTGGGTTGCGCAGCAGCTGCGCGAGGCGACGCCCTTCGGCACCGCCCCGCGCTACCTGATCCGCGACAACGACCGCAAGTATGGATCCGCGTTTGCCCGCGTCGCGGAGGGCAGCCGGATCACCGTCCTGCGCACGCCCATCCGGGCACCACGGGCCAACGCGGCCTGCGAGCGCTTCCTGGGCAGCGTGCGGCGCGAGTACCTCGACCATGTCCTCGTCCTGGGCGAGGGGCAGCTGCGACGCGTCCTGCGGGAGTACATGGCGTACTTCAACACCGCCCGGCCACACCAAGGCATCGGGCAGGCGATCCCCGGTGCCGCGAGGCCAGCGCCGCCCTCCAGCCCGCCGGCGCCGATCGTGTCCATCCCCGTGTTTGGAGGGCTGCACCACGACTACCGCCGCGCGACGTGACCACCCTTTGCCGCGACACGACGCCATGGATAGCGACGGGAGCTAGCACAGGCAAAGGCGGATGCATTATGAGCCAGGACAGCGACTCCCTTCGAAGCAGCCTGGGTCTGCGCTTTCCGTATCCTCCTCGATCGCCGCATCGTCACCCTCACTGCGGGAAACCAACCATCCGGTCCGGCGCGAGCGATGGCGGGGGCGGGAAGTGGAGGCCGCGCTGGCCCGACCAGCTTCGGTCCGGACGCGGCACGTACGGGCCGGGGTCGTAACCGATCAGTCCCTCGCTTGTGGCCCAGCCCGCCTCGAGATCGCGGCCCCAGAGCGCGCCGCGCAGCCGCTCCGCCAGGTGGGCGCGCACCGTCGCGTAGGCGCTATCGTCGGCCACGTCGCGCGACTCGGTCGGGTCCTCGGCCAGATCGAACAGCTGCGTGTCGTTCCCGGCGGGGTACCAGATCAGCTTGTGCCGCCCGTCGTGGACCATGCGCGTCGCCGCGTGATCCTCCAGGCAGTCCCCGTAGAGGAACTCCCGACGCGACTCGCCCACCATCGACCGCCCGGTCACGGTCGGTGGGGTCGGCACCCCGGCGAGGCCGAGCAGCGTCGGCATGACATCGGCCAGGCCAACCGGGCGGTCGTCCACGCCGCCGCTCGGCACCCGCGCGTCCCCGACCGCGCCCATCAGGATCAGCGGCACGCACGCCGACCCCTCGTAGAAGAGGCGCTTGGCGTAGAACCCGTGGTCGCCGAGCATGTCGCCGTGGTCGGCGGTGAAGAGGATGATCGTGTCGTCCAGCAGCCCTTCCTCGCGCAACGTGCCGAGCACGAGGCGGAACTGGTGGTCGATCTGGGTACAGAGGGCGTAGAACGCGCGCCGGACTTCCCGCAGTGCCCCCTCCGGCAGCGTCCGCCAGAAGTTGCGCCCCATGCGGAGGGCGCGCGGGAGCGCGCCCTCGTCCGCGCACCAGTCCGCCCATAGCGCGGGCGGCGGCTCGAACTGGCGATAGTAGTCCATATACTCGGCCAGCGGCGTCAGCGGCGGGTGCGGGGGCGTGTACGACAGGTACCAGAAGCTCGGCCGGGTCGGGTCGCGCCGCTTGATCGTCCGGCAGATCGCCCGGGTCGCCCAGTTGGTGACGTGGCAGTCCTCCGGCAGATGCCAGGGGCGGTGCATGTAGTTGTTGTTGTTCATGCCCCCGGCGAACTGCTGCCCGGCGAAGCCGCGATCGGCCAGGAATATCTCGTAGTCGTCGATCGCGCCCAGGTGGGGCCGCCCCTCCTCGGCCAACTGCACGTCGTCGAAGCCGATCCGATCGCGCGGCGGGTAGACGTGCAACTTGCCGACCGCGTGCGCCTGGTAGCCGGCGTCCCGGAATGCCTGGGGCAGGCTGGTGAGCTCGTGCGGCCAGGGGGCGACGGTGTTGAAGACCCGATCGCCGTGGGTGCGCGTGTCGGTGCCGGTCATCAGCGTCCGGCGCGCGGGAATGCAGATCGGGCTCTCCGAGTACGCGCGCGTGTAGCGGACGCCGTTGCGCGCGAGCTGATCGATCGTCGGCGTCTGGATGATCGAGTGCCCCGCGCAGCCGAGCAAGCCACCGGGCCACTGATCGACGGTCACGAGCAGGACATTCGGCCTGTCGGCCGGTGTGATTGTCATTCTATCCCTCCACTCTGTGCCACTTCGCCGCCCGGCGAATCGTTTGGCTCACGGCGATCGCTCCCCTCACATCCGGCGGCGAGGCGCGACCCAAGCGAAATCGCGACAGCCAGCGCCGCCCCCGATCTTCGTCGATCAGTCGCCGACCGGCCGTGGGTAGGGGCGCTGCCAGCCCTCGCGACCGAAGGCCGGGTCCCCCGACAGATCATGGACGTAGACGCGCTCGGGGGAGTGCGACTCGACGGTCAGCCGCATGACCTCGGTTGTCAGCCGGGCGTCCAACTCGCGGGCGAGGCCGGTGCAGGCCGGGTCGGCTAGGCGGTTCCGCCCCTCCTGCGGATCCTCGGCGAGGTTGTAGAGGGTCGCCTCGCCGGTGGCGTACTTGGCCAGGCGCCATGAGCCCTCCTGGATCATCCAGCCGCCGCCGAGCGCGCCAATCAGGCGCTCGCGGCCGGTCGCCTCGGCGAGACCCAGCCCCGGCAGCGGCCGGGCATCCATATGCGGCGGTAAATCCGCCCCGCCGAGGCGCAGCAGCGTCGCCGTCACGTCCGTCAGGGCGACCAGGTCGTCGCGGGTCGTCGCCCCCGCTAGACCGGGCGACGCGACGATCAGGGGGACGTGGCAGCTCGACTCGTAGAAGTGCCCCTTGCCGATCATGCCGTGGTCCCCGAGATAGTCGCCGTGGTCGGACGCGAAGACGATGATCGTGTTCTCCAGCAATGCGGCCTCGCGCAACGCCGCGACGATCGCGCCGACCTCGTCGTCGACTTGGCGGACGAGCGCGGCATAATGGGCGCGCACGCGCAGCATCTGCTCGCGGGTGAACTCGGCGTAGTCCACGCCGTTCCAGGGCAGGCGGTTGCCGGCGATGTTCCCCGCGCGCAGGCGGGGGGTGTCGCCGGCGTCAGGGATTGGCGCGGGCATCGCGGCCGGGTCGAGCCCGGCGAGCGATTCCGGGGCCGGGTCGTAGGGGCAGTGCGGCCCGGGGAAGCCGACCATCAGGGCGAACGGGGCCTCGTCGCCGTACTCGCGGATGAAGCGGCATGCCTCCTCCCCGACGAAATGGTCGGGCTGCAGCTCCCGGGGGAGGCGATTGACGATCGCCCCCTTGTATTCGTGGTAGCCCTCGTGTTCGTCGCCGTGGTACTTGCGGTGGCCACGGGCGTGCAGGAAGTGGAAGTAGTCGTCGCGGACGTGGAGCCAGCGCTTGTCCTCGGCGATGCGGCGATAGCCGAAGCCGAGGCGGGCGTCCCAGGGATAGAAGTGCATCTTGCCGACGGCGGCGGTGGCGTAGCCGCGCCCGGCCAGGAGTTCCGGCCAGGTGGCGATGCCGCACGCGGCGTAGTCGGGCCGCAACGCCAGGCCATTATCCAGCACCCCGGTGCGGAGGGCGTGCATCCCGGTCAGGAGCGCGGCGCGGGCGGGGACGCAGATGGGGTGCTCCGAGTAGGCGCGGGTGTAGCGCACGCCGCGCGCGGCCAGCGCGTCGATGTGGGGCGTCTCGATGAAGTCGGCACCGTAGCAGCCGAGGAAGTCCGGGCGGAGCTGGTCCGGCATGATGAAGACGAGATTGGGGACGGTCATGCGCGATTACCTCCCGGTGCGAGGGCCACCAACCTTTGCCCGCGCCGACGTGCCGGCGCGGGCAAAGGCGCCGCATACGAATCTATCGCCCGCTGCCGACCGTCACCCCGGCGTGAGCCCGAGCCGGGCGTACTGCTCCGCCGGGGCCTCGCAGGCCCGCAGCTGGGCGGCGAGGCGCGCGGCGAAGTGCGCCTCCAGCGCCGGGTCGTCGAGCGGGCGTTCCTGCCGGGGGTCGGCGACGATGTCGAAGAGTTGGTGCCGGCCGACGTAGCTCGGCTCGGCGGCGTGCTGCTGCGGCACCTGCCCGCCGACCGGGATGCGGTAGAGCGGCAGATCGTAGGTGTGGCCGAAGTAGCGGCCCGTCTCCACCCGGCCGAAGACCTCGCGCGGGAACCAGGCGTTCAGGCCCGCGATCGGCATCGCGGTGTAGGCGTGGAGCGGCCCCGCGTCGGCGTGGACCGGGTTCCGCATGTAGATGTGGCGCCCGTCGGTGATGTTGGTCGCCTTGCCGAAGTAGCCGAAGATGGCGTCCTGGCGGATCGTCTCCCCGGCGATGGCGCGCAGCAGCGAGCCCCCCTGGACGTGCGGCGGGGTCGGGCAGCCGAAGTGGTCCAGGAATGTCGGCATCAGGTCGATCGTCTGCGTCAGCGCGGCGACGCGCGTCCCGGCACCCGCGCCGCCGGGGGGGCAGACGATCAGCGGGATGCGGACGAGCTCGTTGTACATGGGCATGTAGTTCTTCATCCAGTAGCCGTGCTCGGCCAGCAGCGTGCCGTGATCGGTGGTGAAGACGACGAGCGTGTCCTCCCACAGGCCGAGCTCGTCGAGCGTGTCGAGGATCTTGCCGACCCAGTGGTCGGTCATCGTCAGCAGCCCGGCGTAGCAACGCCGGACGTGCTCGATCGCCTCGGGCGACTCCCCCACCGGCGCGTAGCGCGGCCAGTCGAACTGCGGCCCGGTCCAGTCGTCGTTGTACATCTGCCGGTACTCGTCCGGGCAGAAGAACGGCTCGTGCGGGTCGAAAATCTCGACCTGGAGGAACCAGTCGTCCGCGCCGCTGTTGGCGCGCAGCCAGTCCACGGCGGCCTGCGCCGTGCGCGGCCCCGATAACTCCTCCTCGCGCGACTGCCGGGAGCGGTTGGCGACGTTCTGCTTGGTCAGCTGGCCGAGGTGTTCCGGCAGCGCCGCCGCGTCGATCGGCGACACCCACGGGTCGTTCTCCTGGCCCCGGAAGAACTCCCAGGTGTTGAAGCCGGTGTGGTAGTTCTCGCCGCCCAGCTCGAAGTAGTGGTCGTGGTCGGTCAGCAGGTGGGTGAAGATGCCCCGTCGGCGCAATTCGCGCGGCAGCACGTCGTCGAACGGCTCGATCGGTCCCCAGCCGCGGTCGAGGAAGTTAAGGCGCCCGGTCATCAGCTCGCGCCGGGCCGGCATGCAGGGGAGCGAGCCGGCCCAGTGGTTGTCGAAGACGACCCCACGCTCGGCCAGCCGCTGCAAGTTCGGCGTCCGCACCCAGTCGTTGCCGTAGGCTTGCAGGAAATCGCGCCGGACCGTGTCCAGCATGATGAACAGCGCCTTCATCATTCCCCCCTGTGAGTGACGAGTGACGAATGAGGACGAGGGGCGTTCCACGCCCACAAGCCTTCCTCGCCCCCTATTCGTCACTCGTCACTCGTCACTCGTCATTCCGTCTCTGGCGATGCGGAAGCCCATGTTGCCGGTCGCGCTGTCCGGCGTGTTCGCGCTGCGGGCGGCGACGCGGTAGCGGTTGCAGTAAGAACGGTGACAGAGGTACGAGCCGCCCCGCGTGACCCGCGCCTCGCCCGCGGGCGGGCCGACCGGGTCCGCCCGCGGCCCGTCGCGGTGCCAGGCCGCGCCGAACCAGTCGGCGCACCACTCCCAGACATTCCCCACCATGTTGTAGAGCCCGTGGCCGTTCGGCTTGAACGCGCCGACCGGCGCGGTGGCCGCGTAGCCGTCGGCGGCGGTATTGCGGGCCGGGAAGTCGCCCTGCCAGATGTTGCAGCGGTGCTTGCCGCCCGGCGTCAGCTCGTCCCCCCAGGGATAGCGCCGCCCCGCCAGCCCGCCGCGCGCGGCGTATTCCCACTCCGCCTCGGTCGGCAGCCGCCCGCCCGCCCAGGCACAATAGGCCGCCGCGTCGTGCCAGGAGACGTGGACGACCGGGTGATCGCCGCGCCCTTTCGTGGTCGAACCCGGCCCCTCGGGCGCGGACCAGCGCGCCCCCTCGACCCCGAGCCACCAGGGGGCCGATCCGGCGGGGCCGAGCACCCCGCCCCGCCGGGCGGGCGGCACGAAGCGCCCGAAGACGAAAGACCAGCCGAAGCGCTCGGCCTCCGTCGCATAGCCGGTGTCGGCGACGAAGGCGGCGAATTCGTCGTTGGTGACGGCGTGGCGGGCGATGCGGAAGGGGCGCAGTCGAACCTCCCGCACCGGCCCCTCCCCGTCGGCCGGGAAGCCCTCGGCGTCATCCGTGCCCATGAGGAATGTGCCGCCCGGCAACAGGACCAGCCCCGCCGCCGCGTGCCCCGCCGCCGCGCGCCCCGCCGCTCGTGGCCCCGGCGCGGCCGTGGGGGCGACTGCCGCGCCCGCGCCGCCCCCCGGGCGCCGCACCGCGCAGCAGGGACTCGCGGTCTCCTCCGGCATCGTTCCCACCCCCCTCCGTCGATCGATCGGCGTCGGCCACGCGGCGCAATCTACCACAGGATCCGGCCCCCGGCGACGGCCGGCGGCGATCACCACCCGGCGTCGCGCGGGCCGGGCACGAACGGTTCCGCCGCGTTGCGCCCGGTGGCGGGGTCGAAGTAGAGCGGCGTGTGGCCGCCCCCCTGCGCGCGGAGTGCCCAGTCGAGCAGACGGTCGCGCAGCCGCCCCCGCGCGGCGGCGTAGGCCGGGTCGCGCGCCCGATTCGTCAGTTCCCAGGGGTCGGCGTCGAGGTCGTAGAGTTCGTCGGTCTCGTCGTCGGGATCGTAGACGTACTTGTAGCGATCCATCCGCACCATCGCCGGGTGGCCCTCGGCCTCGCGCCAGCGCAGCAGGAGGAGCGGCCCCGGCCACGGCTCCGCCAGCAACCGGGGTAAATCCGCAAGCCGCAGCCGGGGGCCGCCCGCGCCGTACTCCGCGAAGACCGCGTCGCGCGGCGGGTCGGCCCCGGTGCCGGGGAGCATCCGCCCTTCGAGCCCCGGCGGCACGGGCACGCCCGCGAGGCCGAGGCAGGTCGGCAGCACGTCGAGCAGGCTGACGAGATTGCGGTCGATCGCGCCTGCGGACAACCGACCCGGCCACGACAGCAGCAGCGGCACGCGGGTCAGGCAGTCGTAGAACGCGGCCGACTTCACCGTGGCGCGATGCTCGCCGGCGTAGTCGCCGTGGTCGGAGCAGAAGACGAAGATCGTGTCCTCCGCCAGCCCCCGCCGGTCCAGCGCGTCGAGGATCTGGCCCACCGCGTCGTCCACGAAGCGGATATGCCGTAATAGATACTCATCGTGAGGCGGATCTGCGCCTCGCCGAGGCGGTCGGTGCCGAACAGGTGGCGGAAGACGCGCGTGCGCTCCATCGCGTCGTCGGCCTCACCGTCGCGCCACGGGGGCAGCGTCAGCCCTTCCGGGGGGTGCAGCGCGGCGTAGGGGAGCGGGCACTGGTACGGCTCGTGCGGGTCGGGGAACGAGACCCAGGCGCAGAACGGCTCCTCGGGCGGGTGCTCCTCGATGAATCGCACCGCGCGCCGCGCCAGGATCGCCGTCGGGCAATGCGCCGCCGGGTGCGGGTTGATTCGCGGTCGCCCGTAGATCGTCGGGTCGATCTCGGGATCGTCCCCCTCCAGCTCCGGCTCGCCGGAGCGGATCCAGCGCACGACCGCCGCCTCCGCCGCGGTCTCCGTCTCGTCCGGCCCCTGATGCGAGAAGACGTGGCGGTGCGCGAACAGCCCCGCGTCGGCGGGCCGGAAGCAGTGGTCCTTGCCGAACAGGGCGAACGTATACCCCGCCTCGTGGAGGACCTGCGCGAGGTGGCGCTCATCCGGGGGCATGAGGATCTCGTTCGTGCGCGCGCCGTAGTGATGGGGGTAGCGACCGGTCCAGAGGGAGACGCGGGCGGGCACGCAGAGCGGGTGCGGCGTGTAGCACCGGTCGTAGCGGACGCCGCGCGCCGCGAGGCGCTCCAGCGCGGGCGTCGGCACGTCCGGGTTGCCGTACATCCGGGTCGCGCTCGCCTTCTGCTGGTCCGTCATCAGGATGAGGATGTTCGGTCGTCCGGCCATGCTCCCCCTCAGCTCCTCCCGGTGCGGGATCCGCCGCCCCTGCGCGCGCGATCAGTACTCAGTACGGGGCGACGCGCGGCGGCCCGAGGTCGGCCGCCAGCATCGCGGCGTCGAACGCGCGCCCCAGCAGGTCCAGCTTGCGCGCGGCATGGGCCGGATCGTCCCAGCGATTGGCGAACTCGTCGGGGTCGTCGCGCAGAGCGTAGAGTTCCCCGAGGCCCTGCCCGTGGTAGACCACGAGCTTGTGGCGCTCGTCGCGGATCATCGTCGCCCGGCTGGCACCCGGCAGGGCGAGGGCGTCGTGGTACTCGCAGCGGACGAAGGCGCGGTGCCACTCCGGCGCGGCGTCCCCGGTCAGGATCGGGAGCAGCGAGCGCCCGTGCATGTGGGCCGGGACCGGGAGCCCGCACGCCGCCAGCAGCGTCGGCGCGAGGTCGAGCAATTCGACCAGGGCGTCGCTCCGCACCCCGGCCGCGAAGCGCCCCGGCCAGGAGACGATCAGCGGCACATGGGCCAAGCCCTCGTAGAAGCGGCAGCCCTTCAGGCGCAGGCCGTGGTCCCCCAGCATCTCGCCGTGATCGCTCATGAAGACGACGAGCGTGTTCTCGCGCTGCCCCGTCCGCTCCAAAGCGTCGAGGATCCGCCCCACCTCCGCGTCGATGTGCTCGATCTGCGCGTAGTAGGCGGCGACCATCCGGCGCGCGTCGTAGGTGTCGGGCGCGCACGGCCTGGTCTGGAAGTCGATCGCCGCCAGCGCCCGCTGCTGCTCGAGGTCCGACGGGCGGAAACGCGGGGGCGGCATCGTCGCCGGATCGACGCGCGCCAGGTAGTCCGGCGGCGGGTCGAGCGGCGGGTGCGGCGCGAAGGGATTGACGCTGAGCAGCCAGGGGCCGTCGCGCTCCTCCGACAAGAACGCGATCGTGCGCTCGGCGCACCAGGTCGTCTGGTGCCAGCGCGCCGCGATCCCCGGCGCGTACAGCACCGAGCGGTGGTAGCGGGCCGTCAACTCCTCGGGTTGCAGGTGCGCCGCCGCCCAGCCCTCGGGCGGATCGGCCCCATACGCCGCCTCCCACTCGACGCCCCGCTCCCCCAGCCAGTTCTGGTAGGCGTTCGCACCGGGCGGCAGATCGGCCTCCGGTGCGGGGTGGTGGCTCCACTCGAAGACCCGATAGCCGTCGTCGGGACGCGCCTCGCTGCGCCCGTGCGCGGCCGAGAGGTGGAGCTTGCCGACCAGCCCGCAGTCGTACCCGGCGTCGGCCAGGAGGCGCGTCACGAGCGGCACATCCGCTGGTGGGATGGCCGCCCCGTTGCGGTTGGCCCGGATCGCGCTCGGGTAGCAGCCGGTCAGGAAGCTGCCCCGGCTGGGGGTGCAGATCGGGCTCTGGCAGTAGGCGTTGGTGAACGCGACCCCCTCCGCCGCCAGGCGATCCAGATTGGGCGTGCGGATGTGCGGGTTGCCGAGCGCGCCGATCGTGTCCCAGCGCTGCTGGTCGGTGCAGATCCAGAGGATGTTCGGTTGTCCCGTCGGTCCGCTCACGCCCGCACCTCCTCGGGGCCGACGCGCCGCTGCCCCGCCACGACGCGCGGCGCGGCGGCGACGATCGTCGGCGCGGCCTCGCCTGCCGCGACCATCCGCGCGATCAACCGCTCGCGCAGGGCGTCGGCGACCGCGCGATGCGACGCTGCGCCGACCAGGTTGGTCAACTCGTGCGGGTCGGCCTGCAGGTCGTAGAGGAACTCCTCGGCGTACTCGTCCGACGCCGCGTCGCAATTGCCGTCCTTGTCCGGCGCGACGACGCTGTACTTCCAGCGCCGGGTCCGCACCGCCCGCCCGACCTGGCTCTCGCTGATCTGCACGAAGACGTCGTCCGGCCAGCCAGCGCGCTCGCCGCGCAGCAGCGGCAGGAGCGACCGTCCCTGCATCGCGGGCGGCACCGGCAATCCCGCCGCGCCCAGCAGGGTCGGCGGCAGATCCACGAGGCTGACCAACTCGCCTACCCGCCCACCGCCGTCGAAGCCCGGCCCGCGCAGCGCGGTCGGCACGCGGATCGACGCCTCGTGGCAGGAGCGCTTGTACTCGGCGTTGCGCGTCTTGAAGTGGCAGCCGTGGTCGGAGGTGCAGAGGACGATCGTGTTGTCGAGCAGGTCGAGGCTCCGCAGGGCGTCGAGTAGGCGACCGAGCGCCTCGTCGAGGCGCTTGACCATCCCGTAGTAGCCGCCGAGGTGCGCGTGGGTCGAGCCGCCCAGCGCGGCGAGGTCGGGCGGCACCCAGCGGCCGGTGTACCGCTCACGGTAGCCGTCGGGCGGCGGGTAGTCGTCCAGGTGGTTCTGATGGTGCGGCTCCAGGTAGGAGACGAAGAGGAAGAACGGATCCTCCTTGCGCGCGTCGACGAAGCGGATCGCCGCGTCGGTCAGCGCGTCCACGCGGTAGCCCGGCAGGCTGACCGGTTGCCCGTCATTATCGTACATGACGGTGCGGTAGGTGTCGGAGGTGAATTCGAGCGCGTTGGAGCCGAGCCAGAAGTCGTAGCCGCCGCGCCGGGGCGCGCTAACCGGCTCCTCGCCCGCCAGATGCCACTTGCCGATGTAGCCAGTCGCGTAGCCCGCCGCCCCGAAGTGGTGCGCCAGCGTCGGCGTGTCGTCCGAGAGGGCGATGCCGTTCCGAAAGACGCCGGTGCGGGTGGCGTAGAGGCCGGTCTGGAGGCTGGACCGCGCCGGGGCGCAGACCGGCTGGCAGGTGAAGGAGTGCGCGACGTGCGTCCCCTCGCGCGCCAGGCGATCGAAATTCGGCGTCAGGTCGAGCGGGTTGCCGTGGACGCCGGTCGTGTCCCAGCGCTGCTGGTCGGTGAAGAAGACGACCACGTTCGGCCGATCGGTCCGCCTGGCGGTCGCGCCACTCATTGCCCCTCCTCTCCCGGGTGAATGCCCTCGCCACTCGTGTCGGCGCATCATAGCCCGGGGCGCGCCACTTGTCGCCGGGCTCGGGCCGGCGAGGCACCCGCGCGCCGTCTCGGTGTACGATACGCGCCGGACGGTCGGGCGCCCGATCGCGGGCGGTAGAGACGGCAAGGAGCGTGGCGCGAATGGAACCGCTGAATCTCCTGTTCATCATGTCGGATCAGCACAGTCGCCGGGTGCTCGGTTGCCACGGCAACCCGCTCGCGCGGACCCCCAACCTCGACCGCCTGGCGGCGGCGGGGACGCGCTTCACCAACGCCTACTGCCCGACGCCGATCTGCGTCCCCTCGCGCGCGAGCTTCGCGACCGGACGTCACGCCCACGCGATCGGCTCGTGGGACAACGCCGCGCCCTACACCGGGGCGGAAGCGGCGAGCTGGGGCCACCGCCTGACCGAGCAGGGCCACCGGGTGACGACGATCGGCAAGCTGCATTATCGCGCAGAAAACGACCCGACCGGCTTCCCCGACCAACGCCTGCCGATGCACATCCTCGACGGGATCGGCGACCTCCACGGCCTCCTGCGCGGCGCGATGCCGCCCCGCCCCCAGAGCCGCCAGCATGTGAGCGAGGCGGGGCCGGGAGAATCGACCTACACCCGCTACGACCGCGCCATCGCCGCTGAGGGCGCGCGCTGGCTGCGCGACGCGGCGACGCGCGAGGAGCGGCCCTGGGCGCTCTTCGTCTCCTTCGTCACGCCGCACTTCCCGCTGATCGCACCACAAGAGCATTTCGACCGCTTCGACCCGGCCACGCTCCCGCTGCCGGTCGCGCACCGCCCGGAGGATTGGGCGCAACACCCGCTCTTGCGCGAACACCGCCGCCTGCAACTGCTCGACACCCCGTTCGACGAGGCGACGCAATGCAACGCGCTCCGCGCCTACTACGGGCTGGTCTCGTTCCTCGACGAGCAGATCGGGATCGTCCTCCGCGCGCTGGACGGGGCGGGGCTGCGCGAGCGGACGCGGATCGTCTACACCTCGGATCACGGCGAGATGCTGGGGGCGCACGGGATGTGGTGGAAGAGCACCATGTACGAGGACGCCGCGGGCGTCCCGCTGATCCTCGCCGGACCCGACGTGCCAGCGGGGAAGGTGGTCAATACGAACGCCTCGCTCGTCGATTGCTTCCCCACGATCGTGGAGGCGGTCGGCGCGTCGCCGGGGCCGCAGGACGCCGATCTGCCGGGTCGCTCGCTCTGGGCCATCGCCCGGGAACCCGATCAGCCGCGCACCGTCTTCAGCGAGTACCACGCGGTCTTCTCCTCCGGCGGCGTCTACATGCTCCGCGACGAGCGCCACAAGCTCGTCCACTACGTCGGCGGCCCGCCGCAACTCTTCGATCTCCTCGCCGACCCCGACGAGCGCCGCGACCTCGCCCCGCTGCCCGCACACGCCGCGACCCTGGCGACCCTTGAGCGCGCATTGCGCGCCATCCTCGACCCCGAGGCGACCGACCAACGGGCCAAGGCCGACCAGGAGCGCCGCATTGCGGCGGCGGGCGGGGCCGAAGCCGTCATCGCGGGCGGAGTCAAAATCCCCTTCACCCCGGCCCCGGCGCTGGGCGGGGAGTGACGGATGGCGAGGGGCGAGGGGCGAGTGACGAGGAGAACGTGACCCTCGTCACCCGCCCCTCAGCGCCCGTTCAGCGACCCCGCCGTCCCCGCAGCCGGGTCCACCCGCAGCCGGTCGCCGGTGCGGAGGGCTGCGAGCGGGTCCGGCACCGGGCGAGCGAGGATCGTCACCCCGGCCAGCACCCGCGCTTCGGTCTCCGTCAAGCGCATCGCACACCTCCCCGCATCCCCGTTTTGACGACCCGGCCGACGCCCGTTACGCTACAGCCCGACGTGTAGTATGCGGAAATTTGCGCCGCGCCTCTCCGCCTCGGGTGTCACGCCGCCTCGCGGTAGTACTCGTGCAGGAGTCCCCCGAGGCGATCATGTCGGTGCACCGCCCCGTCCGGCGGCGCGGTCGTGGGCGGGATCGGGCAGCCCTGGTCAAGACCCTGGTGTGGCCGCGCCACGTTGTAGTGCGTGACGTACTCGGCGAGGACCCGTCGCAGGTGCCCCTCGCCAATAATCAACAGATGGTCGAGGCACTCCGCGCGGACGGAGCGGACCCAGCGCTCGGCGTAGGCGTTGGCCCGGGGCGCTCGGTACGGCGTACGCACGACTTTCAGCCCCTCGGCGGCGAGCACGCGGTCGAAGGCCGACGCGAACTTCGCGTCGCGGTCGTGGATGAGGAAACGGAAGGGACGGCGGTGCTCCTGGAGCGTCCAGGCGAGATTGCGCGCCTGCTGCGCGACCCAGGCGGCGGTCGGATGGGCCGTGCAGCCCGCGAGGTGGACGCGGCGCGTGGCGACCTCGATGAAGAAGAGCGCGTACAGCGTCTTGAGGAACGCCGTCTCGATGGTAAAGAAGTCGCACGCGAGCAGGGTGTCGCGATGGCGGGCGACGAACGCCCGCCAGGTGATGCCCCGTCGCGCACGCTGCGGCGCGGGCGGCACGGCGTGCCGCCTCAGGATCGCGCGGATCGTGGTGCGCCCGACGGCGTGCCCGAGCTTGACCAACTCGCCGTGGATCCGGGCGTAGCCCCAGCGCGGGTTCTCGCGCGCAAGCCGGACGATCAGCGCCTCCAGCGTCGCGTCGGTCGGTCGCCGGCCGGTGCTGGGGCCGCGCTGGAAGGTCCACTTGCGCCGCACCAGGTCGCGATGCCAGCGCAGCAGCGTCTCCGGCGTCACCAGCACCACGCTCCTGGTCCACCGCCCGCGAGCGTCCGCCGTAATCCGCCGCAGCGTCGCCGCCAGCAGCGCCAGCGTGAGCCGCTCCCAGGGCGCGAGGCGCGGGCGCGGACGGCGGCGCTGCAGCACGCGGAGCTGGTGCCGCAGCAGCACGATCTCGAGATCCTTCGCGCCCTCCGGCTGGCGACGCGCTGTGAACAGATCGAGGAGCAGGGCCACCATCTGCGCCAGCATGGACCAGAACATCGCCACTCCCCTACGCAATGCATGTCAACGCGAGGAGCTTAGAGGCCCGGCCAAGTTCGGTCAACGACCCCGGATGACGTTTCTGAATAGTACACCTAACCGATGCGCACCCCCTCGGCGATCCGGCGGTACACCGCCCGCCGCCGCCGCGCGACCAGCGTGAGCGCCACGGTGATCGGCCCCACGCGCCCGACGAACATCGCCAGGGCCAGCAGCAGCCGCCCCGGCGTG
>CADCWN010000129.1 GCA_902806415.1 uncultured Thermomicrobiales bacterium | reverse complement strand
GCGTACCGTGCCCGAGGTGCGCTGTCAACCGGGCGGCATCGGCCAGCGGTCTGACCGGCATGGGTCCCGCGAGGTCACGGTCGGGTGCGGGCGGCCGCGCCGGTCGTTTTCTGCCACCCACTGGTGAAGCATGTGTATAGGAGGTCGTGAGGAGGTGTGCACCTGCACCACCCGGATAGTGCCATCCGGCCGGATGATGCGGTGCTCGAGATCGTAACCCTGGCCGCTCGCGAGGGAATCCCGATAGCGACGGGTGACCTCGGCCCGATCATCGGGATGCACCGCCTCCCAGTACGCGGCGTCGGTCACCGGGGCACCCACCGGCTCCCAACCGAAGATCCGATAGACCTCGTCCGACCAGCACAACTCGTCACGCGCGAGATCGTACTCCCAACTCCCGAGGTGCGCGATCCGCTGCGCGGTCGCCAGGCCGGCCTCGCTCGCGCGCAGCGCCGCCTCGGCCGCGCGCCGCTCGCTGATGTCGCGCAGGATCGCCTGCACCCGCCCATCGGCCAGCCGCGCCACGCTGATCTCGACGGGGAGCGTCGTGCCATCCTTACGCCTCAGCCGCCGCTCGAAGACGATCCGATCCGCGCCCGGCGCGGGGACCACCAGCGGCCTGGTCGCCAAGTCGGCCGGGTCCAGCGTATCCGTGGCACTCAGGCGCAGCAACTCCTCGCGCGTGTAGCCCAGCATGGCGCAGGCCCGGGCGTTGACCTCGAGGAACCGGTCCTCCGCATCGTTCACGAAGATACCATCCGAGGCCTGCTCCAGGAGCATCCGGTAACGCCCCTCGCTGGCGCGCAGCGCCGCCTCCGCGCGGTCGCGCTCCGCCAGTTCCCGCCGCGCCTCGTCGTGCAGCCGGGCGTTCTCGAGCGCGGCGGCGGCTTGATCGGCGAAAAGGGCGAGCAGGCGCGCGTCGTCCGGGGTGAACTGGATCGCCCCGTCATAGGCGCGCATCACGACGACGCCGAGGGTCTGCCCCGCGCGAACCAGGGGCACCACGAGAGCGGCCCGAAGTCCCGCCGCCCGACCGCTCGGCATCGCGTGCGCCCAGCCGGGATAGTCGTTGACGAGCAGCGTCTCGCCGAGGAGGAAGGCTTGGCCCGCCAGCCCCTCGCCGGGCCACTGATCCGGGGTGGTGTCGTTCGCCGGTACCTGCCAGTTGTGGGCGCAGCGAGGAGGCCAGCGGCGGCGTCCCAGCGGTAGAAGGTGGCGCTGCTCGCGCCCAGCAGCGCCCCCGCGCTCTGCAGGGTCGTCTCGATGGCCGCCGCCGGATCGGTCTGCGCCGCCAGGAGCACCGCCGCCTCGTGCAGCGCCAGCAGGCGCTCCTGGTATCGCCCCAGCGTCGCCTCGGCCTCCTTGCGCGCGGTGATGTCGCGGTTGACGCCGATGTTGCCGAGGCGCACCCCGCGCTCGTCGCGCAGCGGCAGCGTCACCGTGTGGCAGACGCCCTCTGTGCCATCCGCGCGCACGAAGGTGATTTCACCCTCCCAGCGGCCTTGCTCCGTCACGCCCGCGAGCACACGCACCGCGAGGGCCGCAGCATCCTCGGGGCGATGGAGCAGGGCCGTCGTGCGACCGAGCACGTCCTCGCGCGCGTAGCCGAAGAGTCGCTCGGCGGCCGGGTTCCAGTCGGTGATCCGCGCCGCCAAGTCGGTCACGATGATCGCATCCGAGACCGCGCCGAACATCAGCGCCTACCGCCGCAGCGCCTCCTCCGCCGCCTTGCGCTCGCTGATGTCCACGGAGACGCCGACGATCCCCACCAATCGGCCGTCGGGGTCATGGATCGGTCCGTTGGTCACATGCGCGGGGAAGGTGGTGCCGTCTTTGCGCCGCGCGGTGAACTCGCCCGCCCAGGTCAGGCCCGCCTTGAGTCGAGCCCAGGTCGCCGCTGTGTCGGCCGGGTCATGGGGGCCGACGGTGAGCGCACCGATCGGTCGCCCCAGGGCCTCCTCTCCGGTCCACCCATAGAGGGCGGCGGCGTGGGCGTTCCAATGGGTGACGCGCCCGGTCGAATCGGTGGCGATCACCGCCGCCTCGACATGGTCGAGCAGCTGCGCCTGGAAGCGGAGCGCCACCTCGGCCGCCTTGCGCGCGGTGATGTCCTGCAAGTACGCCACGAACCCGGTTGCCAGCGGGTAGGCGCACATCTCCAGGCAGAAGCTCTGCTCGGGATAGGGTAGCTCGAAGGTGACGCCCCGCCCCGCCTCGAGCGCGCGGCGGGGCGGGGCGTCGGATGGTGCATTGACGGCCGTCGGGAACAGATCCCAAATGCGGTTGCCGAGGAGGTCCGCACGGTCGCGGCGAAAAAGTGCCACCGCTGCGGCATTGAGGTACACGAAGCGCCACCGCGCGTCCAGGATCGCAACGGCATCGGTGACGCCATCCAAGATCGCGGTATTCGCCCCCGCGATCGGGCCCTCGGCCACCAGGCTGCCGGTCATCGCCGCGCCGGTGGAGAACTTATCGAGCGCCCCCATCTGGCCGATTCTCTTTCCTGCCTCGCCGCGCACTGCACGACAATGGTGACGTGATCTTTTCCGCCCTATGATCTGCCTTGTTCACCAAAGCTAGGGCAAGTGTACACGGCCTCGCCAAGTCGGTGGAATGGCTAGGAAGTCCTGAGTACGGCGCGGTAATCCTCCCGAGGCCGGTCCCACGGCAGTTCGGGAGGGTTGATCTGTTACGCGGAGCGCGGGCTTGG
>CADCWN010000128.1 GCA_902806415.1 uncultured Thermomicrobiales bacterium | reverse complement strand
GGTCGCTGGTCGTCGGACTTCGCACGCTCCTCAGACTTGCGTCCGGCGATGCGTGGTGCAGCATGGCGACCGAGCAGGGCCGGGTGCCGCTCTCCATACGCCGCGCGGTCGATCTCCCCGCGCGATCAGAGGTCAAGACCCTTGACGCGCTAGCGCCGCCGCGCCGAGCAGACCGGAGTCCTGACCGAGCGCCGCCGGGACAACGCGCAACTCTCGCTCGAAGCCGTCGATCAGCTGGGCGTCGAGCGCCTCCCGCATCGGGTCGAGGAGGAACGGCCCGGCGCTGACCACCCCGCCGCCGATCGCCACGACCTCCGGGTTGAAGAGATGGACGAGCGAGGCGACGGCGAACCCCAGCGCCCGACCGGCGCGCGCCAGCACCTCGATCGCCAGGCCGTCATCGTGCTCGGCCGCCCAGTTGATCAGCGCGCCGCTCAACTGCTCGCCGCGCTCGGCCATCAGGTCGGTGAGGCTGCTCGGTATGCCACCATCGAGTAATTCCTGCGCGGCAGCCTCGATCGCCCAGCCGCCAACATATGCTTCCAGGCAGCCGTGACCGCCGCAACGGCAGCGCGGCCCGTCGAGTGTCACCACCATATGCCCGACCTCGCCCGCCAGCCCGGCCCGACCGAGCAGCAACCGCCCGTCGGTGATGATCCCGCCGCCGACGCCGGTGCCGCAGGCGATGTAGACGAAATCGCGCGTCCCCAATCCGGCCCCATAGCGCCACTCGCCGAACGCGCCGGCGTTGACATCGTTGCCGATCGTCACCGGTCGCCCGAGCCGCTCGCGCAGATGATCGCGGATCGGCAGATCGCGCCACCCGAGGTTCGGGGCGACTGTGAGGAAGCCGGTGGCCGGGTTGAGGACCCCCGGCAGCACGACGCCGACCGGTGCTGTGGTCGCCACACCGGCTTCCGTCGCGACAGCCCCCACCGCCTCCGCCACCCGAGCGAGGACCTCATCCAGACCGGCCAGCACGCGGGTCGGCAACTGCCGCCGCGCGACGATTTCGCCCCCCGGCGAGACCGCTGCCGCGCGAACGTTCGTGCCGCCCAGGTCAACAGCCAGTGTCAGCGTCTCGGACCCCAACGCATTCGTATCGCCGACGAGCGGATCGCGCATAGCGACCTTTCCTCATGTGGACAACGTGTGGATAATGCCCCAGGTCTCCTTGGTGAGCAACCACCAGGCACAACCATGATGATCATGGTCAGTGTATCCGCGCCCCGAAGCCCTTGTAGGGGGTCAGGGCGACGCGCCGGAACCAATCTGGCCCAGGACAGTGCGGTATGCCCTCGCAGCGTGCAGAAGGGCGCTCAACGTGTCACGCACGGCGGCCATCAGGCCAGGCTGGCAGACCGGGACGGACGATTGGTTGGACCCAGAGCGCGCGGAGCGCACAGGGAGACGAGCGAGAGAAGGGCAAGACCGAGTTCGGCAAGGCTGGCGACCGTTCTTCACCGAGTCACCGAGTATAGCAGGGCACGCGCGAGCACCGTGCGGCCCGCACGGGAAGGAGCACCGTTCTCATCCGGCGTTCGACCCGTCACCATCTGCGTGGCACTTCCCCCCGCATGATAGGATAATTCCGGGTCGGGCAAAGTCACACCCAGGAGCTTGTGGAGGCATAGATGGCAAAGTGGCAGAAGAACACGCTTAAGCTGGCGAAGAATCACGCCTGGAAATCCGCGCCGGGCTACCAGATCCTGGTCGTGGATCGCGGCGCGGCGCGGCTCGATATCCCGATCGGCTGGCTCGTCGCCCCGGACGAGACGGGGCTGGAGGTGCGCAATCGCCCCAAGCCGGATGACACCTGCCTCATCCAGATCAGTATCCTGCCGATGCCCGACGGGGTGGACTGGAGCGCGCTGCCGCTGGCTATCCTCCTCGAGAACGCGATGGAGGGGAGCGACACGGAAACCCTGGTGCGCGGACCGCTGGTGCAAGTCGATCGCCCCGGCCTGCACGGCGTCTGGCGCGAGACGCGCTATATCGACCCCGAGGAGCGTCGCGAAGCCTGTTCCTTCTGCATCTTCGCCCGCGAGGGAGGTATCCACGTCGTCATCACCCTCTCCTGCTGGCCCGAGGGGCTGCCGGAGTTCACCCCGGTCTGGGATGAGCTGCTCCGCTCTCTGCGTGTTGGTGAGTATCGCGACGCCCAGACCGGGCAGCGGATTCGCCCGCGAGAAAATTAGACCGACCTACGGCAAATGGTGAGGGGCGGGGTGTGATCCCGCCCTTTTCCATTGTGGTCGCATTATTTGCCGGCGTAACGTTCGCCGCGTGGGATACGGGCCGTTGGATAGCGTTGGTCACGATGGGGAATCCTGCAACTCTCGGGAACTCCGGCGGTCTCTCTATCTTATTTGATTAAGATCAGGGTTAAAAACCGTAATAGATAGTAGGGGCTGTGGATAGTGGGGATAAGTGCCGATCGTGCAATGCTGGCGCGGAGAATTGCCCCTCGAAGATCGTGGACAACTCGTCCACAACTTCGAGCACTGGGGACAGCGCCCGGGGACACCCCGCTGTTATACCCATCTTGCCCACGCGCTATGCACAGCGTTATCCCCAAAGTGGCGAAGTTATCCCCCGCTTTCCACAGAGTTATCCACACGCATTATGATCATCGTTGTACTAGGCGGCGATGTCACAAACGCGGATTTTTCAGCAGCATAGCGAGAAAAACGGTAGCGTGGCATCCATTTCTCGTTAGAACGACCTGGGATCGCTCATCCACATGTGGATAACCGATCCGAACTTGGGGATAAGTCCGATCGTCTGGGGATAACCCTGTCCCGACCCCCTGTGAATGGGAAAGTGTGGTCGCGTACCGGACCGTACATCCCGAGGGTTCGCCCTTTTGACCAGCACGCGAATGGTGTGTATGTGGACAAATGGTTTAGACAAGGATGGCCGCTCGAATAGACCAGAGGATTCGAGCGCCCATCCTCGCGTGCGGTTGTGCGGGCGCTGCGCAGCCCGCCCCGTCAGGCTATTCAGCCGTCGATCGCCGCCCGCGTCGGGCCAGCCACCGAGATGACAGCGTGCGCGGGGTGGAGGTGCCGCCTGGCGGCTTCCTGCACCTCCTCGCGGGTCAGCGCGCGGATGATGGCGGGATACCGGTCGAGATAGTCGAGGCCCAGGCCATAGAACTCGATATCCAGCGCGACCCGCGCTACGCCATCCTGGCTCTCCAGGCCCAGCGGCAGCGAACCGGTGAGGTAGTCCAGCGCGTCGGCCAACTCCTCCTCGGCAACCGGCTCGCTGCGAATCCGCTCCACCTCCGCGAGGATACTCTCGACCGCGCGATCGACGTTCTCCGGCGCGACGCCGGCGCGCGCGGCCCAGGCACCCGGCCCCATCCCGCCCTCAAGCCCGCTGCCGGTTGAGTACGCGAGCCCCTGCGTCTCGCGCACACTCTTGCCCAGGCGACCGCCCAGGCCGAAGCGCCCGAGGACCAGGTTGGCGAGTTCAAGCGCGTAATAGTCGGGGTTCGTGCGCGGGATCGCCGGATGCCCGATCGTGATGTCGGATTGCGACTTGCCCGGCAAGGTCGCCTCCTGCCGACGACGCTCGGTCGGCAGCGCCGCCGGGGGGATGACGAACGGCGGGAGCAGCCCCTCCGCCGTCCAGTCGCCGAAGAGGTCCGTGATCGTCGCCACCGCCTCATCGAACGGCACGCCGCCGACGACCGAGAACGAGAGGAGATCGGGGCGATAGTAGGTCGCGTGGAAGGCGATCAGCGCGTCGCGGTCGAGCACTTCCACCGATTCCTTCGTGCCGACGATCGAGCGCGAGTAGGGATGGTCCGCCGGGTACGCCAGCGTTCGCAACCCGCGCTCGGCGAGGGTGCGGGTATCCTGGTCCCCCTGCATGATGCCGGTGATCGTCTGGCCGCGCACCTTGTCCAGTTCCGCCTGGGGGAAGGTCGGTCGGCGGATCACGTCGGCCAGTAGGGCGGTGAGTAGGGCGAAATCCTCGACGAGGCAGCGCACGCGCAAATCGACGACCAGGCGACCGGCCTCGATCCCGATTGACGCCCCGAGCGCGTCGGTCAGCGCGTTCAACTCCGTGAAGCTGTGCCGCGCCGTGCCGCGCTGCAACATGACCGCCGTCAGCCGTGCCAGCCCCTCCGTCGCGGCGGTGTCATAGAGCGCGCCGGCGCGCAGCCGCGCCCGCAGCACGATTGATGCCGATTCGGGGCGCTCGTTCCCGAGGATCACGATCCCGTTGGGCAAGACTCGGCGCGAGAACGCGACACGCGGCGCGACCGATCCGGCGGCGGCGCCATCCGGCGGTGTGAGCGTGGACACGGGGGTCGCCGCACCGTCTAACCCTACATCGGGAGAGCCCGCTGGGTGAGCCGACTCCCGCGCCGGGTCGCGGAGCCAGCGGCGTCCGCTCGGCGTCCAGAGCGCCGCTGCAGTCCCGGCACCAACTTCCGCGTTCCCCTTTCCCCCCTCCGCGCTCGGCACGAAATGCCCCACCGTGCGATTGTCGGGGGCCAGGTATTGTCGGGCGACGCGCTGCACATCGGCGGCGGTGACGGCGGTGAAACGATCCATGAGTTGATCGTAGAGGGTGTGCGTGTGGATCATGCTCAGGCTGCCGAGCCAGTAGGCGATGCTGGTCACCCCCTCGCTGGCGTAGGCGAACTGCGCGCGCAACCCTTTCAGCGCGCGGGCCAGTTCCTCGTCGTTGACTGGCTCGTCGCGCAGGCGATCGACCTGCGCGAAGGCGACCCGCTCGACCTCCTCCAGGGCCACATTCGGGCGCAGGCCGGCGGAGAGGCTGAACAGGTAGGGATCGCGCATCAGGCCGAAGCCGCTCGATGCCCCCGAGGCCAGCTCCGTCTCGACCAGCGCGCGATAGAGGCGCGACGAGCGCCCAAGGTTTGCGCCGCCGCCGGACATCCCCAGCGAGCCCGCGCCACTGAGGATCGCGTCGAGGACCATCAGCGGGAAGACATCCGGGCTCCCGATCGGCGGCGCATGATAGGCGGCGAGGAACTGCGGCAGCGGGCCGGGGCGGCGCACGGTCACCCGTCGCTCCCCCTCTTGGATCGGCTCGACCGGACGAACGGTCGGGATGGTGCCGCCGCGCGGGATCGCGCCGAACGCCGCCTCGATCCGCGCGATCAACTCGTCGGTCTGAAAATCGCCGACCGCCACGACCGTCGCGTTGTTCGGCGCGTAGTAGGTGCGGTAATGCTCGTAGAGGTCGTCGCGCGTGATCGACTGGAGATCGCTGAGGTAGCCGATCACGCCCTGACGGTACGGGTGGATACGGAAGGCGGCGGCGACCGTCGTCTCGCGCAGGTGGGTCCCCGGCGAGTTCTCGCCGCCCTGCTTCTCGGAGATGATCACCGTGCGCTCCGAGGCGACTTCGTCGGGATCGAAGCGCGCGTTGACCATCCGGTCCGACTCGATCGCGATCGCCAGATCGACTCGATCCGCCGGCAGCGTCTCGTAATAGGCGGTGTAATCGAGCGAGGTGAAGCCGTTCAGGGTGCCGCCGTTCTTGTTGACCAATCGGAAGATCTCGCCCGCGCCGAGTTTGGGGGTCGCCTTGAAGAGCATGTGCTCGACCCAATGCGAGATGCCGGTGATGCCGGGCGTCTCGTTGCGCGCCCCGACCCCATACCAAACCCAGAAGGTGGCGATCGGCGCGCTGTGCATCTCGCGCGTCAGGATGGTCAGGCCATTCGGCAGGGTCGTCACGCGGGTGGGGGATTCGTTGCCGCTGCTCACGCTCTACTCCTCGTGCCTGCGTCGTGCAGTATCGCGCCTGACGGCGCGTCCGGGGCTATTGTCGCACGGCTCTGGCCCCCCTGGCCCCCAATTCTGGGGGGAGTGCCTTGTCTTGACCTGACAGCCTGGTGTGAACGTGGACACCGGCCCCAACAACGCGATCTCCCCCAGAATTGGGGGGTCGTGGGGGCATTCGTGTTACTATCACCGTGCAATCGCCTATCGATCGCCTATCGTCGGGAGCGGGGAGGACTACACAATGGTCGTGAAGAAACCGGCCGACATCGCCGGGTTGCGCCGCGCGAATCGGGAGACCGCGACGCTCCTGCGCGAACTCGCGCTGCTGGTGCGGCCCGGCGTGACCACCGGTGAACTCGACACCCATGCGGCCGCCTTCCTCGCGCGCCTCGGGGCCGAGCCGATCTTCCACACGGAGACCGGTTTCCCCGGCTGCATCAACACCTCGGTCAACGACGTGGTCCTCCACGGCGTGCCCGGCGACCAGGCGCTGCGCGCGGGCGACATCATCAGCATCGACGCCGGGATGCGCCTCGACGGCTATTGCGGCGACGCGAACGTCACCGTGCCGGTCGGGGCGATCGGGGCGCGGCGCCGTCGCCTGATCGCCGCCGCGCGCGGAGCGATGACGGCGGGGATCGCGGCGGCGGTGACCGGCAAGCGCGTCGGCGACATCAGCCACGCGATGCAGCGCTACGGCGAGCGGCGCGGCTTCAATCTCGTCCGGGGCTTCCACGGCCATGGCCTCGGCCACCGGATGCACGAGGAGCCGCCGGTGCCGTTCGTCGGGCGGCCCGGCACCGGCCCGCTCCTCCAGGAGGGGCTGGTGATCACGATCGAGCCGATCCTGGTCGAGGGCTCGCCGCGCGTGGCGACCGACGCCGACGGCTGGTCGGTGCGCACGGTCGATGGCGGCTGGGCGGCGCAATTCGAGCAGACGATCGTCGTCACGCGGGCGGGCGGGATGATTCTCAGCGAGGGATGAGGGGGCGATGCAACTCCTGTTGGTGCGGCATGGCGAATCGGTCGGCAATCTGAGTCGGCGGTTGCAATCCCACGACGATCCGCTGACCGATAAAGGCCGGCGGCAGGCCGGCGAGATCGCCGCATTCCTCGCCGAGCGGGGCGATCTGCGGGCGCTCTATACCAGCCCGCTCGCGCGCGCCCTGGAGACGGCCCGGATCATCGGCGCGGCGATCGGGCTCGCGCCGCTCCCGCTGGAAGGGCTGGCCGAGATCAACGTCGGCGAGGCGGCCGGCGTCACCTTCGATGAGTGGGCCGCGCGCGACCCGTCCGGGGCCGCGCGATTCCAGTCCGAGGGCCCGAATTTCGTCTGGCCGGGCGGCGAGAGCGGCCTCCAACTCGCGGCACGCGTCGCGGCGGCGGTCGATGCGATCATCAGCGCCCACCGGCTCGAAGGGGGCGGGGTCGTCGTCGTCTCGCACGGCGGCGCGCTCGGCTGGATGATCGATCATCTCCTGCGCGAACCGCGCGAACGGTGGCCCCAGCACCAGCTCCACAACTGCTCGCTCACGGAAGTGACGATCGACGATGATGAGCAGGCGGTGACCTTCGTCTGTCGCAACGAGATCGGCCACCTCTCCCCCGAGCCGGAGGAAGAGGTGGCCCTGCGCCAACCCGAGGATTAGCGTCTGCGAGTGGCCCGATGCGCTTACTCCTGGTGCGCCACGGCGAAACCGCCGGCAATGTCGCGCGGCAGTTGCAGGACGAATACGACCCGCTAACCGAACGTGGGCGTCGTCAGGCGCGGGCGGTCGCCGCCGCGCTGGCGCGGCGCGGCGGGCTGAATGCCCTCTACGCCAGCCCGCTCACCCGCGCCTTCGAGACGGCGCAGATCATCGGCGCGGCGATCGGGCTCGCCCCGCAGCCGCGACCCGGTCTGGCCGAGATCAACGTCGGTAGCGCGGCGGGGCTCACCTTCGAGGAATGGGGGACGCGCTTCCCGCAGCAGTTGCAGGACTTTCAGGCCGATGGCGTCACCTTCGCCTGGCCGGGCGGTGAGAGCGGCGACGACATCGCCCGGCGTGTCGCGGCCGAGATCGACTGGCTGATCGCGCGGCATCCCGCTGACCACGACACGGTCGTCCACTTGCTGCGCGAGCCGGGCGACCGCTGGCCGCGTGAGCACATGCGGATCGCGAACTGCGCCATCACCGAGGTCGAGGTCGTCGCCGGGGGCTGGGACGCGGGTGGGTTGGCGACCTTCATCTGCCGGAACGACGTGGCACATCTGCCGACCGATGACGAGAACGCAAGCCCAATCGTCTAAGGCGCGCCTCAACGCGCCGGAAACGCCGCGCGCAGGTCGAGCAGTTGCCGCCCCAGTTGGCCGAGCAGCACGTCGTATGGGGCCGTGTTCTCGGGGTGGTACTCGAACCGCGCCCGCTCGAAATATTGGACGGTGTAGGTCTTGCCGTCGATCGGGCTGATCTCTTTGATCTCCTCGCTGATCGGCAGCCCGTAGATTGCCAGACCGCCGCCCGCCTCCCAGCGGGCGCGGAACGCCCCCCCGACGTTATGCCCCGTCTCGGCGAAGAAGCGCGCCCCCTCCTTCGCTTTGACCGCAGGATCGGGCGGGTGAAAGCCCTTGCCGAGGAAGCCGAGCAACACCCGATACTGCGGGTCTGGCGCCTCGGGGTGGCTCTCGAAGCGGGCGCGCTCGAAATACTGGACGGTGTATTCCTTGCCGTCGTCGATGCTTCGCTCGGTGAACGGCTCGGTCAGCGGGTAGCCGAACTGCGCGAGCCCGCCGTTCTTCTCCCAATAGCCCTTGAACGGCTCGGCGAGGCTATGGCCGCTCTCGGCAAAGTAGCGCCGCTCCGTCGTGGAGGTGAACGGCGCGATCGATTGGCGCACCTGGGGCGCGATCGGCTGGGTGAAGTAGGCTCCACCCGGGCTGAGCCAGAGGAACGTCACATCAACCCAGTCCGAACCGGTCATCTTCAGGTCGTCCCAGAACAGACCGTCGGCGAGGTCGATCCCGGCGGGATTGCGCACATCGTAGCCTTTGTCGCTGATGCCGCCGCTGTAATCATCGAAGAATTGCGCCTGCGCGGCGGGCCAGCCGCGCGGCAGCCCCTTGCCGGTCAGGCGCGCTTCCGGCGCGTCCCAGTAGTTGTCCCTGATATTCCACGGCCCGACATCCCAGACCGGCGCGACCGCCTGCCGACCCTTGTAGGAGACCAGCACCTGCTTGTCGTAGCCCCCTTTCTTCGCCAGGGCGGAGCGCGAGGGGAGGGCGACGAAGCGGTCGCGCTCCTTAATAACGTGGCCGTTGGCCGTCGTGCCGCCGACCAACCCCTCGCGCGTGGCGAAGACCCGGAAGGTGACCGCGCCCGGGAAGGGGGCAACCGGCGCGATCAACGCCTGTTCGCGCGTGATCGGGGCCGCCCCGACCGGGAGAACCGGAAGCAGCAGCAGCGCGAGCAGCGCGAGGATAAACATCCTGAGATGTCGGCGATCGGCGCGCCGGGCTCCGGGCATGAGACCTTCTCCACCTTAGCCGAGTACTCCCCCATTAGCCCAGTGCCGCCGGGTTGGACCCCGGAGTACCGGCCTGGGTGTTCAGGCGACGCAACAGATTCGCGGCCCTGGCGGGGTGCCGCGATCGTCCGTGGTGCCGGGGTGCTGGCCCACATTCGCGCACCGCGCCATGGCGAACGTTATCGATCCAGGATAGCGGGGAGACTTGTCGAAACCAATGAGAAAATCGTACCAGAGATGGAAACATATGTATAGTATACGTACAGTGTATTGGTGGGGGCGGGGAAGGGGTCGGGAGTCTCAGAAGATCTCGACGATCCGGGGCTCGCGCGAGCGGAAATGGTAGAGCTTCGCGGGGCGGTGGGCACCGTCGCGGCGCAACTCGCCGGTCGGGGCGACCAGATCGAGCGAACTGATCTTCTTGCGGAAATTGCGCTTGTCGATCCGGCGACCGAGGATGACCTCGTAGACCCGCTGCAACTCGGTCAGGGTGAATGTCTCGGGCAATAAACTGTAGACAATGTTGGTGTATTCGATCTTCTTGCGCACCCGCGCGAGGGCGTAATCGAGGATCGTCGCGTGGTCGAACGCGAGCGCTGGCAGGGCGCTGAGCGGGAACCAGCGCGCGTCGGTCGCGTCGTCGCCGCCGACCACGGCAAGTGGTTGGCGCACGAGGGCGAAGTAGGCGACCGAGATCACCCGCCCGCGCGGATCGCGCGTCGGCTCGCCGAAGGTGTAGAGTTGTTCCAGGTAGACATCGCTGACGGTCGTCTCTTCGCGCAATTCGCGCGCGGCCGCCTCATCGAGCGATTCTGCGGGATCGACGAAGCCACCGGGAAACGCCCAGTGGCCGGCGAACGGCTCGCCGCGTCGCTGGATCAGCAGCACCATCAGGTCGTTCTCACCCATCGTGAGGATGATCATATCGACGGCGATGGCGGGATAGTGATGGCGCTGCACCTGCGTGGGCCGCTGTTCGATCCCTGCCCCAGTCATCCATACTCCATGCGCCGCGTGCCGAGCCATCACCACGGAAGTTTAGTACATGGATGCGGGGCTGTCAGCGTTGCTGACCGGCGCACGACGGCGATTCCGGCGGTATCCGTGCCGCCGACGCTCCAAGCAATCGGTAATCCCCGCTCGGCGGTCGATTGCTGAGCGCTCCCCGGTCGCACTATACTTTTCGCGGATGCCGCACGGGGGATCGCGGAACGCGAGGGTGATATGGATAAACCGGCGACGATGTTGGAACTGCCGATCTTCCCCCTCAATGTCGTCCTGTTCCCGGGGATGCCGCTGCCGCTGCACATCTTCGAGGAGCGTTACAAGCTGATGATCGAGCGGTGCCTCGAAGGGAATCGCTCCTTCGGCGTCACGCTGGCGCGCTCGGGTCCGGTCGAAGGACCGGGCGGGATACCGCACGAGATCGGCACGGTCGCCCGGATTGTGCGCCATGTGCGGATGGACGACGGGCGTTATAACCTCGTCACGCGCGGCACCTCGCGCTACCAGATGCTGGACAGTCGTTACGAGTCCGGCTACCTGACGGCGCGCGTCGAACTGCTGGATGAGGAGGAGCAAGACCCGCGCGTGCTCGAAGTGCTGCGCGCGGTCGTCGAGGACGAGTTCGACGGTTTCCTCGATGATCTCGCCGAGTTGACCAACATTCAGCGCGAGCCGATCGTCTTCCCGGATGATTCGACCGCCGCTTCCTATCTCGTCGCGCACTATCTCCCGGTCTACAATGGGGAGAAGCAGCACCTGCTCGAAGCCTTCTCGACCGATGCGCGCTTGGCCGAGGAGCGGCGTATCCTCGGGCGCGAGCGCGGCATGATCCGCGAATTCGGTGCCGCTCCGGCGATCTATCGGGTGGAAGGTGGCCCCGCACTGCTCCAGAATTGATCCGATGCATCCCCGACCGCCCTCCACCGGAACGCAACCGCCGTTCGCTATGATCAGCGAGGGTGGGTGTGCGTATTCCCCACCAACCATCACGGCGAGTCGAGGTCTGGCCGATGCGCATCGCGATCCTGGCGGTCATCCTGATCCTCCTGCTCAGCCCGGGGTTGCGCTCGAGCGCCGCCCCGTCGAGCCTTACCCCCCTCCACCCGACACCGGCGTTCCCCCGCGCGTCCGGCACCGTGCAGGCCGAACGGCGGGGAGACCGGGCGACGCTCACCGTCGCGGTGCGCGATCTGCCGCTGCAAATCCAGAACGCTGGCGGCGCAGGCCCCATCTATGTCGCCTGGCTGGTCGATGAGGAGCGCCGCCTCTACAATCTGGGTCGCCTGACGACCGACGGGGCGGGTAATGCCGTGTCCACGTTCACACCGATCGACCCGCCCACCGGGACCGTCATCCTCGCCGTCTCTGCCGAACCACGGGGCGACCTGCGCGCGCCGACCGCCCCGCGCATGACGGTCATCCTCTCCGGGCAAATCGCGCTCGGTACGATCCTAACCACCCCTCGTCTCGACAGCGATTTCGGCCCGGATTGGTTCGCCCCGATCCTCCCGGCCACGCTCGGCCTCACCCTGCTGCGCCACGCCGCGCGCGCCCGGCGTGCCGAGTTGCGCGCCCGTCAGCCGATCGTTCCCACCCCGGCGGCCGATTCCTGACCGCCCCCGCTCTGGGACGCCCGCGCGAGTTGCCATACAATTCATACAGCGACGCCGCGAGCGGCCGTCGAGCCGTGTCCAGTTCCGGTCAGGAGGTGCCGATGGTCGCCGCGCCAGAGCGCATTGTGATGCTCCCCGATCGGGAACAGATCCTCCAGTTGAGCTACGCGGAGTTCGTCGCGCGCGTGGACGGGGGTGTCCACGCCGAGTGGGTCGACGGGGAGGCGATCGTCTTCATGTCGCCGAAAGAGCGGCATCAGGCTCTCGTATTCTTTCTCTCCCTCCTCGTCGGCAACTTTGTGTTGTGGCTTGATCGGGGCATCGTGCGTACCGCGCCCTACGAGATGCGCATTCTCCCAGATGGACCCGCGCGCGAACCCGACATCTTGTTCGTCGCACGTGAGCACCTGGAGCGGATCACCGATGACGGGCTGGTGGGACCGGCTGACCTTGTGATCGAAGTCGTTTCCGAGGAAAGTTTCAAGCGGGATCGGGATACCAAATTTTATGAGTACGAAGCGGGCGGAGTCCCGGAATACTGGTTTCTCGACCCGCGCCCCCACAGGGAACGTGCGGAGTTCTATCGCCTGGACGCCGCAGGTCGCTATGTGCCGATCCTGCCCGATGCGCACGGTCGCTACCATTCGGTCGCGCTGCCCAGTTTCTGGCTCGATCCGAAGTGGCTGTGGCAGAGCCCCCATCCCAATCCGCTGCTACTCCTGGCGGAGATCGCTCCGCAGGCGATCCGGCTGTCGCGCCCGCCTGAGCAGTAGTTCGCTGCGGATAACGGGGCAAGAAATTATCTGGAATTGAGCGCCCTGATCGCGCCGCAAATCTTCCGGGCAACCGACGCGACCACTGAGACCACGGATAGGTGAACTATTGGGCATAGGCACGACACCGAAGGCGAATCCCGGGCGACACAGCGGCCATAGCGCCAGGGCGCGGCGGCGGGGGAATAGCTTCGCGCTCGCGCCCGGCTTTTGGCGCAACCTCGTCCGTGGCCGCTGGCTGATCGCCACGCTCATCGTGCTGCTCGCCATCGGCGTGATGGTGCGCCTGGGCGTCTGGCAACTGGACCGCTTGCAGGGTCGCCGTGCGGCGAACGCGGCGATCGAGCGGCAGATCTCCGCGCCGCCGTTACCGCTCGACAGTCGAACCGCCGCGACGATCGATCCGGCGTCGCTCACCTTCCGCCGCGTCAGCCTGCGCGGCACCTGGGACTACGCGCACGAGGTGGAACTGCGCTACCGCTCCTACGATGGACAGGCCGGCATCCACCTGCTCACCCCGCTACGGCTCGATGGCGGCGATACCTATGTGCTAGTCGATCGCGGCTGGGTTCCCTACCAGCAAGCGAATCCCGAAGGCCGCAGCGCGTACCGTCAAGGTGAGCGGGCGGCGATCGACGGGCTTGTCTACGAGTCGCATAGCCAGTCCGACCCGAGCGTCGAGCCCGGCATCTTCTCCCAGATCGATCTCCCGGCGATCGGCGCGCAGATGCCCTACCCGCTCGCCCCCTATTGGATCCTGCGGCTCCCGAGCGGCGACAATCTGACCCCGCCGCGCTCCGAAGGTCCGCCCGACCTCAGCAACGGCTCGCACTTCGCCTACATGATCCAGTGGTGGGCGTTCGCCGCGACCCTCCTGGTGACCTACCTCATCTTCGCCAACCAATCGATGCGGCGAAGCACGAAGAGTACGAAGCGCGCAGGAAGTACGAAATAGCACCGCGCCACTTCACTTCGTACTTCGTACTTCCCACACTGACTGTGTTGAGAATCTGCGCTGTCAGCCCGCGCAGGCGGGTGTATCCTGCGCGGGTAGCAGGGCTTCGTGGCCGCAGGCCCGCGAGGCGCGGCTTCAGCCGCGAGCCACTATGATAAGCCAGTATCAGCGGCCCGCTAATGCTTTCTGCCAGGCATGGACTGGCGGCACCTCGGTCAGCTCGATCTCGGTCTGCACGTCGATGAACGTGGGGCTGTTGCGGCGGGTCGCCTCGCCGATCGCGTCCTCGATCTGGTCGGGGTGGGTGATCGTGACGCCGCGCACACCGAAGCCCTCGGCGATCTTCGCGTAGTCGATCTGGGTGAAGTCCACGCCGAAGAAACGGTCGTCGAAATAGAGGTGCTGGAGCATCTTGATCCAGCCGAACGCGCCGTTGTTGAAGTGGATGATCGTCACCGACAAGTTCAGCCGCCCGATCGTCTCCAACTCCGTGCCGCTCATCCCGAACGAGCCGTCGCCGCAGAGGCAGACGATCGTCTCATCCGGTCGCGCGATTTTCGCGCCGACGACCGCCGGGATCGCGTAGCCGAGCCCACCGTGCGCGCGGGGGATGACGATCGACCGACCGGGGCGGCGGGTCTCGAACGCCCCGGCGGTGAACGGGGTCATCGTGCCGGGGTCGGCGACGATCACGCTCCCCTGGGGGAGGATCCGGTCGAGCGCGGCGAAGATCCGCTGCGGCTTAATCGGGTAGACGTCCGACCGCGCCTTCGACTCGAATTCGTCCCAGAACGGCGCGACGCGATCGAGTAGCGCCTTGCGCTCCCAGGTGCTGCGCAGCGGGGCCGCGCCCATGTCGGCGCGCTCCGCCCGCGCCCACGCCGCGAGGTCGGCGAGGACCAATCTGGCGTCGCCGCAGATCGCCACCTCCGTTGGGAGATTGTTGCCGAGTTGCGCCGGGTCGGCGTCGATCTGCATGATCGTCTTGCCGGAGTCGGGGCCGGGGTTGGTCGAGGAGAGGGTGATCAGTGAGTTGACCCGCGTGCCGACGTAGAGGATCGTGTCGGCCTCGCCGAGGATCGCGTTGGCCTCCGGCTTGCCGCCGTTGCCGCCGATCACGCCGATACTCCAGGGGTGGTCCTCGGCGATCGCCCCCTTACCGTTGATGCTGGTGCCGACCGGGATCTTGAGCAGCGTCGCCAATTCGTTCAACTGATCCCACGAGCCGGAGATCACCGCGCCGCCGCCGGCCACGATCGCCGGACGCTCGGCCCGGATAAGGAGGTCGTAGATGCGGCGCGTCTCCTCCTCCGGCCCGCGCGTCCGGTAGGAGGGGTAGACGGTGCAGGCACGCTCGGCGTAGATCCTCGGCTCCGCGACTTCCTCGACCAGGATATCCTCGGGCAGGACGATGTGGACCGCGCCCGGCCGCCCGCTGGTCGCCTCGCGGAAGGCACGGCGGATGATCTCGGGGATCTTGTCGGCGCGCTTGACGGTCGTACCCCACTTCGTCGCCGCGCGCAGCAACTCCTGCTGGTTGATCGCGGTCAGCGTCCCCCGGTCCTCGTCGGCGAGCGGGATGTCGGAGGTGAAGCAGATCACCGGGATCGACGAGCCGTTCGCCTCCGCGATGCCGGGCACGATGTAGGTCGCGCCGCCGCCCGACGGCCCCTCGCAGATGCCGGGTTTGTTCGTCAGCCGGGCGTAGGCATCGGCCATGAATCCGGCGGAACGCTCATCGCGCGCCATGACGTGCCGAATCTCGCCGCGCGCCGCGTGGAGCGCGTCGTAAAGGGGCATCGTCGTGTCGCCCGGCACCCCGAAGATGACCTCCACCTCGTACGCCTTCAGCATCTCGACCAGGACTTGCGCGCCGTTCATCGGTCCTCCACAGGGATGGCGATCAGCGATCCATCGTTGACTCACGCTCATGTATCGGGCTTATGCCGCCAGCCACGCTCGTGCAAACGGCGATTGACCGCTGCGAGCAATGCTAGTATAAGGCCGGGGGGCGGAATCGGCGGAAAGGGTGCGATGTCGAGCGTGAGCGTCAAGATCCATGCCGCAGAAGAACTCGACCCCGACGCCAGCGCGGCGATTATCGCCCTCTGCGAGGCGGCCTTCGCTGAACCGTTCGACCGGCTCTTCGCGCTCTTGCCCGGATCGCGCCATGTGCTGGTGTATGACGCGGGCGTCCTGGTGAGCCATGCCTGCTGGGTGACGCGCTGGCTCCAACCTGCGGGGCGACCCGCCCTCCGCACCGCCTATATCGAGGCGGTTGCCACGCTCCCCGCGCGGCAGAGGCAAGGTTACGGCAAGATAGTGATGGCGCGGATCGTCGAGGAGACCACCACCCGCGACTTTCGCGCGCTCTCGCCCGCAGAGCCGGGATTTTACGAGCGCCTGGGCTGGGAACACTGGCGCGGGCCGACGGCGATTCGCACCACCGCCGATCCGCTCCCGACGCCGGAAGATGCGATCATGATCCTGCGCACGGCGCAGACACCTCCGCTCGACCTCGACGCCGCGATCACCGCCGAATGGCGCGAGGGCGAGCTCTGGTGACAGTCCGCGTACGGCAATTGCGACAATCGAGCAGCGATAGGCGGGAGGATGGGAGGATGGCGATGCAGTTTCCGAGCGCGCGCGTTGATGGCAAGGTAGCGATCATCACCGGGACTGGCACCGGGCTCGGGCAGGCGGCGGCTCTGGCGCTGGCCCAGGCCGGCGCGAAGCTGGTGCTGACCGAGTTGCCGGGGCGGACCGAGGCCGCTGAGGCGACCGCGAAGCTGGCGCGGGACGACTACGGCGCGGAGGCGATCGTCCTGCCGCTGGACGTGATGCAGCGCGAGCAGATCGACGGGCTGGTTGGGGGGGCGCTCGACAAGTTCGGGCAGATCGACGTGCTGGTCAACAATGCCGGGGTCAACATCCCCAAGCTGGCGCTCGACGTGACCGAGGACGACTGGGACCGTGTCCTCGACATCAACCTCAAGGGGCTGTTCTTCACGACGCAGGCGGTCGGTCGCGCGATGATCGAGCGCAAGAGCGGCAAGATCATCAACATCGCCTCGCAGATGGGGGTCGTCGGCTACTGGAAGCGCGCGGCCTACTGCTCCAGCAAGGCCGGGGTCGTCAACCTCACACGGGTCCTGGCGTTTGAGTGGGCGCAGTATGGTATCCGCGTCAACGCCATCGGCCCGACGTTCGTTGAGACGCCGCTGACCCGCCCGATGTTCGAGGACCAGGCGTTCCGGGACGACGTGCTGGGCCGCATCCCCCTCGGCCAACTCGCCAAGCCGGAAGATATCGCCGGCGGTGTCGTCTACCTCGCCTCCGCCGCCTCGGATATGGTCACCGGCCACACCCTCCTGATCGACGGCGGCTGGACGGCGGTGTGACCGTGGACAGCAAGCCCTCCCCGCCTATCACACCCTGTCCACGTTCACACCGTCGCCGCCCATTGGTAAGAGAAGGCAGCAGCCATTGTGGAAGCCTCCCAAGTGGGCTTCACCCCTCTCCCAGAATTGGGAGAGGGGTCGCCGCCCGCAGGCGGCGGGGGTGAGGGCCGTATCGAACACAAGGAGTCGGCTATGTCAGCAGTCACCACCACTCGCCCACAGGTCGCCGAATCGCCATTGAAGAGCGCAACGCTCCAGGCGATGCAGTGGCGCAATATCGGGCCGTTCCGGGGCGGGCGGGTCGTCGCGGTCGCCGGCGACCCGACGAATCGCCTGATCTTCTACTTCGGCTCCACCGGCGGCGGCGTCTGGAAGACGATCGATGGCGGGCTGAGTTGGGCCAATTGTTCCGACGGCTTTTTCGGGACCGCCTCGGTCGGCGCGCTCGCCGTGGCCGACTCCGACCCGAATGTGCTCTACGCCGGGATGGGCGAGACGACGATCCGCGGCAACGTCGCGCACGGCGACGGCGTCTACGGCTCGACCGATGGCGGCAAGACCTGGCGACACCTCGGCCTCGCCGACACCCGCGCGATCGCCCGCGTGCGGATCGATCCGCGCGACCCGAACACCGTCTACGTCGCCGCGCTCGGGCATGTCTGGGGGCCGAATGCCGAGCGTGGCCTCTACCGCTCGCGCGATGGCGGGCGAAGCTGGCAGCAGATCCTCTTCCGCGACGAGCGCAGCGGCGCGATCGACCTCTCGCTCGCCCCGACCAATCCGCGGATCCTCTACGCCGCCTTCTGGGAGGCGGGGCGCACCCCCTGGCAACTGACGAGCGGCGGGCCGGGGAGCAGCCTCCACAAATCCACGGACGGTGGCGACACCTGGACCGAACTGACCGACGCGCCCGGTATGCCGAAGGGGGTCAAGGGGAAGATCGGCGTGGCCGTCTCGCCCGCGCGCCCGGAGCGGGTCTGGGCGCTCGTCGAGGCGGAGGGCGGGGGCTTCTTCCGCTCGGACGATGGCGGCGCGGGTTGGACGAAGCTGAACGAGGATCGCGAACTCCTCCAGCGCGCCTGGTATTACGCCCACGTCATCGCCGACCCGCAGAATCCCGAGGTCGTCTGGGTGCCGAACGTCGGCAACTGGCGCTCGATCGACGGTGGTAAGACATTCGGGTCATACCCGACGCCGCACGGCGATAATCACGACATCTGGATCGACCCGCGCGATCCGCGGCGGATGATCCAGGGGAACGACGGCGGCGCGGTCGTCTCGTTCGATGGCGGTCTGTCGTGGTCGTCGATCTTCAACCAGCCGACCGCCGAGTTCTACCATGTCGTCGCCGACAACCGGATCCCCTACCGAGTCCACGGTGCGCAGCAGGACAACACCACCCTCAGCTTGCCGAGCCGCGCCGACGCCGGGGCGGTCACCTGGGCCGAGACGTTCCCGGTCGGTGGCGGCGAGAGCGGCTACATCGCTGTGCGCCCCGACGAGCCGGATGTCATCTTCGCCGGGTCGTACGGCGGGCTGCTGACCCGCTACGATCACCGGACGCGCCAGTCGCGCAATATCGCGATCTGGCCGGAGAACCCGATCGGTTGGTCCGCTGGCGATCAGCAGTATCGGTTCCAGTGGACCTTCCCGATCGTCCTCTCGCCGCACGATCCCAACATCCTCTACGTCACCTCGCAGCATCTCCACCGCTCCACCGACGAGGGCGGCACCTGGGAGATCCTCAGCCCCGACCTGACGCGCGCCGACCGCGAGAAGATGGGCTCCTCCGGCGGGCCGATCACCCAGGACAACACCAGCGTCGAGTATTACGGCACGATCTTCACCTTCGCCGAGTCGCCGCTTCAGCGCGACCTCTTCTGGGTCGGCTCGGACGACGGTCTGATCCATCTCTCGAAAGATGGCGGGAAGACCTGGGACAACGTCACACCGCCCGCCGACATCCTCCCGGAATGGGCGCTGATCAGCATCATCGAGCCATCGCCGCACGATCCGGGAACTTGTTATTTCGCCGCGACCCGTTACAAGTGGGACGACCTCACGCCGTATCTCTACAAGACGACCGACTGGGGCCGGAGCTGGACCCGGATCACCGCCGGGATCCCGGAGGATCACTTCACGCGCGTGATCCGCGCCGACCCGGCGCGGACGGGTGTCCTCTACGCCGGCACTGAGGCCGACGTCCGGGTCTCGATTAACGACGGCGCGACCTGGTCGCCGCTCGGCGGCAACCTCCCGGTCGTCCCGATCCACGACCTTGCTGTGAAGGACCACGATCTCATCGCGGCCACGCACGGGCGCGGCTTCTGGATCCTCGACGACCTGACCCCGCTCCACCAACTCCTCGATCGGGACGGCGACGCGACCGCGATCCTCTTCACGCCGCGCGAGACAATCCGCTTCCTCCCGCCGGGGCGGCGACCGCAAATGGACCCGAACCAGCCGCGCGCCTACGGCAATGCGGGCGGACTCACCGTGCGCACGCGAATCGTCACGCAGCCGGACGGCGAACGCGCGCTCGGCTTCCTCGACGCGGGGCAGAATCCCGAGCCGGGCGTTCCGATCCTCTACTATCTCGCCGAGAAGCCGCGCGTTTCGCTGACCCTCCGCTTCCTTGATCCTGCTGGACAGGAGATCAAGTCGTTCACGAACAAGGTCGAGAGCGACGGGAAGGGTGGTGAACAGAAAGGCGAGCAGAAGGGGGATGACCACGGCGCACCTCCCGAGCCGAAGCCGAAGATGAACGCGGGGGTCAACCGGTTCGTCTGGAACGCCCGCTACCCGGATGCGACGGTCGTGCCGGGCGCGGTCTTCTGGGCCGGCGGGGTAACAGGGCCGCTCGCCCCGCCAGGGCGCTACACCGTCGAGCTGATCGTCGATGGCGAGGTGCAGTCGGCCTCGTTCGACTTCGTCAAAGATCCGCGCACCGCCGCCACGCCGGACGATTTCGCGGCGCAGTTCGCCCTCGCCCTCCAGATCCGCGACAAGCTGACCGAGACGCACGAGGCGATCAACATGATCCGTGCCCTCCGCAAGCAGGCCGAAAGCTGGGTGGAGCGCACCGCCGGGACGCCGCAAGCGGAGCAGGTCGCCGAGGCGGCGAAGCCGTTGCGGGACGCCCTGACTGCGGTCGAGGACGAGCTGATCCAGGGTCGCTCGAAGTCGCACGAGGATCCGCTGAACTTCCCGATCAAGCTGAACAACAAGCTCGCCGCCCTCTCCGGGATCGTGGGCAGCGCCGACGCCGCGCCGACGCAAGGGGCGCGGCAGGTCTTCACCGATGTCGCCGGGCGGGTCGATGCCCAGCTCGAAGGGCTCGAAGCGATCCTCGTCAGCCAACTTGGCGCGTTCAACGCGACGGTGCAAGGGGCGCAACTGCCCGCGATCGTGCCACCGGAGAAGAAGTGGTAGGACATATCCCCGCCCCGCCGCTCAATAAGGGTGGCGGGGCGGAGATTCTTTTTGACTGCATGGAGAGGAGCCACTGTGGCTATCGCCCCCGATCGCGGCATGATGCTCGATACCTCCCGCGACGCCGGTCTGTCGCCCGACGCCCTGCGCCACGCCTTCTCGCTCCTCAACGGTTGGACTGCGGACGGCGTGATCCCCGGCGCGGCAGCGCTCGTCGCGCGCGGCGGGCGGGTGGCCGGCGAAGCCTATCTGGGGCTGGCGGATCGCACGACCGAGCGACCGACCGATGCGGGGACGATTTGGGGGCTGGCCTCGATCACCAAGCCGGTCACGGCGACCGCTGCGTTGCTGCTGGTCGAGCGCGGCCTCCTGGCGCTCGACCAGCCCCTCCATACCCTCCTGCCGGAGTTTCTCGACGGCCCCGTGACGGGGCACGATCGGCGCGCGGTGACGCTGCGCCACCTGCTCGCGCACTGTTCCGGGTTGCCGGGCTTCTCCGCCGACAATCTCGATCTGCGGCGCGCCGGTCGCCCCCTGGCCGACTTCGTCCGCTCGTTCCTGCGGCAGCCGCTCCTGTTCGACCCCGGCTCGCTGCACTATTACAGCAACGTCGCTATCTGCCTGGCGGCGGAGGTGGCGGGCCGTGCGCTCGCTGGCACCCTCGGCCAACCCGTCGCCGAACCGGCGATCGACCGCTATCACCGCTTCGTGCAGGGCGAGATCCTGGATCCGCTCGGTATGGCAGATAGTTCCCTGCGGCCACCTGCCGCGTGGGCCGAGCGGACGGCGCGCGTCGAGGACACCGGCCAGGAGGGGACGAGCTACGAGATGGCGAACAGCGCCTACTACCGCAGCCTCGGCATCCCCTGGGGTGGGCTCTTCAGCACCCCGCGCGACCTGATCCGCTTCGTCGATCTTTTCCTGCCCGCCGCCGCCGGCCGCGCCAGGCTCGCCGCCGATACAGAGAGGCGAATCCTCGCCCCCGCGACGGTGCGGGCGATGACAACGATCCAGTTCGCGCCGCCCGAAGCGCCCGCCAGCGTCGCCCCCGAACTTCGCGAGGGCGAACCGTCCGACCCGCCAATACAGCAAGTGGCGTGGGGCCTCGGCTGGGCGATCAAGGGGGAGAAGCGCGGCCACGAGACCGGCGACCTCAGCTCGCCCGCCACCTTCAGCCACGGCGGCGCGACCGGCACCCTCGCCTGGGCCGACCCCGAACGCGACCTCGCGTGCGTCCTCCTGACTAATCGCGCACAACGCAGCGGCTGGCACACCGACGAGTCACGCCTGGCGCGCTTCGCCAACGCGGTGCTGGCGGCGGCCCTGTAGCGCAATGGAGGGATGTCGGGGGGATTGGCTTGCTACAGACGCCCGTGGAAGTCCCGGCGTGGGGTGGGCGTATGCGATACACCCCTACATCCGGTCGCTGCGTCATCTGCCGAGGCAGCGCAAGCCCTGCCTCGGGTTGTTCGTTGCTCACGGATAAGCTGTCATGGGTGGGCGTAGAGGCGTATCGCATACGCCCAACCCACGCCGCCAGTTCTCTATACCTTGGTAGACGGAACCTTGGCAGATAGACCACACCGCACAACGAAGGGGGCGGCATATTGCCGCCCCCTCCTCGAGATAACCCCGCGCCATCGCGTCCCGGCGATTAGAACTCCTCGTCGTAACCCTGGAAGTCGCGCACGATCTCGCGGCCCTGCTCGACAATCGACTGGGTCGTCTCGATGACCTTCTTGCGGCGCTCCTCGTTCTGGAAGACGAAATAGTAGAGCGCGCCGCCGATCGCGGCGACGATGGCGAAGATCCAGAGCCCGTTTAGGGCGTTGCTCTTCTCCTTCGGCGGTTCGATCTGCGCCGCCAGGGCGGTCAGCGCGCTGGCTGCCCCCTTCCGGCCCCGGCGCGTCTGCTTGCCGACCTTCTTGGCCATGTCGCCGCTCGCGATCGTCTTGGCCGTCTCACGGCTGGCGGCCGCGCCGGTGGCGGCCAGCGCACCAACCTGTGTGCCGGCCTTGCTCGCGACCTCGGCCACCTGCGGCAAGATATCTTCGCGCACGCGGCTCGCAACCTGTGAGGCGACTTCCTGCCCCCGCTCCTGCACCTTGCTGGCCCGATCGGCCACCAACGGCACGAAATCGCTGCGCACCCGCTCCGTCAGATCGGCGGTGCGCTCGCGCGTCGCCCCGGCGAACTGGCGCGCGCTGTCGCGCACTTGGTCGGGGAGTTCGGCGTTGCGCGCCCGCTCGCGCAACGGCGCGACCGCGGCGGCGGTCGCAGCGCCGACGCCCGCCAGTCGCTTGCCAAGGTTCTCGCTCACCGTGCCCGCCGCCGCGCGCGCCTCTTCGGCGTCGGCCTGGCGCCGCGCCCGTTGCGCCTCTTTCTGGATTGCCTTGTCGAGGCGGTCGATATCCTTCTGCAACGTATCGACCTGCTTGTGCAGCTGCTTGCGCGAACGGCGTGTCAGCTTGCCATTCTTCAGGACGGCGACCACCGATTCATCTGTCACGTTAACCCGCTCCTTCCCATCGGTCGAGACCAGCACGTTCTCGGCCGAGATGACGCCGCGCTCCTCGCGCGCCTGCCGCTTCACAATGTCGTCGAGGCGCGTTAATTCCGCCCCCAACTCGTCAGCCTGCCGACGCAATCCTTTGCGGCTGCGCCCGGTCAGCTTCCCACCCTTGACAACCGCCACCACCGCCTCATCGTCCGCCCCGGCGGTGACGCGGCGGGCAGGCGGGCGGGGCTGATCCGGCTCGGGGGGGCCGAGCGCCACGACGAGCGTGCCCAGCGCGACCGCCGCCCCGGTGGCGATCCCAACCACCTGACCGGTCGAAAGGTTGTCGGGGTCGAACCCGCGCGTGCGCTCGGTGATGTCCTCCGCCCAGGGGGGCAAATTGTCTCGCCACGTCCGCGATTCTTCGTCACGTCCCGCGTCCACGCTCCTCGCCTCCCTCTTCTCCCGTTCTCCGGCGTTGCTCATCCTTCTGTAATTCTGCTCTGGCCGCCCGTCGGCATCTCGCCGCCACCGAGCAACGGATCGGCCTCCTCGCGCATCGACGCCGTGGTTGCCGCTGGCGCAGCGCTCAGCGTACCCACGACACGCCCGGCGAGCTCGGCGCGCTCTTCGGGTGAGAGATTGCTCATCACGCGGTCGAGGATCGCCATCAGGAGCGCGATCCGCTCCTCATTGCTCATCCGCTCGACCATCCTGTCGGTGACATAGTTGACCGATTGGGCGCGCTCGTCCTCGCCCATGTTCTTGAGCACCTGATCGATCATCCCGCGCATCAGCCCGCTCATCGTCGCTCTCTCCCTCTTGGCCGCACGCGCACATGGTCGGGGCGCGGCCTCACGACTCGACCGAGATTCCCCGTTGGCAAGCATGAAGTATGCCATGCCTCCCCTGGTGCGCGCGAGGGATCGCCACGAGGAGCCTTCAGTGTGAACGCGGACAGCCCGCACGCTATCCATCCTCGTGCGTCGATCGGCGGGCAGGATCGATAGGCCTACCCTGATTGCTAGTTGCCGCACATGTGGCCTGCCGAGCAGAATGGTGTTGCTTGAGGACACCAGGACTGCGGGGAGGCCACATGAGCGACGACCTGATTGTAACGGTGTACGTGGTGATTGACGAGACGATGGCGGCGCTGGGCCATCGGAGCCATGGCCTGGCGCAGATCAGCGACGCCGAGGTGCTGACCGTGGCGGTGGCGGCGGCCAACTGTTTCGCCAACAACCACGAGCGGGCACTGGGGGTGCTGCGCGGGATGCGCTACCTGGCGAAGCCCCTCAGCGCCTCGCGCTTCAACCGCCGCCTGCATGCGCTGGGCGACTGGCTGCGCCTCATCCTGGCGACGCTGGGCGAACTGTTCGCGCAGGGGGTGGCGTTCCTGCTGGATAGCATGCCCGTCCCGGCGTGCCGCCGCGCCCGCGCCCGGCGTTCGCGCAAGCTCACCGGTCGGGACTTCTGCGGCTACTGCGCGGCCAAGGGGGAGAGGTTCTTCGGCTGGCGGCTGCACCTGATCTGCACCACGGACGGGGTGCCGGTGGCGTTCGATCTGCTGCCGGGCGGGCTGCACGACCTCACCCCCATCCACGAGCTGACCTACGGCCTGCCGGCGGGCGCGGCCGTCTATGCCGACAAAGCCGATAACGCGGGCGCCGACGAGGCGACGATCCTCGCCGAGACCGGCGTGCGGCTCGTGCCGCTCCACAAGGCCAACATGCGCCCGAACCTGTGGGCCGATAAGCTGGCGCTGCGCGCCCATCGCAAGCGGATCGAGACGCTGTACAGCCGGCTGACGGCCATGGGGATCCAGCAGCTGCACGCCCGCACGAATGTCGGCCTGGAATTGAAGGTCCACGCCACGCTCCTGGCCGCCATCGTGACGAACGGCGGCTAGCAATCAGGGTAG
>CADCWN010000127.1 GCA_902806415.1 uncultured Thermomicrobiales bacterium | reverse complement strand
GCGCTGCCGCCGCCCGTCTCGCCAGTTACATATCCCCAAGGGTTGTGGTGACAACGCTATTAGCTTAGCGGTGGTGCTGAGAGTGATAGCTTCGCCGTGACTGGCCGCGATGAACACGCTGTACCAACGATCAGTGCGAGTGACGCCGCGCGCCGGTATGATGGCGAGGTGTGCGGGGCGGACGATTTGCCGCCCGCACTGATCGTCTGCTGGGGATGGTTGGGCGCGATGTGCGAACTGGCGAACAAGCGCTATAGTCACGACGGGATGAGCTTCAGAGGGTTCATCGCGGGTCCGTCCTTGCCGTACTGCGCCCATTTCCCTGGGCCGCAGTCTGGCGCTGACGGACAGGAGGGCGATCGGGCGCGCTGACGCGCCATGCCAGCCAGCACCGCGCGCAGACAGCGGACAGCATAATAAGACGGAGAACGTCGTGGGCCAGTCGGAACAGGCCACGGCGTTTCTGTTTGTCCGCCGCCGCCCGGCCTGACCTTTCCCCGACTGGCCCGTTGAGGCGTAGCACGCTGTACAATCGGCGGCGACGCACACGGGAGGAGAACGATGTTAATCGCGCGACTCGACAAGGCCGGGTTGAGCTACGGCACCCGCCAGATCTTCGCGGGGCTCGACCTCAGCCTCAACGACGGGGAGAAGATCGGGCTGGTCGGGCCGAACGGGGTCGGCAAATCGAGCCTGCTGCGGCTGCTGGCCGGCCTCGAACGCCCGGCGGGCGGCGAGCGGATCGCGCGGCGCGGCGCGAAGTTCGCCTATTTGCCCCAGGAGTACGCCGGGGAGGGCGCGCCGAGCGCGGTGGCGGAGGTGCTGCTGGGCCGACCGGACCTCCTCGCCCTTGAGCGCGAGTTGGAGGCGATCGAAGCCTCCCTGGCCGATCCGGCGCTGGCCGAGGACTTCGACGCCTTCGGGCGGGCGCTGGAGCGGCAGGCGGCGGCGCTCGAAGCGTATGAGAAGGGCGATGGCCCGCGCCTGCGCAACGACGCGCGCGGCCTGCTGGAACGCCTCGGCCTCCCCCCCGCCGCCCAGGAGCAGCCGCTGACCGTCCTCAGCGGCGGGCAGCGCAAGCTGGTCGGCCTGGCGCGCTGCCTGATCGGGCGACCCGATCTCCTGCTGCTCGACGAGCCGGACAACCATCTCGACCTCGCCGGGAAGGAGTTACTAGGCGCGACCCTGCGCGGCTTCGCGGGCGCGATCGTGATCGTCTCGCACGATCGCTATCTGCTCGACGACACGATCGGGCGGATTGCGGAGCTCGATGGCGGGCGGCTGACCCTCTACGAGGGGAACTATTCCAGCTACGTGACCCAGCGCGAACTGGCCCTCCTGCGCCAGCAGGAGCAGTATGTGGCGCAGCAGAAGGAGATCGCCCGGTTGGAGGCGGCGGTCGCGCGCTTCAAGCTCTGGGCCAGCATGGTGATCGACGAGCGCCACATCAAGCAGGCGCGCAACAAGCAGCGCCAGATCGATCGGATGGACAAGGTCGAGCGCCCGGTCTTGTCGCGGCGCAAACTCGGCCTGACCTTCCGGCCCGGCCAGCGCGGCGGGCAGAAGGTGATCGAGGCGCGGCACCTGGCCAAGAGCTTCGCCGATCATCTCGTCCTGCTCGACGCCGACTTCACCCTCTGGCGCGGCGAGCGGATCGGGATCGTCGGGCCGAATGGCGTGGGCAAGTCGGTCCTGTTCAGTCTCCTCCTCGGCGAGGACACGCCGACGGAGGGGGAGGTCTGGGTCGGGCCGTCGATCGCGATCGGTTCCTACGCGCAGGGCCACGAGACGCTCGACCCGGCGCAGACGGCGCTCGACTTCGTGCGCGGCCTGCGCCCGATGCACGAGGAGGAGGCGGTCGGGATCCTCGGGCGCTTCCTCTTCGGCTACGGGCAGGTGCGCGACCCGATCGGGCGACTGAGCGGCGGCGAGAAGAGTCGCCTGCAACTCCTGCGCCTGATGATCGGCGGGTTTAATTGCCTCTTGCTCGACGAGCCGACCAACCACCTCGACATCGCCGCGACGGAGGTGCTCGAAGGGGCGATCGATCGCTTCGACGGCACGGTCCTGACGATCTCGCACGATCGCTACTTCCTGGACCGGATCTGCACGCGGATCTTCGAACTGTCCGAGGGGGAGATCGTCGAGTACATCGGCGGGTATAGCGACTACGTCGAGGAGAAGCGGCGCAGGCAGGAGGAGGCCGAGCGCGCCGCCGCCGAGGCCGCGCGGCGGCGCGTGGAAGAGGCGGCGGCGCGAACGCGGGCGGCGAAGGTCCGGCGTTCGGCACGGGCGCTATGAGTGGATCGGGCGTGTGGCGATCCCCGACACCGTGTCGCAGTCGGAACGGGTGCTGCTCGCAGCGGCGTGTCGGGGGGATGCGGGCGCGTTCGAGCGACTGGTGACACGGTGCGCCGCCGCGCCGCCCGTTGAACCGATGATGACGGACCCCTCGCCATCGGCCAGGTAGAACAGTTTATGGAAGTTGACCGGTTGATCCTGTGACCTAGAACCTCTCGCGGAGTCTGTTATCCCGCGCCAATACCCGTTCTAACCTTTCGGGCAGTTGACGCCTCCCGCAGTCCCCTGCTACCCTTGGATCGTTGGGTTCGTAGGAGGTACGCCGTTGATCAGCTAGCCACGGTGACGCGAACGTTTCGATGACCCGGTTCTTTTGGCCGGGCGTGGCGTTGCCGGGCGGCGGAGACGGCTGCACCCTGACCGACGGATCGTGACGCGCGTTCTTCCTTTCCTCAACGTGCGATCATCGCATCAGCAAGATAGAGACCCAGCAGCCCTCCCCGTATCCGGCGACCCTTCGCTGTGAGGCGCGCGGTTTCGCGCGAGGCGGGAGGTCCCCTTGACACTTAAGGTGAGCAATCTGGCGAAGCGTTTCCCCGATGGGCCGGTGTTCGGCGGGGTGTCGTTCGTCCTCAATCCGGGTGAGAAGGTCGGGCTGGTCGGGCCGAACGGGGTCGGGAAGAGCACACTGCTGAAAATCCTGGCCGGGCGATTGACCGCCGACGGCGGGTCGGTCGCGCTCGGCCCCGGCGACCGGATCGGCTACCTGGAGCAATACCCGGCGGACGACCTCGCGCGCCCGGTGGCGGCGGCGCTGACGGCGGCGAACCCCGAGATGGACGCCGCGCGCTCGGCGATGGCGACCGCCAGCGCGACGTTGGGTTCCCCCGATCTGCCGCCCGACGAGCAAGGGGCGGCGCTGGCGACCTATGGTGCGGCGGCGGAGCGGTTCGAGCGGCTGGGCGGCTACGAGGTCGAGGCGCGGGCGGAGCAGATCGCGGACGGCCTGGGGCTTGGCGCGATCGACGGCGCGCGCCCCGTGTCGTCGCTGAGCGGCGGGCAGAAGACGCGGCTGGCGCTGGCGCGGCTGTTGCTGTCCGAGCCGACGATCCTGCTGCTCGACGAGCCGACCAACTATCTCGATCTCCCGGCTCTCCTCTGGTTGGAGCGGTTCGTCGCGACCTCCCCGCACGCCGCGATCATCGTCTCGCACGACCGCCGTTTCCTCGATCGCGCCGTCGGCGGGATCCTCGAAATCGACGCCGAGACGCGGACCGTCGCGCGCTACGCGGGCGGCTACAGCGACTACGCCGTGGCGAAGGCGCGCGAGCGGGCGAAGCGGGAGGCGGCCTACCGGGAGCAGGTCGGGCGGGTCGCGGCGTTCGAGCGGCAGATCGGGATGCTGAAGGGCAAGGCGGCCTACACCGAGAGCACCACCCAGAACGATCATTACCGCCGCCTCGCCAAGAAGGTCGCCAAGCGCGCGAAGGCGCAGGAGCGTCGCCTGGAACGCTACATCGAGGGGGAGGAGCGGGTCGAGCGCCCGGAAGAGGCGAAGCGACTGTACCTGGACGATCTGGCCGAGGGGGCGCTGACCGACGATCGGCTGGTGGTCGCCGCGCGCGACTTGCGCGTGGCCTACGGCGGCGCGACGATCTTCGACGGCCTCGATCTGGAGATCCACGGCGGCGATCGGCTGGCGCTCGTCGGGCCGAACGGCGGGGGGAAGAGCAGCCTGCTGCGCGCCCTGGCGGGGCAACCGGCGGGCGAGGTGACCGGCGAGGTGCGCCACGGCGAGGGGGTGCGGGTCGGCTATTTGCCGCAGGAACAGGGTGGCGACCCGATCGCGGGGGCGCGCACGGCGCTGGAAACCTATCGCGCCGAGGTCGTCGGCTACGAGGACGAGGCGCGGGCCTTCCTCGACAAGTTCCTGATCGGCGACGAGCAGGTCGGTCGACAGCTCGACCAGTTGAGCTACGGCGAGCGCGCGAAGCTGGCCCTGGCGATCCTGGTTGCCGGCGGCGCGAATCTGCTGCTGCTCGACGAGCCGACGAGCCACCTCGACGGTGCGGCGATCGAGCAGATCGAGGCGGCGTTGGCCGAATATCCCGGCCCGATCGTCGTCGCCTCGCATGACCGCTACTTCCTCTCGCAGATCGGGATCGACGGGGTCCTGCTGCTCGACGGGGGGCGGTTGCGGCGGCTGGCGAGCCTGGAGGAGTACGAGCGGATGGTGGGCGTCCCCGCCAAGTAGCGGGCATTCACGGCGCGCGGTGAGTGCGGGGCCGCTGTGCTAGAGTCAGTTATGGACTTGGGGGACGAGGGTGAGATGGCGGGCCAGGAGGAGGCAGACAAGGGCGAGGAGGTGGAGGGCGGCCAGGACGGCGGGCGGGCGCTCGTAGTCGCGCGCGAGGCGGCGGAACTTGGCGAGCCAGGCGAAGGAGCGCTCCACGACCCAGCGTTTCGGCAACAGCACGAAGCCGCGTTTCGCCTGCGGGAGCCGGACGACCACTAGCTCGCCGCCGCGCCGGGCGGCCTCGGCGGCGGGCTGCTCGCCGGTGTAGCCCTGGTCCACCTACGCGACCTCGACGCGGTTGTCGGTGACTTCCTGGACCGCCGACAGCAGGGCGGCCACCTGCGCGCGGTCCTGCGCGTCT
>CADCWN010000126.1 GCA_902806415.1 uncultured Thermomicrobiales bacterium | reverse complement strand
GACGAGCGCCGCGCGGGGCGACGCCTGCTCCGCTCGGCCGGGCCGGGCACCCTCGTGCTGTGGGATCGCGGCTTCCAGAATGTCGCGATGGTCGAGGCGACCCGGGCGCGCGGCGCCGACTTCCTCGGCCGCCTCCCCGCCACCGTGCGCCCCGTCCCGGTCCAGGCGCTGGCTGACGGCACGCTGCTCGTCCGCCTGCGGCCATTCGACCATCCGCGCCGTCGCGAGGGCGCGCACGTCGTCGTGCGCCTCATCCGCTACACCCTGGACGATCCGCAGCGCCCCGGCCATCGGCTCGAGCATCGCCTCGTCACCCCCCTGCTCGATCCCGATGCCGCCCCGGCCCGCGAACTGGTCGCGGCCTATCATCGGCGCTGGGAGGTCGAATCGGCGCTGGATGAGCTGAAGGCCCACCAGCGGCCCGCGCGGCCGCTGCGCAGCCGCAAGCCGGTCGGCGTCGTGCAGGAAATCTACGGTCTGCTCGTCGCGCACTACCTCCTGCGCGCGGCGATGGCACAGGCCGCGCCCGTCGGCGTATCGCCGCCGCGCCTCAGCTTCGTCGGCACCCTGCGCCTGATCCGCGATCTCCTCCCGCTGGCGCAGTTGTGGGGGCAGCGAGCACGGCAGGCGCTCTACCATCGCGCGTTGCTCGCCATCGCGGGTCAGGTGCTGCCGCGACGCGCCGAGCGGAGCAACCCGCGCGTCGTCAAGCAGAAGATGGCCAACTTCCGCGTCAAGACCGCCCAGCATCAACGCTGGCCGCAGCCCACCAAACCCTTCGCCGACGCCATCGTCCTGCTTATCTACCCAACTTTCGCCCGAATTGGCGGCACTGCGGAAGCTTGTTCTGCCGGAGATTGACAGCTGCTGTCCCGGTTGCTTTCCTCTACTTTCTCGCTACTGGGAGAGGAAAGGAGGGAGCCGTCATGTCCGCCTCGACCGCCGCCGAGCGCACCCGCCGCAGTACCGCCCACGCCAGTCTGGCCATTTTAGGGGCCACGCTCCAGCAGTTGGACCTTTTCGGCCCGATCCGGGACGGCGTCCGCGTCGCGCAGAAGACGGTGCGCCATAGCCCGGGCGACAAGCTCTACGATGCCTTCATCGCCCTCCTCGCCGGGGCGCAAGGCCTGGTGGAACTCAATCGCCGCCTGCGCGCCGATCCCGCACTCCAGGCCGCCTTCGGGCGAGCGGCCTGTGCGGAGCAGTCGGTCGTGCAGGATACGCTCGACGCCTGCACCGCCGAGAATGTCGCGCAGATGGAGCAGGCCCTGGGTAGTATTTACCGCGCGCAGAGCCGTGGCTTTGCCCACGATTACGACCAGGACTGGCAAATCCTTGACGTCGGCATGAGCGGCCTCCCGTGCGGCAAGAAGGCCGCGCT
>CADCWN010000125.1 GCA_902806415.1 uncultured Thermomicrobiales bacterium | reverse complement strand
GCGGCGGCCATGGCCCTCGTCAGGGTCAACCCGTACTGGACCTACGCGGAGGACGTCGTCATCGAGCGGGTGAACCCCTACTGGGTCTACACCGAGGACGCCGTCCTCAACGGTAATCCGGACCAGGCCCCCTTCCCCTTCGTCGCTGACCAGTTCACCGATCGGGAGGATTACCGGGTGAGCGCGGGCATCGCCGCGGCACCGGCCGACGTGACCGACAGCGCCACCCTCCGCTTCCGGGAGGACAACGCGGCCCCGGCCGCCGCCTTCGTCCCCGACCAGTTCACCCACCGCGAGGATCATCGGGCGAGTGCCCAGGCGAGCGTGACCGGCTTCCTCCCCGGCTACAAGGGCCTCTTCGTCTACGCCTGAGCAAGTCCACAGCACCAGTAACACGCCGCGAGCCCCCGGCGCTCCGCCGGGAGCTCGCCCCGCGGATCGATCCGGCACGACCGCCGTCACGCGCGAGGAAGGAGTCCGCGATGGTGCCGCCGACGATGACCGAGGCCCCCGGGATGGGGCACGCGCCATCCCGGGCGACCCCCGATGACGCGGCCACCGCGTCGCTGCTGGCGGCGACGCTCGTGATCGCGCTGGAGCGCGCGCTCCAGACCGCCACCCGTCTGCTCGCCGCGCTGGGGCCGCTCGACGGATGCTACCACCAGATGGCCCAACCCCCGCCGCGTGTCCCCGCCGGCGGACTATCCCGGCGTGAGCTGGGGGTGCTGCGGCTGCTGGCGGCGGGCCACAGCAACCGCCGGATCGCCGCCGCCCTCTGCCTCAGCCCGCGCACGGTGCAGCGCCACATTGCCAACGCCTACCTGAAGATCGGCACGCACTGCCGCGCCGAGGCCGTCGCCTACGCCATCCGGCACGGCCTCGCCTGAAGGCCCGCCCGACGGCTACCCCCAGCCCAGTGAGGGGGAGGGGTACCCCGCTGCGGCGCGGCGGCCCGGGTCGCGATGGTGCCCCGACCCGGAGAACAAGGAAACGGAATTTCCGGCTGGGAGTGTCCGAGGATCGCCGCACCGGGGTTCGGGCGGCGGGCCTCGGGAGTCGACGGGTGGCGGGAGCAATTCCTGGACGATTTGGGGGCGAGATGAGCGGGGACCAAGTCTGCCTCACGAATATGGGCAGGTGGTGTTATGCTAACGATACGATGGCGACACACCCCGGCACCGCATCGGGAGGTAGGGCATGGGCATCGAGCGACCGATCCTCCTCGACCTGCCCGCGGAGTGGGCGGGCGAGCGCGTGGTCCTGCGGCGCTGGCGGGAGGAGGACGCGGCGGCCCTGTTCGCGGCGATCGCGGCGTCCCGCGATCACCTCGCCCGGTGGTTCCCCTGGCCCGCGCAGCACCGCGAAGTGGACGACACCCGCGCCTTCATCCGGGAGCAGGGCGGCCACTGGTCGCTCCACCGCCACGCCGGCCTCGGCATCTGCCGCCGCGCGGACGGGGCGCTCCTCGGCTCCCTCGGCGTCTCCGCGCGGGACTGGTCCGTCCCGGCGTTCGAACTCGGCTACTGGCTCGGGCGCGACGCCGAGGGGCGGGGGTACGCCAGCGAGGCGGTGCGCCTCATGACGCGATTCCTCTTCGAGGGGTTGCGCGCCGAGCGCGTGGCGATCGGGTGCGACGCCCGGAACGCGCGGAGCAAGGCCGTGCCGGAGCGCCTCGGCTTCGTCCTCGAGGGGCGGCTCCGCCGCGACTCCCTCGCCCCCGACGGCACGGTCCGCGACTCGCTCGTCTACGCCATGATCCCCGACGACTACGAACGCGCCAGGGCGACGTGGCCGCGCGACGATCCACCAGGCACGCCCGAATAATCCACCCTCATCCCGCCCTCCCCTCTCCCAGTGGAGGGAAAATCGTTCCCATTCGGAGGGTAATCCCCGGTTCGGGCGGCAGGGGCCGGGGTCACGGCCTCCCGCGCGTTCTCGGCCGGGATTGGGACCTGTCCGGGCCTGTCAGGGTGTTGGCCCGTGGTGCGCGAGGACGAGGCGCAGAGCCTCGAGGCAGAAGCCGCAATACTGGTTGTTCTCGCGCGCAAGCGGCCCGCCACAGCAGCGGCAGCCGGTGTTCAATGTGGCTTGTGCTGGCCGAAAAGTACATCCGTTCGAGGATGGAACACCTGCGCGCCGTAGGCATGGATGGCCAATTAGGCTGTTCGGAACGGCAGTTGTACTTTTCGGCCGGCACAGCGGGCGCGGTCGGGGCGTCATCGAGGCGAGGTAGCACGCCGCCACGGGGGACAGGTGGGACGCGTCGGGACAGGTGGGACGGTGCAGATAAGGCACCGATCGTTCCAGCCGCCCCGGCTCCTTCCCGGCCCGTTGCCTGCCGCAGGATGCGCCAGACCGTCGCCTGGGTCACGCCGAAGATCGCGGCCACGTCCGCCTGCGTGTGCCGCCGGCAGAGGATGACGATCTCGCCATAGTGCTCCTTCGGGATTTTGGCCGGGGCGGGCGGTGGCTCGGACCGGGTCGGCGACGGTGGCGCGTGACTGCGGCCCGATCCCACCCGGCCCCTCAGACCCGCGCCCGCCCGTGATCGGTGAGGTAGACGACGACGTCGCCCGCCTCGAGCGGGAGGGTGGCGCAGCGGTTGTAGAGGATCCGGCGGTCGCCGCGCGCGATCCCGAGGACGAGGCAGCCCGCCAGGTCGGGGAGATCGGCGATCGTGCCCCCGGCCTCGCCGGGGGCGACGGCCCGCTCGGCGGCGTCGAGCCCCTGCCCGAAGGCGAGGAGGTCCTCGAGGAAGCGCGGGACCGCCCGCTGCCGGACCGCCGCCGCCATCAGTCGCCCGCCCGAGGTCGAGGGCGACACGACGACATCGGCCCCGGCGCGGTAGAGCAGCTTCACGTTCTCGTCCTCGTGCGCGGCGGCCACCAGGTGCACGCCGGGGGCGAGGTCATTGATCGTCAGGCAGATCAGGACGCAGGTGTCGTCGCGGTCGGGGGCGACGAGGGCGTAGGCGGCCTTGTCCACCACCGCCGTGCGCAGGATCGCCTCGGACGCGGCGTCGCCGCGCAGGGCGACGAGCCCGCGCGCGGCGGCCTCGGCGACCGCCTTCTCCCCGGGGTCGATGACGACGATGGCCTCCGGCCGCTGCCCGTGGGCCAGCAGCTCGGCGACGATCGTGCGGCCCTTGACGCCGTAGCCGCAGACGACGACGTGGCCCGAGAGCCGCGCGTGCAGTTGCTCCATGTGGTACCTCTCGCGGAAGCGGTGCGCGGCGACGCTCAACTCGTACGCCGTGCCGAGGAACAGGAAGAAGATGAACACGCGGATCGGGGTGAGCAGCACCGCGTTGATCAGGCGCGCCCCGTCGGTCGCCGGGATGACGTCGCCGTAGCCGACGGTCGTCAGGGTGACGACGGTGAAATAGAAGGTGGTGGCGAAGGTGAGCGGCCGGCCCGGGTTGGCGTTGTCGAGCAGCCCGCCCCGCGTGAACCAGAGCAGGGTCGTGACGGCCAGGATGATGGCGCAGGCAAGGGCGAGCCGCCGCAGGAGCGACCACCAGATCGAGCGCCGCCGCCGCTGCAGCACGCCGCGATAGCCCGGCTCCCCCGGCGCATCCATGCCCCCGCACCTCCCCGCGCGCCCCGCCACCCTCCCCCGCCTTAAGCATCAGGCGTGCCACACCTCGCCGTGGCCACACCGCTCGCCCGCGCATCGAGCTTGGCGCGCGCGATGCGCGGGCACTAGAACGCGAGTTCGGACGGGCAAAGTCGCCACGGCAGGGTGCAGCACGCGCTTTGGCACCGATCAGGGCCCTCGGTATCGTTGATGAGGGGCAGCTGGGACGGAGCGGGACGGAGGGGACGGTGCAATTCAGACACCTATCCTTTCAGCCGATACCCGTCCCGTTCCGCTGCCCGTCGGGTGATGCGCCAGATCGTCGCCTGGCTCACCCCGAGCAGCGCCGCCACCTCGGCCTGGGTGTGCCGCTGGCAGAGCAGGACCACCTCGCCGTAGCGCTCCTTCGGGATCTTCATTGGGGCGGGCGGGGGCAACGGCGCTGCAGTCTCCAGTGCGCGCCGTCGATTAGGATCGGCGAGCAGGTCGGCACGCCCGGCGCGCCAGAGGATCGATCGAATCGATTCGGCTGAAACGCCGTAGTCGGCGGCGATCGGGCGCAGGCCCTCGCACTCTGCGCGGGCGACGATCGCGGGCCAGTCCTCGGCGGCGATCCGGGGACCGGCGGTGTGTCGCAGGCCTGGCCGTTTGCCAGCGTGGGCGCGGCGTAAGGGCCGGAAG
>CADCWN010000124.1 GCA_902806415.1 uncultured Thermomicrobiales bacterium | reverse complement strand
GGGATGATGCGCAGGGAGGATGGTCTCGCGCGCCTCGACCGGCACTACGATGTGCTCGTCATCGGCGGCGGGGCGACGGGGTTGGGGGTGGCCGTCGACAGCGCGGCGCGCGGCTATGCCACCCTCCTGGTCGAGGCACACGACTTCGCCCAGGGTACGAGTTCGCGCAGCACCAAACTCGTCCACGGCGGCGTGCGCTATCTGCAGCAGGGCAATCTGGGCCTTGTGCGCGAGGCGCTGCGCGAGCGGGGGCGACTCCTGCGCAACGCCCCGCACCTCGCGCACGAGTTGCGTTTCCTGATCCCCGCCTATCGCTGGTGGCACAAGCCGTTCTACGGCACCGGCCTCGCGCTGTACGATCTGCTCGCCGGTCGGCTCGGGCTCCAGCGCGCGCAACTCGTCGACGCGGCCACGGCTCGCCGCCTGGTGCCGACCCTGGCGCGGGACGGTCTGCGCGGCGGCATCATCTACAGCGATGCGCAGTTCAACGACGCCCGACTGGCGCTCAGCCTGGCGCGCACCGCCCGGGACCTCGGCGCGACGCTGCTCAATTACGCCCCCGCGACGGCCCTCACCAAGGAGGCGGGACGGATCGTCGGCGCGACCGTGGCTGACACGACGACCGGCAGGGAATACGCGGTGCGGGCGCGGGCGGTGGTGAATGCGACCGGCGTCTTCACCGACACCCTCCTCAAGATGGATGACCCGGCGGCACCGGGGGTGCTTGCGGTCAGCCAGGGGATTCACCTGGTGCTCGCGCGGGACTTCCTGCCGGGTGATACCGCGATCATGGTTCCGCAGACGGATGACGGGCGCGTGGTCTTCATCATCCCCTGGCAGGGGCGTACTCTGGTCGGCACGACCGACACGCCCCGCCCGGCGCCGAGCGTCGAGCCCACGGCGCTGGGGGGGGAGATCGCGTTCGTGCTGCGACATGCGGGGCAATACCTCGCCCGTCAGCCGACGCGCGCGGACGTCCTCGCCGTCTACGCGGGGTTGCGCCCGCTCGTGCGCGGCAAGGACAGCGGCGACAATCAGGGCGACAGCGGCGAGGCGACGGCGAAGCTCGGTCGCGACCACACCCTGCTGGAGAGCCCGTCGGGCCTGCTGACGATCACGGGCGGGAAGTGGACGACCTACCGCCGGATGGCGGAGGAGACGGTCGACCGCGCGGCGGCGCTCGCGGGCCTGCCCGCTCGCCCCTGCCGGACGCGCGATCTGCGGCTCCACGGCGCGACCGGCCGTGACCCGGCCTGGTTGGAGTTCGGCGCGACCGCCGCGGAGGCGGCGGCGTACGAGGCGCGCCACCCGGGGATGCTCGATCCGCGCCTGCCCTATAGTCTCGCGATGGCGGCCTACGCCATCGACCGCGAGATGCCCGTGAGGCTGGAGGACGTCCTCTCGCGGCGCTTGCGCGCCGTGATCCTGGATGCGCGCGCGGCGGTGGCGGCGGCACCCCGGGTGGCGGCGCTGATGGCCACCTTGCAAGGTCGGGACGAGGACTGGGCGCGCGCGGAGGTCGAGGCTTTCCGGCAACTCGCCGAGGCGCACCACATCGTAACGGCGACGGCCCCGGAGAGGGGGGGTGAGGAGGGTTTCGTCGCCGGGACCGCGAGCGACGGGCCGTCCGTGACGCCGTGATGGCGGTGGCGGGCTGAGGAAGCGCGCCGCCTCGTCGCGGGCGAACGGCAGGAGCGTCGCGTCGAAGACCTTATGGGTAGGCGCTACGACCGTGACATCCGTGAGCAGTACCGGGGGTATGCGGTAGTGTTGGCCCGGTGCCGATTCCCGGCCTCGGGAGATTCACCGTTGGCGTCGCGTCGCGGCACGGATTGTGCCTTTGCACAACGGAGGTGGCCCTCAATTGGGGCGCTGCCCATACTTTCTCATGTCCTGAGAGGCGGGAGACACACTTGTTATGGACTATCAACAGATCACGACGACGCTCGCGCGGCAGGCCGCCGAATTGCTCCAGACCGCCGTCGCCGTGACCGACGAGCAAGATCGAATCGTCGCTGGGAGTGATGCGCGCACCATCGGCCTGCCGTCGCGTCTGGCCGGTGCGCCCCTCGATCCGGCGTATCTGCGCGTGCCGTTGCGACTCGACACCCGCGCCGGGGAGGTGATCGTCGCCCGGCCGCAGCACGACGAGGGGCTTTCGCCGCGTCTGGCCCAGATCATCGTCGATCTGGTCATCAGCCAAACGATCAGCATCAATCGCCCGCCGAGTCGGCACGCGCTCAAGAACGCATTCGTCCGGGAACTCCTCCAGGGGCTGATCGCCGACGAGGCGACGATCCTGCGCCAGGCGAAGCTGCTGGAGTTGGATCTGGTGCCGCCACGCGCCGTGATCCTGATCGACGCCGCCGGCTTCATCCTCACCCCCGAGGGGGTGGAGGACGGGCGGCGAACCCAGCTCCTGATCAACTCGATCGTCAGCTTCTTCACCCTGCCGAACGACACGATCTGCGCCTACCTCGGGGATGGCGAGGTGGCGGTACTGAAGGCCAGCAACACCCGCAACCTGGCGACTTGGGCCGCCAACGGGCTGAGGCAGGAGGGCGGCACGTCATCCTGGGCGGATCTCGGGGCGCTACGGCGGGCCAGCGAGGCCCTGTTGGCGCGATTGCGCCTCGATACGGGCGCGGCCGTCAGCATCGGCATCGGGCGGCACCACCCCGGACTGGGGGGGCTCGCGCATTCGTACCAGGATGCCCGCGCCGCGCTCTCGCTCGGGCGCTGTATCCAGGGGCCGAACGGGGTCCACGGCCTCGACCGTCTGGGGGTCGCGGCGTTCGTCGGTCTCGGCGACGAGGCAACCAAGGTGGAGCTGGCGCAGCACCTCCTCAGCCCCCTCGACCATGAGCCGGAGCTGCTCGACACGCTGGATGCCTTCTTCGCCGAGAATTGCTGCCCCTCCACTGCCGCACGCCGCCTCGCGATCCATCGCAACACGCTCGGCTACCGCCTCGACAAGATCGCCTCGCTCTCGGGCCTGGACCCGCGCCGCTTCGACGAGGCACTGCAAATCCGCCTCGCCCTGGTCCTCCGCGCGCTGCACGCGCGGGACAACACGTGAGCCGATCCCCCTTGGAGCGATAGTAGGCAAATGGGGAACGTACGCCCCGCGTTAGTATCTGTGCATCCGCCCAATAAATGTTGAGAAGAACCCGAAACATTTGGGCGTCGGCCCGACGCAATAGCGCCCGTCGACACTGTAGCATTGCTGTAGCCTGGACGGTGCGCCGGGTGCCGGTTGACGTCGCAGCGGGAGGGGTCGATGAGGTGGACCGATTCTCCGGGGTCGCCGCCTGCCACGGCTGATTTGCCGGGGGTGTCGGTAACGGGCAAGCAGTATCACCGGGCGCTCACCGTCGCGATCGGCGAGCGCCGCGCGCGAATGGATGAGGCGCTGGCCCAACTGGGTCAGTGTGCGCCAACCTTGGCCGAGGTGGCGGCGCGCGTGATCGATGTCCTCGGGAGCGGGCGCAAGGTACTCGTCGCCGGTAATGGCGGCAGCGCCGCGGAGGCGCAACACTTCGCGACGGAGTTGATCGGACGCTTCCGGCGCGAGCGCGAACCCTACGCGGTCGTCGCGCTGACGGCCGACACCGCCGCCCTCACGGCGATCGCGAACGACTATGGCTATCAGGAGGTCTTCGCGCGTCAGGTCCGCGGGCTCGGACGCCGCGACGACCTCCTGCTGCTCTTCAGCACCAGCGGGGAATCGGAGAATCTGGTGCGGGCGGCGAGCGCGGCGCGACAGGGCGGGCTGACGACCGTCGCGATCGTCGGCGCGCGCCCCTGCCGCCTGGCGCAGCAGGCAACCGTGACCGTGCGCGTCCCGGCCAGCGAAGCGGCGCTCGTGCAGGAGTTGCACCATGTTGTCACCCACCTCCTCTGCGAGGTGATCGAGGCGGAATTGGCGCGTATGGAAGCCACGGAAGTCGTCGCCCCGCCGTTCCCGCTCGCGTTGCACGGGGCGGCGGACAAGCTGCTGGAGGGCGAGGGATGAGCGATCGTCCGACCGCGCGCGCGATCTTCCTCGACCGGGATGGTACGCTCGTCCACGCGCGCCATTACCCCTCGCGCCCCGAGGAGCTCATCCTCTACGACGAACTCGGGGGGGAATTGCGCGCCTGCCAGGCGGCGGGTTTCCGCCTCGTGGTGATCACCAACCAGTCGGGCCTCGCGCGGGGTTTCTTCACGGCGGACGATCTGCGGCTGATGCACGAGCATCTGGCGCGCGAACTCGCCCGGTTCGACGTGCGCCTCGACGGTGTCTACCACTGCCCCCACCACCCGGACGGCGTCGTGCCGGGCCTCGCCATCCGCTGCGATTGCCGGAAGCCCGAGCCGGGGATGCTGCTGCGGGCGGCATCCGATCTGGGGCTCGATCTCGGGCAATCCTGGTTCATCGGCGACATCCTCGACGACTGCGAGGCGGGTAATCGCGCCGGGTGCCGCACGGTCCTGGTCGATCTCGGCACGGAGTCGCCGCCCGCCAGCCCGATCCGCAGACCCACGTTCGTCGCGCGGGACACCCGTCACGCCCTGCAAATGATTCGCGGGATCGAGGGCGCGGGCGCGGCGGCCGATTTGCACTATCGCCCGCGCGGCTGGGAATTGGCGGTCGGCAACTGATGGACGCTCGCGCAGGCGCCGCCGGGCGCGGAGATTCGCGCGCACGCTGGAGGGCAGGATGAATACCGACGTCGGTCTGGTCCGGCGTTTCCGGGGGCTCCGCGCGCTGGTGATCGGCGACGTGATGCTCGACAGTTACCTGGAAGGCACCGCCGCGCGCCTCTGCAGCGAGGGGCCGGTGCCAGTCGTGCGGAAGACGGGCGAGGAGCGGGTACCGGGTGGCGCGGCGAATAGCGCCGCCAACCTACGGGCGCTCGGGGCCGAGGTGAGCCTGCTCGGCGTCGTCGGCGACGACGCAGCGGCGACCCTCCTCCGCGCGGCCCTTCGCGCTCGCGGGGTGGACGACGCCTGGCTGGTCGCGGATGACGAGGCGTCTACCCTTCACAAGTGCCGGGTGCTGGCGGATGGGCAGTACGTCGTGCGCTACGACGAGGGCGACGGGACCGATTCGCCCGCCGCAGGCGCGCGGCTGCTCGCCCGCCTCGACGACGCATTCGCCGGTTGCGACCTGGTCGTCATCTCGGACTATGGGTATGGCGTCGTCACGGACGCGATCATCGCGCGCCTGCGGGCGTTGCGGGCCGCGCGCCCCTGCCCGCTGGTCATCGACACGAAGGAGCCCCGGCGCTTCGCCGTCGCCGGGGCGACGATCATCACGCCGAACCTGCTGGAGGCGCGGCTGGCGGTCGAGCCGCGCCCCCTGGCCGACCCGCGGCGCGCGGCGGGGCCGCTCGATCTCGCCGCCGTGGAGACGCTCGGGCGGCGGCTGCTCGCCGCGATCGACACCGCGCATGCGGCGATCACGCTGGGGGGCGATGGCGTGCTGCTCCTCGACCGGCGCGGCCCGGCGCGCCACCTGCCCGCGCACCCGGTGCCGCAGGCGAACGATGTCGGCGCGGGCGACTCGTTCACGGCCGCGCTGGCCCTCGCGCTCGCCGCCGGGGCCGACCCGGAGGGGGCGGTGCGGATCGGCATCGACGCGGCGGGGATCGCCGTCACCAAGCGACGGACGGCGATCGTCGAGGGGCAGGAACTGCTCGGGCGCGTCAGCCTGCGGGCCGAGGCGGCGGACGAAGGGGGATCGAGCCGCGCCGAGCTCCTGGCGCGACTCGACGCGGCGCGGCGGGCGGGCCGGACGATCGTCTTCACCAACGGGGTCTTCGATATCCTCCACGCCGGGCATATCCAACTCCTGCGACGGGCGCGCGACCTCGGCGATCTGCTGGTCGTCGGTGTCAACAGCGACCGTGGCGTGCGCCGCCTGAAGGGGCCGACCCGGCCGATCAACGGCGAGCGCGATCGCTTGGCGCTCGTCGCCGCGCTCGACCCGGTCGATCACGCGATCCTCTTCGACGAGGATACCCCGACGGAACTAATCCGCGCGCTCCGACCCCATCTCCACGTCAAGGGTGGCGACTACGCCGGGGCGGCGCTGCCGGAGTCCGATGCTGTCCTGGCGGGCGGCGGGCGCACGGTCATCCTGCCGTTGAAAGGCGACCTCAGCACGAGCGCGACGATCGACCGGATCCTCACCCTGACCGGTGCCGCGCGCGGCACCGGTGGCGGCACCCGCCGGGGAGGTGGCCGATGATTGAGCCGCGCTGGCGCGAGGCGCGGCGGATCCTCGCCGTCCGTCTGGACAACCTCGGCGATGTGCTGGTGACGACCCCCGCGATCCATGCGATCAAGGCGTCGCTGCCGGGTGCGGCGATCACCCTGCTAGCGAGCCCGGTCGGGACGCAGGCCGCGCGCCTGAACCCCGACATCGCCGAGGTGATCACCTACGAGGCACCGTGGATGGACCCGTGGTCGCGCCTGCCGCAGGATCCGGCGCGCGAGGCGGCGGCGCTCGCGGCGGTGCGCGCGGGCGCGTTCGACGGCGCGATCATCTTCACCTCCTTCCGCCAGAGCCCGTTGCCCGCCGCCTATCTCTGCTATCTGGCGGGGATCCCGCTGCGCCTGGCGGCGTCGATCGACGGCCCCGGCTCGCTGCTGACGACGCGCCACCGCCACCCCGAGGCGCTGATGCACGAGGTCGAGCGCGGCCTCGACCTGGTCGGCGCGATCGGGCTCGGCGCTGAGGAGCGCGAGCTGGTGCTGCGCGTGCCGGAGCGCGCGCGGGCGGCGGTCGCGGCGACCCTGCGCGACGCCGGAATCGCCGAGGATCGTCCGCTGATTGTCATCCACCCCGGCTGCAGTATGCCTGCCCGCACCTATCCCTGGGCATCGTTCGCGGCGACCGCCGAGTTGGCGGTCGAGCGGATGGGGGCGACGATCGCCCTCACGGGCGCGGCGGACGAGCGGGCGCTCGTCGCGCGTATCCGTGACCACCTCGGCCCGCGCGCCCGCGCCGCGACCCGCACCTTCGCGGGCGACCTCCCGTTCCCGGAGTTCTGCGCGCTGATCGAGCGGGCCGACCTGACAATCACCAATAACACCGGGCCGATGCACGTCGCGGCGGCGGTGGGGACGCCGGTCGTCGCGCTCTTCGCGCTGACCAACCCGCCGGAGCAGTGGGGGCCGTGGCGCGTCCCCCATCGCCTCCTCAATCACGACGTCCCCTGCCGCCTCTGCTACAGCCGCGCCTGCCCCTACGGGCACGAGTGCCTCACCCTCGTGACGCCGGAGATGGTCGTTGCGGCGGCAGAGGACTTGTTGGGAAGTACGAAGTACGAACTACGAACTACGAAGTATGGGCCTGGGGGGTTCGTACTTCGTACTTAAACAGAGTCTTGGAGCGGGATTCGGTCATGAACGACTGGTTGCGAGCGCGGAATATCCTGGCGATCCGGCCCGATAATATCGGGGATGTGATCATGCTCGGGCCGGCGCTGCGGGCGATCAAGGAGACGTCGCCGGGGGCACGGATCACGCTGCTGGCCAGCACGGGCGGCGCGTCCGCTGCGCCGCTGCTGCCCTGGCTCGACGACGTCATCCCCTGGCGCACCCTCTGGCAGGATCTGGGGCATCTGGCGTTCGACCCGGCGCGCGAGCGGCAGTTGATCGACACCCTCGCGACGCGGCGCTTCGACGCAGCGCTCTGCTTCACCTCCTTCAGCCAGTCGCCGCAGCCGCCGGGCTACGTCTGCTACCTGGCCGGGATCCCGTTGCGCGCCGGTGAGTCGAAGGAATTCGGCGGGCGCGTGCTGACGACCGAGTTGCGCGGGGCCACCGCCGACGAGGAGCATCAGGTCGAGCGCAATCTGCGGCTGGTCGAGGCGCTGGGCTTCGTCGCGCGCGACCGGCGACTGGCCGTGGCGGTCGCCGCCGAGGCGCGGACGGCGGCGCTGGGGCTCCTGCGCGGTGTCGGCCTGGATCCCGAGCAGCCGTTCATCCTGCTCCACCCGGGGGCGAGCGCCGAGGCGCGACGTTACCCGCCCGCGCGCTCCGGCGAACTCGCCCGCGCGCTGCTGGGGCGCGGCTGGCCGGTCCTGGTCACGGGCGTGGAGCGCGAGGCCGCGATCGTAGAGGCCGTGCGCGCTGGCGCACCGGGCACGCGCGCCCTCATCGGCGGCACGACGCTGGGCGAGTACGCGGCACTGGTCGAGCGCGCGGCGCTGACCATCTGCGGCAACACGCTGCCGCTGCACCTGGCCGACGCGGTCGGGACGCCGGTCCTGGCCCTCTATTCCGGCACCGACCGCGAGTCGCAATGGCGACCGCGCGCGACCGTGTCCCGCCTCCTGCGCCGCCCGACCCCCTGCTACCCGTGCTACCGCTTCGACTGTCCGATCGGCCAGCCCTGCCTCGACCTCCCGGCGGCGGAGGTGGCCGACGCGGCGGAAGAATTGCTGCGGGGAGTGCGCCTCGGTGACGTCGCCATGCGCGCGGGAGGAGAGGGTCGATGCCTGGTGCAATGATGGCCCTGCCGGAGGGGGCGGTGCGACGGATTGCGGTCTTCCGGGCGCTCTTCCTGGGCGATCTCCTCTGCGCGACCCCGGCCTTCCGCGCCCTGCGGCAACGGTTCCCCGAGGCCGAGATCGCGCTGATCGGGCTGCCCTGGGCGCAAGAACTGGTGGGGCGGCTGCCGACGATCGATCGCCTGCTCCCCTTCCCGGGGTATCCCGGCCTCGCCGAGGTGCCTGCGGACGAGTCGCGGACGGCGACATTCCTCCGTGAGGCGCGGGCGACACCCATCGACCTGGCCCTCCAGATGCATGGCGACGGGAATGTCAGCAACGGCTTCGTCGCCGCGCTCGGCGCGCGGGTCTCGCTCGGCTATCGGCGCGGACCCGACGCGCGCCTGACCGGGAGCCTGCCCTGGGATCCTGTCGAGCACGAGACGACACGCTGGACTCGCCTCGTCGCCCAGATTGGGGCGCGGCCCGACAGCGCGCGACTCGATCTGCCGGTCAGCGCCGCCGAGCGAGAGCGGGCTGGCGCGTTGCTGGCCCCGCCGGAGGATCGCGAGATTGCGCGACCCGGCCCGCTCGTCGGTCTGCACCCGGGCGCGAAGGATGCCGCGCGACGTTGGCCGCCCGACCGTTTCGCGGCGCTCGGCGACCGGCTCGCGGCTCGCCACGGGGCGCGGATCGTCCTGACCGGCGGCGAGGGGGACCGCGCGCTCACCGCCGCCGTGCGCGCGGCCATGCGCGTCCCGGCCCTCGATCTCGCCGGTCGCACCGATCTCGGCCTCTTCGCGGCGGTCGTGGGGGGGCTCGATCTCCTCGTCACGAATGACACCGGTGCTTCGCACGTCGCGGCGGCGGCGGGGACCCGCAGCGTCGTCCTCTTCGGTCCGTCGCGCCCCCGACAGTGGGCACCGCTCGACGGTCGCAAGCACACCGCCATCGATGCCCTCGCCCTCGTCGCGCCCGGCACCGCGCCCGCCGACGCCCTGCGCCTCCTCCCGCTCGATCCCGTCCTCGCCGCCGCCGACGTTGCGCTGGAGAGTCGGCAGTCGGCGGTCGGCAGTCGGCAGAGAGTGGGCCAGCGGGCCAGCGGTTCACTGAACTGGTAAGGCGCACGCGACCGTCGCCCTTCTACCGACTACCGACTACCGACTACCGACTACGGACTACGGACTCTCTTCTCACGACTCACGACTCACGACTCACCCGGAGGAACCATGCGACGCCTGCGCATCCTGATCTGGCATATCCACGGCAGTTACCTGAACGCCCTCGCGCGGGTCGAGCACGACTGGTTCCTGCCGATTAAGCCCGAGAAGCCGGAGGGGTATGGCGGGCGCGGGCCGACCTTCGATCTGCCCGACCGGGTGCGCGAGGTCCCGGCCGAGCGGGTGCGCGACCTCGACCTCGACCTGATCATCTACCAGACGCCGCGCAACTACGCGGAGGATGCGGCGGCGATCCTCAGCCCGGCGCAGCGCCGCTTGCCCGCGATCTATCTCGAACACAACACGCCGAAGCCCGACGCGGTGAACACGCGCCACCCGCTTGATGACCCCGGTGTGCTGCTCGCCCACGTCACCCACTACAACCGACTGATGTGGGACAACGGCGGGAATCCGACGGTGACGATCGAGCACAGCGTCGCCATCGACCCGGCGGCGCGCTACGCGGGCACCATCCCGCGCGGGATCACGATCGTCAACGGCCCCGAGCGCCGCCCGCGGATCGCCGGGTACGACCTCTTCCTGCACGCGCGTGAGCGGGTGCCGCTCGACATCGCCGGGATGGGGACGGAGGCGCTCGGCGGGCTGGGCGACATCCCCTACCGCGATTTGCACCGCCGCGTCGGTGCCTACCGCTTCCTCTTCAGCCCGATGCGTTACACCAGCCTGCCGCTGGCGGTGATCGAGGCGCTGACGATCGGGATGCCGGTCGTGGCGCTGGCGACGACCGAGTTGCCGACCGTGATCGAGAACGGCGTCACCGGCTATCTCTCGAACGATCCCGACGAACTCGTCGCCCGGATGCGTGCGTTGCTCGCCGACCCGACCCTCGCCCGCCGTCTCGGCGACAACGCGCGGGAGTTGGCCCGGGAGCGCTTCGGCCTCGATCGTTTCCGCCGCGACTGGGATGCGGCGTTCGCGCGGGCCATCGAGTGCCGCTCGCCGGTCGCCGGTGACTATGCAGCGGCGGGACGGGAGGGATGATGGTGGGGCGAATCGCGACGATCGATAATGGGCGCCTGACACTGCCCCCGCTGCGCGTCGCCTTCCTCAGCGAGCACGCGAGCCCGCTGGCGCTGCGGGGCGGCACCGACGCGGGCGGGCAGAATGTCTACGTGGATGAGGTCGCGCGCGGCCTCGGCGGGCGCGGTCACCGGGTGGACATCTTCACGCGGCGCGACGGGGCGGAGCTGCCGGAGATCGTGGCGCTCGCGCCGGGCGTGCGCGTCGTCCACCTCGCCGCCGGGCCGCCGAGTCCGCTCCCCAAGGATGAGCTCTGGCCGCTGATGCCCGCCTTCAGCGATGCCTTCCGGGCCTTCGCGCGGCGCGACGGCGCGCGCTACGATCTCAGCCACGGCAATTTCTGGATGTCCGGCTGGGTCGCGACGGAGTTGCGGCGCGATCTCGGCATCCCGGTGGCGCAAATCTTCCACGCGACTGGCAAGACGAAACGTCGCCATCAGGGACAGGCCGACACCAGCCCGGACGGGCGGATCGGGATCGAGGAGGCGATCGTCCGCGACGCGGACCGCCTGATCGCGCAGTGCCCGGCGGAGCGCGACGAGTTGATCGGCGACTATGCCGCCGATCCGGCGCGTGTCGCGACGATCCCCTCGGCGGTCAACACGCGACTCTTCCACCCGACCGATCGGGCCGAAGCGCGGCGGCGGCTCGGGCTCGACCCCCACGCCCCGATCGTCGTCTACGTCGGGCGGATGCTGCCGCGCAAGGATGTCCGCAATGTCGTCCGTGCGGTCGCCCTCCTGGCCAAGCAGACCGATCTGCCGGTGCAGCTGCTGCTCGTCGGCGGCGAGACGACCGAGCCGGACCCTGTCGCGACGCCGGAGATCGGCGAGGTGCGGCGGCTGGCGGCGGAGTTGGGGATCGCTGACCAGGTAATCTGCACCGGGCGGCGGCAGCCGGGGGAGTTGCACTGGTACTACGGCGCGGGCGATGTCGCGGTGACCACCCCCTGGTACGAGCCGTTCGGTCTCACCCCGTTGGAGGCGATGGCCTGCGGGCGACCGGTGGTCGGCTCGGCGGTCGGCGGCCTCACCTACACGATCGCCGACGGCGTCACCGGTTTCCTCGTCCCGCCGCGCGACCCGGCGGCGCTGGCGGCGCGCTTGCACCTCCTGCTCGCCGATCCCGCCCTGCGCGAGCGGATGGGGGGGGCGGCGCGCGACCGTATCGCGCGCGAGTTCACCTGGGACACGGTGGTCGAGCGGACCGCCGCGTTGTACGGGGAGTTGCTGGCGGGGCGCGAACGCCGGGCCAGCGCGTCGGCGGGCTGATCACGAACGACGGGTGACGAATGACTACACGCGAAGGGCGGGATGGATCGATGGCGACGGTGGATGTGCTGATCCCGACGTGCCGACGGAAAACGGGGTTGGCGGTGGTGTTGACGAGTCTGCTCGGGCAGACCTTCACCGATTTCGATGTCATCATCTCCGACCAGACGGAGGATGGGGCAACCTATCTGGAGAGCCGCGAGATCGATACCCTCATCCGGGCGCTGCGCTGGCATGGGCACCAGGTGCGGACACACCGCCATCTGCCGCGCCGGGGGATGGCGGAGCAGCGGCAGTTCCTGCTCGAACAGAGCCGCGCCCCCTACGTCCACTACCTCGACGATGATGTGCTGCTCGATCCTCCGGTCCTGGGGCGGATGCTCGACACCCTGCGCGCGGAGGGCTGCGGCTTCGTCGGCTGCCCCGCCACCGGCCTCGACTATCTCGCCGACGAGCGGCCGCACCAGCAGGGGATCGAGCTGTGGGATGGGCCGGTCCGCCCCGAGCCGTTCGCGCCGGGGGCGGTGCCGGTCGGGCGGCACGTGGTCAACAACGCCGCGAACCCGCTCCACCTGGAGCGTCGCCTCGCCCCGGATGGTCGCCCGATACGCTACAAAGTCGCCTGGATCGGCGGGGCCAACGTCCTCTACGACCGCGCCAAGCTGCTCGGCGTTGGCGGCTTCTCCTGGTGGCACCGGCTACCGCCCGAGCACGCCGGCGAGGAGGTCGTGGCCCAGTACCTCCTCATCCGCGAATGGGGCGGCTGCGGGCTGCTCCCAGCGGGCACCTACCACCTCGGCCTGCCGACGAATGTCGAGGATCGGCGGCGCAACGCGACAGAGCTCTTCGGCGAATTATTGGTGGAATACGGGATAGGGCGTCGCCAGCCGATGGTCGTCGGCTGGCAATTGGCGGCAAACGGTGTCCTGGCGACCGATAGCCAGCGCTCTTCGCCCGCCGAGAACTGACGACTGACGACGACAAGGAGTGCACGATGACCGTTGACATTCTCCGCGGCAAGGTGGTGCTGGTAACCGGGGCCGGGAGCGGGCTCGGGGCGGCGACCGCGCGCGCCTTCGCCGGGGCCGGGTGCCGCGTCGCCTGCATCGATCTGCGCGGCGAGGCGGCGGAGCGGGTCGCCGGGGAACTGGCGGCCGACGGGGCGGAGTGCATCGCGCTGGCCTGCGACGTGGGCGACGCCGACGCGGTCTTCCGGACGGTGGATGTGGTCGTCGGGCGCTTCGGGCGGCTCGACGTGGCGGTCAATTGTGCGGCGGTTGACTACGTCGCCTCGGTCGACGAATTGACAATCGAGCAGTGGGATCGCGCGCTCGCGGTGAACTTGCGCGGCCCGTTCCTTGTCGCCAAGGCGGCGCTGCCGACGATGCGCCAGCAGCGGTCGGGCCACATCGTCAACATCGCCTCGACCGCCGCCGTCCGCGCCTGGGGCAACGCCTCGGCCTACCACGCCTCGAAGTGGGGGCTGCGAGGATTCAGCCGGGGGCTCGGCGTGGAGGGGCGCGCCGACGGGATCCGCGTCACGACCGTGATCCCCGGCGGGATGCGGACTGGCTGGTTCGATCGTTTCCCCGAGCAGGGGATCCCGCTCCCGGACGAGGACCACCTGCAAGACCCCGCCAACGTCGCCGCGACGATCCTCTTCGCCTGCCAGATGCCGCCGGGATCGGCGATCCAGGAGATCATGGTCACGCCGTTGACGGAGACGAGTTGGCCCTAGCGAAGCACGAAGTACGAATGACCGTGGTTCCCCGCCGTGTCGGGGACGAGTGACGAAGTCTGGCCTGGGGAGGGACGAACATTATGCCAGCCACCAAATCGATCGGCCCTTGGCCCCCGGCCCTCGGGCCGCAAATTATCGCC
>CADCWN010000123.1 GCA_902806415.1 uncultured Thermomicrobiales bacterium | reverse complement strand
CGCTGCTGGCGAGGCACGGCTCTACTACAAGACCACCGATCTGGCCGCCCTGCGCGAGCGCTGGACGGCGAACGGCGTCGCGGCCTCGCCGATCGTGCCGCTCCCCTTCGGCAAGGTTTTTGAGGTCGCAACGCCGGATGGGTATACGCTGACGGCGATGGAGTAGGGGAAGGGGCGCAGGCGGTTGAAACCGCGCCTGGGGGCACTCACACGCCACGAAACCCGCCTTCGCGGGTTAGGAAACTATGGTTGACATTGCCTTTATCGTCAGGGATCGAGTCAGCAATGTTACCTAACCCCTGTAGGGCGGTTTCGTGGCCCGCAGGCCGTCAGGCGCAGTTTCAACCGCCTGCCAAACTAAAACTGGCACCGCCACCAACCCAACCCAATCACAGCAGCCTACCTCCGATGGACCATTCAACCCCGCCCAATCTCCCCACGCCAATTACGCACAGCGGCACGGGGCGGCGTACTGGTACAATTTCATGGGCGGGGCTCCCGAAAGTCCCCCGATCACACACCACCCGAACGTTCCACGAATGTGACGGACCAATGCTCTCATTTCGCGCGCTGGTGACGATCTCGCGCCCGCTCTTCTGGTTTAACACGGCGGTTCCCTATGCCTGGGGGTGGCTGATCTCCGGGCGTCCGCTCGACTTGCCCACGATCCTGCTGATCGCCTACTTCACCTTCCCGTTCAACCTGCTGCTGCACGGCGTCAACGACATCTTTGACTACGAGTCGGACCTGCGGAACGCGCGCAAAGACTCGGCGGAGGGGGCGCTGATCGTCAATCCCGGCAACTTTCGCCGCCTGATCCTCCTGATCGTCGCCTGGAATCTCCCCGCGATCCCGGCCCTGCTGCTGCTCGGGTCCGGCGCGGCGATCGCCGCTTTCGTCGGGCTACTCGCGCTGAGCATCGCCTACAGCGCGCCGCCGCGCTTCAAGGGCCGACCTGGACTGGACTCGCTCGCCAACGTCCTCTACGCCGGGTCGCTGCTCGTCTCGGTCCTGGCGAACGGGGTCACCCCGACGCCGTGGGCGGCGGTCGGCGCATTCGCGCTCTGGGCGATCGCCTCGCACGCCTTCACCTCGATCCAGGATCTGCGCGCCGACGCCGCCGCCGGGATCCGCACCGTCGCCGTGGCGCTCGGGGCCGCGCCGACGGCGATCGTCGCGTTAGCCCTCTACGCGACCGGGGCGTTCCTCCTGCGCGGGATCGCCAGCCCCGCCCTCTCGTTCCTCTTCGCCTTTTACGCCGCCCTCGTCGCGGCCTTCCTGCTAGGCGGGCGCTCGTTCGACCTCGCCCACCGCCTCTACCGCGCCTTCTTCAGCGCCAACATCGCCGCCGGGGCGGGGATCAGCCTCGCGCTGATCTGGCAGCAACGGCCCGTCATCCCCTGGCCGATCGCCGGGGCGCTGATGATGGTGTTAACCGCAGTCACCGGCGCGGCGTTAATCTGGGTGACCTGGCGGCGTGCCGGTGAACGCAGCCGGACGGCGGGAGGTGACGCATGAACGGTCGAACAAATTGGCTCGTCGCAGTTGTGGCGATTCTCGGGGCGCTGCTGCTCACCTGCGTCGCGGTCACCATTTTCGGTGTGGTCGCGTTCATACTCTCCGGCGAGGCCACCGTCCCCTACAACGAGTTGCCGCCAACGCCGAGCGTACGCCCTTGATGAGCTAATAGACCAGCGAGGCACGATGACAGTATCCCTTCCCGCCGCGCGCCGTCGTGTCGTTGTGATCGGCGCGGGGCTCGGCGGCCTGGCGGCGGCGATCCGGCTGGCGAACGCCGGGTGCGCGGTGACGATCGTCGAGGGCGGCGCGCGACCGGGCGGCAAGCTCGGCACGCTGAAACTCGGCGGCTTCCGCTTCGACACCGGCCCGACGATCTTCACCCTGCCCCAACTGCTCGAAGACCTCTTCGCGGCGTCGGGCGAGCGGCTGGCCGACCATCTCGATCTCGTCCCCTGCGACCCCTCGTTCCGCTTCTCGTTCCGCGATGGCGTCGAGATCCGCTGGGGCGAGAATCTGCGCGAACTGCTGGCCCAACTCGCGGCGCTCGACCCGCGCGACGCCGCCGGTTTCCTCCACTTCCTCTCCCGTTCGAGCCGGATCTATGACGAGCTGATGGCCTACTTCTTCCGGCGCTCGTTCAGCAGCCCGCGGGAGATGCTCGCGCCGCGCGTCGCCCGTGCCGGGATCATCCTCGACGTGACGCGCACCCTCGACGCGCGGATGCGCCGCTACTTCCGCGACCCGCACCTGCGCCACATCATGACCTTTAAGTCGATCTACGTCGGCACGCCTCCCACCCAGGTCCCCGCGGCCTACGCGGCGATCCCCTACCTGGAGTTCGTCCACGGCGTCTGGTACGTGCGCGGCGGGCGCGGCCTGCACGCGATCGCCGAGGAGTTGGCGGCGCTGGCCGGGCGGCGCGGGGTTGAAATCCGCTACGACACGCCGGTCAAGGAGATCGCGGTCGGGCCGGACGGCGTGCGCGGCGTCATCCTCGCCGACGACGAGTTCATCCCCGCCGGGGTCGTCGTTTCGAACGCCGATCTGGTCCACACCTACGGCCAGCTCATCCACCAGCGCTGGCGGCGCAAGTACACCGACGCGCGGCTGGCGCGCTACGAGGCGTCGTCGTCGGCCTTCATCCTCTACCTCGGCGTCGATCGGACCTACCCGGAGTTGCTGCACCACAACGTCTTCTTCCCCGCCGACTACGCCGGGGAGATGCGGCGGATCTTCGTGGACAAGCGCCCGCCCGACGACCCGACGATCTACATCGGCGACTTCGCCAAGAGCGACCCGACCCTCGCCCCGCCCGGCTCGTCGGCTCTCTACGTCCTCGCGCCGGTGCCGCACATCACCCCGGCGTTCGACTGGGCGCGCGAGGCCGACGGCTACCGCGATCTCGTCATCGGCAAGGTCAAGGCACTCGGGCTGCCGGATATCGAGGAGCACATCGTCGCGGAGGCGCGCTGGACGCCGTTAGACTTCGCCACGCGCCACAACAATAATCACGGCTCGATCTTCGGCCTCTCCGGCAAATGGTCGCAGAGCACCTTCTTCCACCCGCCGAACCGCTCCGAGGAGATTCGCGGCCTCTACTTCGCCGGGGGCAGCGCCCAACCGGGCGGCGGCATCCCGCTCGTCCTCCTCTCCGGCGAGATCACGGCGGGATTAGTGCTCGAAGACCTCAGCGAATGACGAGTGACCGTGGTCCCCTGCCGTGTCAGGGGAGAATGACGAATGACGAATGGGGTTCAGGCGTCGGGCGCTGGCAACGAATGCGGGGTGCGGTAGCGACACCGAGCCGAGTCCGCCAATCGAGCGCAAGTAACACCCCTCGTCCCCGTATTCGTCATTCGTCATTCTTCACTCGTCATTCCCCATTATCGGTCTACCAGGCGCTCAGCTTCTGCCTGCTCGGCGCGATGGCGCTCATCGGGGCGACGAATCTGCGGGAGTTGGGGCGCAGGCGACGCACGGCCCATCCGCTGCCGCCGGAGCCGCCGCGCGTGTCGATTCTGGTCCCGGCGCGGGATGAGGAGCGGACGATCGCGGCCTGCGTGGCGTCGCTGGTGGCGCAGGACTACCCGGCGGGACGGGTCGAGATCCTGGTGCTGGACGATCGCTCGACCGACCGCACCGGCGCGATCGTCGCCGACCTCGCGGCGCGGCATTCGACAGTAAAACTCCTGCGCGGCGGCGCGCTCCCCGCAGGCTGGGGCGGCAAGGCCCACGCTTGCCAACAACTGGCCGACGCCGTGACCGGCGACTGGTTGCTCTTCGTCGATGCCGACACGACGCACGCGCCGGGGATGCTGCGCGGGGTCATCGGCGCGGCGACCGCGCACGGCGCGGAGGCGCTGACGCTGCTGCCCCGGATGCGCGCCGAATCGCTCGGCGAGCGCCTGTTGGTGCCGCACCTCTTCTTCTTCCTGCTAGCGCTGCAACCGCTCGCCCTGCTCGAACGACCGCGCGAGACCCACTTCGTCTTCGCCAACGGCCAATTCTTCCTGGTGCGACGCGACCTCTACCGACGCGCGGGGGGCCACGCCGCCGTGCGCGATCAACTGATGGAGGACCTGGCGCTCGGCCTGCGCTGCAAGCGCGCGGGCGGGCGCCTCCTGCTGCTCGATGGCGGCGACTGGGTCAGCTGCCGGATGTACGAGGGCTTCCCGGCGGCGTGGCGCGGCTTCGTCCGCAGCCTCCAAGCGGGCAATCGCCTCGCCCCGAGCTACCTCCTCTCCATCGGCGCGATGACGATTCTCTACCTCGCTGGTCCCTTCGTGGTCCTCCTCGCCCTGCTCCTCGGCGGGGTGCGCGGTCGCCCGCTGCAGCTGGCGCTCGGGCAGGTGGCGACCCTCCTCGCGATCCGCGCGATCGTCGGGCGTGGCTTGCGCCAGCCCGCGCGCGAGATCGCCCTCTTCCCGCCCGGCGCGTTCGTCCTCAGCGCCGCCGTGCTGACCACTTTCTGGCGCGCGGCGCGTGGGCGCGCGATCGAGTGGCGCGGGCGCTCATATGCGACGATCGCCCCCCCAGCCCCGTCTACCAACCCGGCCTTGGGCAACTTATCGATGCGCAAAGCCGCAGAGCCCTCGGGTTCCCCGCGCGAACGGCCGCGCGGCACGCCGATCTGAGCGACGGTAATCGGTTCTCTTGAGTTGTGCAGGGATGTGCTAACCTCAGCCGTCGTGAGCATGGCTGGGGAGGAGCGCGATGGTTGACAGCGAGGCGGTGTGCCCGACGTGCGGTGCTGATTCAACGCGGAAGGACGGGCGCGACCGGCGCGGCGTGCAGGTCTACCGGTGCCACGGCTGTCGGCGGCGCTTCACGGCCTTGAGCGCGACGCCGTTCTCGGGCTACCGCTTCCCGCCCGACATCATTGCCCTCGCGGTGCGCTGGTATCTGCGCTATCGCCTCAGCTACGCCGATGTGGCCGAGTTGCTGGCGGAGCGCGGGATCCGGGTCGATCCGTCGAGCGTCTCTGCCTGGGTACAGGAGTTCGCCCCGCTCTACGAGGCGGCGGCGCGCTCTTGCCGCCGCACGGTCGGCGACCGCTGGAGCGTGGACGAGACCTACGTGAAAGTGGCCGCGGACTGGGTATATGTGTATCGCGCGCTTGACGAGCAGGGCCAGATTGTCGATATCTACGTCAGCG
>CADCWN010000122.1 GCA_902806415.1 uncultured Thermomicrobiales bacterium | reverse complement strand
TTTCGTGTGGGGTCGCAGGCGGCGGCACCGCCCGCGCCGCAAGCCCGGCATCGCCCTCGGCGCTAATGTGCGGCCCACTTAGCGGATGCACCACTAAAGGCTTCGCCACAAAGTCCCCCTACGGGGACTGGAACGATGGGGTTGTAAAGGCTTCGGCTTCTGGTTCGAGCAGGGGAAGAAGATTATTTGAGAGATGGTGTTGACGCTGGTTAGCAATGTAGTCGCTCACTTGGCGTAGATGGCGTGGACTGACGGAGAAGGCGGCATAGCCTCCTTGCCACTTGGAAAAATGTCCTTGGATGAGAAGGTGCGTGACAAGATGAGCGGAGGAACCCTTAAGCTGCTTCACAAGTTCTGCTAGGCTCACAGTTGCTGGCAATCGTATCAGCAGATGAATATGATCCTCGACCCCACCAACGGCGACCATATCCACACCCAGCCTGGCACACTCCGCCCCGAGCGCACGATGCATAGATAGCTCGATCTCACTGGTCAGCAACGGCAGCCGATCCCATGTTCCTCAGGTCGGATGCACGAACGCAGCCACACGCGACTGATGTTGCATAACAGCCCCTGCAAATGCTATTTGCGGCACCAAAGGCCGTTGAATTGCAGCTAAACTCAGTCCGCGTAGGCGGACTTCGTGGCGGAGCCTTCAGCCGGGACTTCAGTCCACCGGCCCCGCCACGTCGCTCGATGCTGAGAGGGCAGATAACGGAGCAATCTTCTTAATACTGCTTTGGCTGGGACACTCGCCCCCCTACTCCAGCCCCCCATACGCGGGCAACGTCAGGAACTCCACGAAGTGGTGCGCCGTCACCAGCGAATCGAGGATCGCGGCGGCCTCGCCGTAGCGACCGGCACTCGCGCCACCGGCTTTCTCCAACTCCGCCGCGCGCACCTCGTTATAGAGCGCGATCGTGCAGGGGGTGCCGTCTTCGAGCTTCGCCTCGTTGCGGATCCACTGCCAGAGCTGGCCGCGCGAGATCTCGGCGGTCGCCGCATCTTCCATCAGGTTGTAGATCGCCGCCGCGCCGTTGCCGAGCAGCCAGGAGTTGATGTACTGCAAGCCGACATCGACGTTCATCCGAAAGCCCTCGCGCGTGACCGCGCCACCGGGGATGTCGAAGTTCTGCAAATCGGCCCCGGTCACCGCGACATCCTCGCGCAGGCGCTCGCGCTGGTTCGGGCGGTCGCCGAGAACCTTGTCGAACGACTCCAGTGCTGTCGGGACGAGATCGGGGTGGGCAACCCAAGAGCCGTCGAAGCCGTCGCGCGCCTCGCGATCCTTATCCTCGCGCACCCGACCGAGCGCCGCGCGGTTGACCTCCGCATCGCGCCGACTGGGGATGAATGCCGCCATCCCGCCGATCGCGTGCGCGCCGCGCTTGTGGCAGGTGCTGACCAAGAGTTCGGTATAGGCGCGCATGAACGGGACGGTCATCGTGATCTGCGCGCGATCGGGCAGGATCATGTCGCCGCGCTCGCGGAACTTCTTGATCGTGCTGAAGATGTAGTCCCAGCGCCCGGCATTGAGCCCGGCGGAGTGGTCGCGCAGCTCGTAGAGGATCTCTTCCATCTCGAACGCGCCGAGGATCGTCTCGACCAGCACCGTCGCGCGGATCGTGCCGCGCGGCACGCCGAGCGCATCCTGCGCGAAGTTGAAGACGTCGTTCCAGAGCCGCGCTTCCAGGTGGCTCTCCAGCTTCGGCAGGTAATAATACGGCCCGCTACCGCGCGACAGGAGTTCCTGCGCGTTGTGGAAAAAGTGGAGGCCGAAATCGAAGAGGCTGGCCGAGATCTTCTCGCCGTCCACGAGGACGTGCTTCTCGGGCAGGTGCCAGCCGCGCGGGCGCAGCAGCAGGACGGCGGTCTGCTCGTTCAATTGGTACTTGCGCCCGTCGGGGTTATCGAAGGTGATCGTGCGGCGCACGGCGTCGTAGAGGTTGATCTGCCCCTGGATCACGTTCTCCCACGACGGCGAGAGCGAGTCCTCCAGATCGGACATGAAGATCTTCGCGCCGGAGTTGAGGGCGTTGATCATCATCTTCCGCTCGACCGGCCCGGTGATCTCAACGCGCCGATCCAGCAGATCGGCGGGCGCGGGCGCGACCTGCCAATCGCCCTCACGGATCGCCTTCGTCTCCGGCAGGAAATCGGGGCGCTCCCCGGCATCCAACCGCTCCTGCCGCTCGGCGCGACGCTTCAGCAACGCCTCACGCGTCGAATTGAACTCGCGGTGTAACCGGACGACAAAGGCCAGCGCCTCCGGCGTCAGCACCTGCTCGACGGCGGGGGACTGCGCCCCGATAATCTCGACACCCTGCATCGTGGACATCGCTATCCCTCCTGGTTGCTACCCTCGCTCGGACACCGCACCCGCGCCGGGGCGACGCTGCGCCCCGCCCGCGCGGCGGGCGACCCCTCCACGCCCGCACTATACCACGGCCCCGAATGACGAGTGACGAATGACGAGTCGGGATGGGCTATTGTGCGGCGGTCGCCGCCCAGATCGCGCGCAGCTCGTCAACCGCGAGCTGGCCGGGGGCCGACCCGCCGCCCGGGGTGACCGCCGCGAAGGTCAGCGCGGACCCGGCGTGGTGACCGGTCGCGCGCGTGATCATCCCGAGCGGCCCCATACTCATCGCGGCGAGCGGGATCGACGGACCAGCGGCACCACCGGTGATCGCGCGGGTGAGCGCGAGGAGGCGGGCGGCGTCGTTCGCGCTCTGCGGCATCACCGCCAGTTTCGCGGCGTCCGCGCCCGCCGCCGCCATCGCGGCGACGGTCGCCAGCAGTTCCTCATCGGGTGGCGTGATCGTGAAATGGTGGAAGGAGAGGAGGATCGGGACGCCGCGACGTTTCCCGGCGGCGACAACCCGGTCGCGCAGATGCGGCGCGGTCGCCATCTCGACATCGACGATCGCCGGGATGCCGGTCTCGATCGCCGCGAGGAGCGCCGCGATCCGCGCCTCCTCCCCCTGTTCCCGGGCCCCGCCCTCGGTCGCGACACGGTTGGTGAAGAGGATCGGCAGCCCCCCCTCCGCGAGGCGCGGCAGCAGCGCACCAACCGCGTCCGGCGAGAGATCCGCCAGGTAATCGGCGCGCAACTCGATCGCGTCGGGCGCGAGCGGGGCGATCTGCGCGGCGAAGTCCAGGGCCGCCTCGGGTGTCGCGGCGACGATCGGCACGCAGACGAGCGGGCGGTCGCGCCCGAACCATTTGGGGCCGAGTTGGAATCCTCCGACCGGCGCGGGTGCGGCGGGTGCGACACCTTCGAGCAATGCGACCGCCCGCACGATCTCGTCGGCCACCCGCTCGGGTGGGAAGCGATCGGTATGGATCGTCCAGTGCGCCAGCGAGTAGACGAACTGCCGGGCGGTTTTCAGGCTCTGAATCCGCCCGAGGGCATCGGGATCATCCAGCAGGGGGCGCACACCGGCCTGGCCGTCGGTCCGCAACTGTGCGTGGACGCGCTGGTGGATCGTCTCGGGCCGCGCTTCCAGGCAGATCACCCAGCCGTTCTCGAACATCAGTCGGCGATTCGCCTCCGCGAGCGGCACCCCGCCGCCCGTGGCGATGATCCCCCCGCCCGCCCGCGCATCGACCGTGAGCAGACCCAGCGCGTGCGCTTCCAGGGTGCGGAAGGCCGGTTCGCCATCGTTCGCGAAGATGTCGGCGATCGGTCGGCCCGCGCGCTCGACGATCGCCGCATCCACGTCATAGATTCGCACGCCGAGGCGCGCAGCGAGATGCCGCGCGACGGTCGATTTGCCGGTGCCGCTGAACCCGGTCAGATAGATCGTGCGCACGCCGCCCATCCCTCAGTTGAATGCCTTCACGATCAGCTGGATGCCGGTGAGGATCAGCGCGACCGAGAGGAAGCGGACGATCGCCTTCCCCTGCACCCGCTGCGCGATCGCCGCCCCCATCTGCGCCCCGACGATCACCCCCGCGCTCATCGCCAGGGCCGGGCCGAAGAGGATATTGCCCTGCAAGAGGTGGGAGACCGTGCCGGAAAGGGCGGTGAAGACGAGGACGAACGAGGAGGTCGCGGCGGCGAGGTGCGCGGGGAAGCCGAACAGGAAGACCATCGCCGGGACCATGAAGATCCCGCCGCCGACGCCGAGGATGCTGGAGAGGAAGCCGATGGCGAAGCTGAACAGGAGGCCGCTGCGCATATTGAAGGCATACTCGTAGCGGGTGCCGTTGGCGATCGTGATCGCCCGGCGCACGAACCCCGAGGGCAGGGGCTTGTCGGGGTCGGCGAGGGCTTGCGCCTTCTTCGGGTCCGGTCGCAGATTGAGGAAGATGGCGACGCCGATCAGCAGCACGCCGAAGACCAGCTTAAAGATCGTGTCACCGAAGTAGCTCGCGACCTGCCCGCCGATGAACGCGCTCGGCACGGTCGCCGCCGCGAAGCGGACGCCGGTCGAGTAATCGATCTTCTTCTGGCGCACGAAGGCGATCGAGGCGGAGATCCCGTTGCAGAGGACGACGAAGAGGGAGGTGGCGGAGGCTTGGATCGTCGTGAACTGCGTGGCGAAGAAGATCAGCAGGATCGGCACGATGATGAAGCCGCCGCCCGCCCCCACGAGCGTGCCGTAGGTGCCGACGAACACGCCGAGCAGCACGAACTCGATGATCTCCTGAACCGGCATCGCCCCCACCCCCGCGCGGCATCGTGCCGCTCCACCCCGGCACGGCGGTCAGCATTATACATCTACCGTGATTGCTCATTGGCGTTGGTGATGGTCGCGGCGAGGAAACCCGAGCCAAACTCGGCCAGGTCGCCGAGGAGATCATCCGCAGGGGGCGCGTCGCGTCGCGCTCACTCCGGGGCCGATGACCGGATACGGCGCGGCTCGATCACGATCGTCGCCCAGTCCTGCGCGACGCGCTCCCAGGCCGCCAACGTCCGCTCGGCCTGCTCGGCCGGGTAGTACCGGGGCGCGAGGCGCTGCGCGAGCGCGAACCCCGTCCCCTCCTCGATGGTGGCCACCCCCTCGATCGCCACCCACGCCTCCGGCACCCCCACCGGCTCCGCCACCGTGAGGCAGACCCGCCCGTCGCGCCGCACCCGTGCCACCTTCGGTGACCGAACCGACGTGAACATCCGCGCCCGCGCCCCATCCCACTCATACCAGATCGGGATCGCCACTGGCCCACTGTTCGCATCCAGCGTCGCCAGGGTCCCGATCCGTGCCTCCCGGAGGAACGCATCCCGCTCGGCAACCGACATCTCCGCCATCACGCGCTCCTCTCGCTGGATCCATTGCTACGGTCATTGCTTTTTGCCGCCCATGCGGCTCCCGCCGAGCATGGTGTTGCTCAGGCACCAGGTTCTCGAGGGGAGGGGCGCGTGGACGACGACGTCATTGTGACGGCGCTCGTGGTCATTGACAAGGCGATGGGGGCGCTGGGGCATCGCGACGACGTGCGCGCCAGGGCGAGCGAGGCGGAGGTGCTGACCATGGCGGCGGCGCGCTACTTCCAGAACCACCTGGCGCGGGCCTTGCAGGTCATGCAGCTGTGCCGCTACCTCTCCGGGCCGCTGAGCGTGTCGCGCTTCAACCGGCACCTGCACGCCCTGCGCGGTGTTCACCCATGGGGCGGTCTTCCTCCCTCGCGGATACCAGTGCCGCGAGGGAGGTCTGATCGGCGCGCACCCTTGCTATACTCGCCCCCGGTCGCGGACGACCGGGACGACGAGGCGCTGCGGCAACGCATAAAGGAGGCGACAATGTCCGGGCTCAAATTTGGCTGGGTCGCACCAGCGGTCGGCCCCCCGGAGAGCGATCACGTTCCCCTGGTGATCTACCAGCAGGAGGAGATCTTGCCGGTCGCCATGCAACACTTCGATTCCCTCTGGGTCTGCGACCACTTCTACGGCTTCACGCGCCGGAGCGATCCGTTCGTGGAGGGCTGGACCGCCCTGACCTGGCTGGCGGCGAAATACCCCAACGTGCAGGTCGGCCACCATGTCCTCGGCGTCGGCTACCGCAACCCGGCCCTGACCGGGAAGATGGCCGCGACCCTCCAGACGATGAGCGGCGGGCGGTTCATCCTCGGGATCGGCGCGGGCTGGCGCGACGAGGAGTACCACGCCTACGGCTACGACTTCCCTCGCCCTGCGGTGCGGATCGCGCAATTGGACGAAGCGCTCCAGCTGATGCGCCTGATGTGGACCGAGGAGACCCCGACGTTCAAGGGCAAACACTTCCAGATCGAGGCGGCCTATGCGCCGCCGCATCCCGACCCGCTCCCGCCGATCCTGATCGGCGGCAACGGCGAGCAATTGATGCTGCCACTGGTCGGGCGGCAGGCCGACATGTGGAACACCGGCGCGGGCCGGGGGCTCGAGTCGTTCACTCGGAAGCGCGACATCATCCGCCGCAGTGCCGAGGCCGCCGGGCGCGATCCGTCGTCGATCGTGCTGACGGTCACCCGCGAGGCGCCGCTGCCGCAGACGAGTGACGAATCGGCGCAGTGGGTCGAAGAGTTGCAGAAGTGGACAGCTGAGGGGGTGAGCCATATCCTGCTCGACTTCGGCCACGTCACCTCCACCGAGCCGGTGCAGCGGTTCGTGGAAGAGGTCATGGCCCCGTTGCGCTGACCATCCGCCGCCCCGCCGCGCATTGACGGCGGGGCGGCACACCCCCGGGAGTTCGCACCGGCGTCCCACCAACACGAGCCAGCCCTGCGCGCGGCGGGCGTTTGCCAGACGCGCACCGCGCCGCTACACTGCGTCGCGGATACCCGCGCGGTAGTGATGCAGGAGAACGGCGATGGGAACGGGACCGGCTGCCGACGGCACGCTCCGCCTCGGCGTACTCGCCAACAATCCGAACTTCCCGGGGGCCTGGGAGGAGACGGTCGAGAAGGTCCGCATCGCCGACGAACTCGGCTACGATTCGGTCTGGCTCGGCGAGACCTGGGGCTACGACCTCGTCAGTCGCCTGACCGAACTGGTCATCGCCACGCGCCGGATCGCGGTCGGCGCGGGGATTTTTAACGTCTTCTCGCGCTCGCCGGGCGTGATCGCCTCAACGATGGCGACCCTCGACGAGCGCTCCGGCGGGCGGATGCGCTGCGGGCTCGGCGCGTCGGGCGGGCAGGTGATCGAGCACTGGCACGGGGTGCGGTTCGAGAAGCCGTTGCGGCGGATCCGCGAGTATACCGAGATCATCAACATGATCATGCGCCGCGAGAAGCTAGTCTATCACGGCGAAATCTTCGACCTGGAGCGCGGCTTCCGGCTGCAAGTCACCCCGCCCCGTGACCACATCCCGATCTACATCGCCGCGATCACGCCGAAGAGTATCCTGCAAACCGGCGAGATCGCCGACGGGATCTTGCCGATCTACTGGCCGGGCAGGCAATTACCGGCCCTCCGCGCGCAGCTCGACGCGGGCGCGGCGCGGGCCGGGCGACCGGCGGGCAGCGCCGCGATCGCCTCCTACATCACCACCGCCGTGATCACCGACGAGTCGCAGCGGGCCGCCGCGCGCGACAAGGCGCGCGAGCCGATCGCCTTCTATATCGGGCGGATGGGCCGCTTCTACGCCGAGATGCTGGCGCGCCAGGGCTATGCGGCGGAGGTGGCCGCGATCAGTGCCGGTTGGCGGGAGGGGCCGGAAGCCGCTCGCGCCGCCGTCTCCGACGCGCTGCTCGACGACACGGCGATCGTCGGCACGGTCGAGGAGACGCGCGCCAAGCTGGCCGACTGGCACGCGCGCGGGCTGGATCAGGCGCTGATCAGCTTGCCGCCCGGCGATCCAGTCAGCGCCCGATCGATCCTGGCCGCGCTCGTTCGCTGACGGAGGGTGCGGTGCGCGAATCGGGCACGACAGGCGGCGAGCGGGCCGACACGGCAGGGGAACCGCTCGTCTTCCCCGGCAGTAACGGGCTCTGGGTCACGCTCGCCATCCTGGCCGCCCTCGCCATCCCGGCGACCCTCTGGATCGCCGGGGGTGCCCTCTCGGGGGAGGGTATCGGGGCGGCGGGGCGTTCGCTCCTCGTCGGCGGGGGGGTGACAGCCCTGTTTGCGCTCGGTGCGTGGTTCGCGTGGCGGCAACGGCGCGAGGTGGTCCTCGACAACGTCGGCGTCACGATTCGCGCGGGCGACGGCAGCGCGCGGGCGCATATCCCCTGGGCCGAGTTGACCGGGGTCGAGGAGCGCCGTATCCCGAGCCAGCCCCTCCAACCGGCCCTCCTCTTGCACCGCGCCGATGGCAGCGCGCTCCTGATCGATCCGCAGCAGGTGCGCGACACCGGGGTACTCGTCCGCGAGATACGCCGCCACGGAGCCTACATTGGGAGCGGCGACCAGGCACGGCGCGGGCGCGGCCAGGTCTGACGCGACGACCCGCATCGCGAAGGGAGCGCTTCTCCAACAACACTCGGTACCCGCCCGTATTTTCCATGGCTTCCCGTATTTTCCATGGCTTAACGAAGGCCGTGAGTCCCGAGCCAGCCCGCGATTATTGCCCTGTCGCGCCGCCGCGCGCTTACCTGTGCTATAAGGATGCGGTGCCCCAGCTGATGGAGCAACGGAGGGACGGATGGAATTAGGCTGTTGCATCACGCCAGACCAGGTTGCCGCGCTGGCGGCGGCGGGGGGCGACTACGCGGAGTTGACCGTCGCGGGGGCGGTCATGGGCGGGGACGAGGCGGCATTCTCACGCCTGATGGAGCAGTTCACCGGTGCGACGATTAAGCCGCTGGCCTACAACGTCTTCTTGCCCGGCGACCGTACGATCGTCGGCCCGGCGGTCGATCGGGAATGGCTCGCCGACTACAGCCGCGAAGCGCTCGCGCGGATCGCGCGGCTGACCGGGCCGGGCGCGATCGTGGTGCTCGGCAGTGGGCGCTCGCGCTCGATCCCGGAGGGCTTCAGCCGCGCGACGGCGCTCGACCAGCTCGCCGACTTCCTCGGCCAACTCGGCGCGCTCGCGCGCGGGCACGAGATCACGATCGCGCTGGAACATCTGCGCCGCGCCGAGAGCAACGTCTTCACCTCCTTGCGCGAGAGCGGCGACTTCATCCGCCAGCGCGGGCTGCGCGATGTCCACTTGCTCGTCGATCTCTATCACCTGATGGAGGAGGACGAACCGCTCGCCACCATCGACGACTACGCCGATCTGCTCGTCCACGCCCACATCGCCGACAGCGAGCGGCGGCACCCCGGCACCGGCACCTACCCGATCGCACCTTTCTTCGCGCAACTACACAAGAACGGCTACACCGGCAGATGTTCGATCGAATGCCGCTGGACCGACTTCGACGCCGAGATCGGCGAGGCGATGGCGGCGCTACGAGGGGCAGTCGGCAGTCGGTAGTCCGTAGTCCGTAGTAACCATGGAGAAAGCCGAGGATCTTGCCCTGCCCCTAATCCTCTACGGACTACCGACTACCACCGACTGCGCAAAGGAGGACCAACCCATGAAACTCGCGTTCAGCACCCTTGGTTGCCCGGACTGGTCGCTCGATGAGGTGATCGCGGCGACGCGACAGTATGGCTACGATGGCGTCGAATTGCGCCTGCTCGATGGCGAGATCATCACCCCGGAACTGTCCCAGAGCGAGCGGGAGCGGGTGCGCGCGGCATTCGCCGAGGCGGGCTTGCCGATCTGCTGCCTCGATAGTTCGATCCGCGTCGCGACCGGCGCGGACCCGGAGGGCGTTGCGGCGGAACTACGCGCCTTCCTCGATCTCGCGGCGGCGCTCGACGCCCCCATGATCCGTGTTTTCGGCGGCGATTGGCCCGACGGGGCGACGGAGGAACAGGTCTTCGCGGCGACGGCGGCGCTCCTCAACAGTGTCGCGCCGGATGCCGAGCGGCTGGGCGTGGCGATCGTGCTGGAAACGCACGATACCCTCGCCAGTTCGCGCACCGTCGCTGAGATCCTGCGGCGCGTCCCCAGCCGCTCGGTCGGGGCGCTCTGGGACACCCATCACCCCTACCGGATGGGCGAGAGTCCCGATCAGGTGATCGACGCGCTCGGTGAGCACATCCTGCACTTCCACGTCAAGGACGCGCGACGGAACGAGGCGGCGCGCACCGGTTGGGATCTCCTCTTGCTCGGCGAGGGCGAAGTGCCAGTGCGCGACAGCCTGACGACGCTGCTGCGGCGCGGCTACACCGGCTGGGTCGCGGTCGAGTGGGAGAAGAAGTGGCACCCCCACATCGAGGCCCCTGAGATTGCTCTGCCGCAACACGCGACGTTGCTGCGGGAGTGGGCGGGGTAGCCGCCGATTGATGACGAATTGCCGGGGCTGAAGACCCGGCTAGGGGCTGCGGCCACGAAGTCCCCCTGCGGGGACTGGACCATTACTAGCTGTAGCCCACATTGCGTTGGATGCCCCCCAGTCTGCGAAGGTAGACTTCGTGGCCGCAAGCCCCTAGCCGGGTCTTCAGCCCCGGAATTACTCAACTGCAGCCGCACATTCAAATAAAGGAGCGCCCAACCATGAGCACCCCCTCCCGCATCTACGGCGTCGGCATCGTCGGGTGCGGCGTGATCGCGCCGTTCCACGCGCGTAGCGCCGCCGCGCTCCCCAACGCGGAGTTGCGCGCGGTGATGGACGTCGTCCCCGAGGCGGCGCAGAAGCGCGCGGAGGAGTTCGGCGCGGAAGCGTACACCGACCTCGACGCGATGCTCGCGCGCCCCGACATTGACGTGGTCTGCGTCTGCGTGCCGAGCGGGCTGCACGCCGAGATCGGGATGCGCGCGGCGCGGGCGGGCAAGCATGTCCTGGTCGAGAAGCCGATCGACATCAGCCTCGAAGCGGCCGATCGGTTGATCGAAGCCTGCCACGAATTCAATGTGAAACTCGGCGTCATCTCGCAACACCGCTTCGGCTCGGGGATGGTGCAGGTGCGCGAGGCGCTGACGGCGGGCCGCTTCGGCAAGCTGATCCTCGGCGACGCGATCATCAAGTGGTATCGTTCGCAGGGCTACTACGATAGCGGCGACTGGCGCGGCACCTGGGCGCTCGATGGTGGCGGCGCGCTGATGAATCAGGGGGTCCACTACATCGACCAGTTGCAGTGGATGATGGGTCCGGTGAAGAGCATCTACGCCCGCGCCGCGACCTCCGCCCACACGATCGAGGTCGAGGATATCGCCATCGCCATCCTCAACTTCGAGAACGGCGCGATCGGCACGATCGAGGGGAGCACCGCCGTCTATCCGGGTCTGCCGGAGCGCCTGGAGATCACCGGCACCGAGGGGACGGCGGTGATCGAGGCGGGCAAGGTCAAGGTCTGGGAGTTCAAGGACGAGAAGGGCGAGGCCGGGGCCTACGGCACCAAGGTCAAGGCCGATGCGGAAGGCCCGGCGGCGACCGGCTCCGCCGATCCCGCCGCGATCCCGAGCGCCGGGCACCAGACGCAGTTGGCCGACCTGCTCGACTCGATCGCGGGCGACCGCCCCCCCGCCATCACCGGCGAGGATGCGCGCCGCCCGCTCGAAATCATCCTGGCGATCTACGAGTCGGCGCGCACCGGGCGCGAGGTGACGCTGCCACTGCGGTGAGGGCAAGGCCGGATGAGCAACGCCCCCGACCTCAATCTCCCCGCCTGGGGACCATACACCAAGCGCTACATCGGCGTGTCGCACATCGCCGACGCGGCGCGCGGGTTGCGCTTCGATCTGAGCGTCTTTCCCGGTTTCTACCGGCGCAAGATCGATCTGCCGAACGTTCATTGGGAATCGGGCTACGGCCCGTGGGAGGCCGCGCCCGACCTCTCCTATTACAGCCACCGCCACGAACTGATCGGGCGCGACGATCTCTACTGCGACATCGCCTTCGTGCACCTGAGCGACGACGCGCGCCTCATTCGCAGCACCTTCGTCAATCGCACCGACGCGCCCCAGACCCTCGTGCTGCATCAGATGGCCTCGCTCAACTTCCCGCCGCCGAGGGCGTACACCCCCGAGCCGTTCCGCCCGGCGACGATCGACCTGCCCCCCGGCGCGGGTTGGCTCGACGCCCTCGATTATGACGACCTGACCTTCGCCAATCCGCGACCGACCGACACCCTCAACCCCGACGGCTTGCGCCGCGCCGAGACGCGTGATCACGGCTTTGTCGGGGGCGGGGGAGTCGGGCAGGGGTTCGGCGCAGCGGCGGGCGACGTGGTCACCTACCGCTTCACCACGCCCCGCGCTCTCCCGAGTCCGATCATCGTGGCGCGCTACCGGCTGGCGCGCGAGACCGTGTCGCCCTTCTCGCTCGGCCTGGACGGCGCGGCGCGGCGGGTCTGCCGTTTCGTCGGCACCGGCGATTTCCGGCAAGAAGGCTACGCCCTCGGCGACACCCTCGCGCCGGGCGAGCATACGCTGCGCCTCGCGGCGCTCGGCGGCGCGCCGATCGAACTCGATGGCTTCGCGATCGTCGCTGCGCACGAGGCCAGCCGCGTCCGCTTCACGTTGACCGACTGGCAGCATCGCCCGGAAATCGTCGCGGGTCCGGGTCCGCAGAGTCTGCTGCTGAAGTACCCCGACCTCGACCGCTGGTACGGCCTCGCCTGGGACTTCTCCCCCTGGGAGGTGCGCCAGTTCCACGCCGCCGAGTTGGACACCATCTTGCGCGCCACGGTCCACCATCACACGCACGATCAGTTCGACGGCCCCGGCGAGGGGCATTACACCAACGTCTTCTTTCGCCCGATCGTGCTGGCAGCGGGCGAGTCGCGCACTATCCACGGCCTCGTCTGCACCGGTGAGCGCGGGGCAGTCGAGCGCCAGATCGGCGCATACCGGGCGCAGACGTTCGACCCCGCAACTGTTTTCGCGACGGCGCAGGGGCGCGTGGTCGATCTCGCGCCGACGCCGGGGGGCGAGCCGCACCGCGCCAGCCAGGAGCGACTGGCGGCGACGCTCCTGACGAACGTCGTCTATCCGGTCTACGCGCGCCGCCGCTTCATCCGCCACAATACGCCGGGCCGCTGGTGGGACAGCCTCTACACCTGGGACTCCGGCTTCGTCGGCCTCGGGCTGGCGGAACTCGACCGCGACCGCGCGCTCGATTGCCTCCGCGCCTACCTGACGCCGCCCGGCGACCCCGACGCCGCCTTCATCCACCACGGCAGCCCGGTCCCGACGCAGCACGCCCTCTTCCACGACCTCTGGAATCGCGCGCCGTCGCCCGACCTGCTCCGCGACTGCTATCCGGGGCTGCGCCAATACTTTCGCTTCCTCGCCGGCCAGCTCGGCAGTTCGACGACCGCCCGCTTCCGCTCGGGCCTGCTGCAAACCTGGGACTATTTCTACAACTCCGGCGGCTGGGACGATTACCCGCCGCAGGTCCAGGTCCACGCCGAACGGTTGGCGGGATCGGTCGCGCCGGTCATCACCACCGCGCAAGTGATCCGCGTCGCGAAGATCCTGCGTCACGCCGCGAACTCATTGGGGCTTGCGGACGATCGAGCAGCGTATGAGGCCACGATCGCGGCGGGGACCGATGCCCTCCAACGCCATGCCTGGGATGAGGAGTCCGGCTACTTCGGCTACGTGCGGCATGACGCGACGGGCGCGCCGATCGGGATCCTGCGCCACGAGGGCGGCGAAAACTTTAATCGCGGCTTCGATGGGCTCTACCCGCTGATCGCTGGGATTTGCACGCCGGAGCAAGAGTCGCGGCTGCTCGGCCACCTCTTCGATCCGCAGCGCCACTGGACGCCGATCGGCCTGACGACCGTCGATCAATCCGCGCCCTACTACCGCGCCGACGGTTATTGGAACGGTGCGGTCTGGATGGCGCACCAGTGGTACTTCTGGCGGGCGACCCTCGATCTCGGTCGCCCCGACCTCGCGCGCCGAATTGCGATGGCCGCGCTCGACCTCTGGCGGGTGGAGGTCGGGTGGACCGGGCGCTGCTTCGAGCATTTCATCGTCGCGTCCGGGCGCGGCGCGGGTTGGCACCACTTCGGGGGCTTGTCGGCACCGGTCCTCAGCTGGTTCGCCGCCTACTACCGTCCGGGCAGGCTGACCGTCGGCTTCGACGCCTGGCTCAGCGCCATCGACGTCACCCCCAACCACACCGCCCTGACCGCCGCCGTGACGACCGACACCGCCGCCCACCACCGCCCCGCCGTGATCGCCACCCTCGCGCCCGGCCCGCGTTACACCGCGCGCTGGAACGATGCGCCGCTCGACCACATTGAGCCGCTACCGGGCGTCCTCGAAATCCTACTGCCCGCCGGGGTGCGCGCGGGGACGCTGACGATTGACACGCGCGGGTGAGCGGCGGAATATGTGCGGCCAGGTGGGGGATACTCCCTTCTGTTACAGTGGCGAGACTCTCTTTTTCGAGCGGGGGCTAATGTTGAGCCGCTACGAGAATTGGTCCGAGGCGAAAGTGTTGCGGCGCATTCGCTTGGGTCAAGAACACAAACCAACTGGCCGAACACGGCACTACAAGAATGGGCAGCTACTGGGACCACCGTCGGAACTTGTTCTGTGTCGTTACGAGTCTCTGTGGCGACCAACTATGGCCGAACTTGCACGTATGCACGTCAGCTACTACCTGTTTTATCTGGACGAGGCTGGCTCGGAGCTAACCGACTTGGCTCCATTATCGCTCGATGATGCCCTAGCACAAGCACGAGTGGAGTTCGGCATAAAGCCCGAAGAGTGGGAAATAGTGAGCGAAGACACGCCCCTGTAGGCTCGTTCGTCAATCATTGAAAGGAGCACCGATGCCCCTCTTCGATTACCCGCTCGACCGTCTCCGCGAGTACCTGCCGCCGCGCGATGAGCCCGCCGACTTCGACGCCTTCTGGGCGCGGACCTTGACCGAGGCCGATAAGACGCCGCTCGACGCGCGCTTCGAAGCGGTCGATTACGGCTTGCGGACGGTCGAGACGTTCGACGTGACGTTTAAGGGCTACGGTGGGCAGGAGATCAAGGGCTGGCTGCTGCTGCCGCGCGGCCGCTCGGGGCCGCTGCCCTGCGTCGTGGAATATATCGGCTACGGGGGCGGGCGCTCGTTCCCGTACAGTTGGCTCGTCTGGAGCGGCGCGGGCTACGCGCACCTGATCATGGACACGCGTGGCCAAGGGAGTGGTGCCACGATGCACGGCGACACCCCCGATCCGGAGCCGGAGGGGAGCAATCCGCACCACCCCGGCTTCATGACGCGCGGGATCCTGCGCCCCGAGACCTACTACTACCGCCGCCTCTTCACCGACGCGACGCGCGCGGTGCGGGTCGCGCGCGAGCACCCCGCCGTGGACGCCGCGCGGGTCGCGGTGGCAGGCAACAGCCAGGGTGGCGGGATCTCCCTGGCGGTGGCGGGGCTCGTCCCCGATGTCGCGGTGGCGATGCCAAACGTCCCCTTCCTCTGCCACTATCGTCGCGCGACCGAGATCGTCGACACCAACCCGTACGCCGAGATCACCCGCTTCTGCATCATCCACCGTGATCAGGTCGATACGGTCTTCAACACGCTGGCCTATTTCGACGGGGTCAACTTCGCCACGCGCGCCGGTGCGCGGTCGCTCTTCTCGGTCGGGCTGATGGACACCATCTGCCCGCCCTCGACCGTCTTCGCGGCCTACAACCACTACGCTGGGGCGAAGGAGATCCGCGTCTGGCGCTACAACAATCACGAGGGCGGCGGGCAACACCAGACTCGCGATCAGGTCCAGTTCCTGCAGGGAATCTGGCCAACCGAGTAGGCGAGGGAGGACGATCACCGCAGAGGCGCGGAGGCGCGGAGGGCCGCAGAGAGCCACAGGGAGGAAGAATTATTCTCTCTGTGGCTCTCTGCAGTTGAATCCCTGTCAATCGTTAGACAGGCAGCAAGTGTTAGAGTAGGATCGATCAGCTATTTTGGACGCTATATAGCCCGTCTCATACGAAAGGGCGCTGACAGTGACAGTAACAACCGACCATATTCTTGATCTCGATACGCTCAGAAAAGGGCTGCCTGGTATTACCCCGGAGATCGGAGCCTTGTTTGCGCAGGCAACCCGTATCTGTCTCTATCGGCATGGTCATTCAGTGGGAGTAAGCCTGAGTATCAGTGGCCAATTCCCTACCGCTTGCTCGATCTCATGGTCGGAAGTAGTTACACCACAGACGCTCAATGCCTGGCAAGATCAGCAGGAAGCAACTGAATTTGGTGCCTGTGGAGTTGCAATTTTGCTGATGCTAGAATTGACCGAATACACGGTGATACGACGTGCCATAAAGGGAGATGGGGTTGATTACTAGTTGGGCAATAGAGATACTTATCCTCCATTTCAAGACTCAGCACGACTAGAGATATCAGGTATACTCACTGGAGACGATACGGCGATCCAGCGTCGCCTCCGCGAGAAGCAACAGCAAACAGCCCCTACCGATGGTTCCCTACCAGTCCATATAATGATCGTTGAGTTTAGTAAGCCAACCTCGCATTACTTGGTGAAGTCATGACTCAATTAGACCAACTGCACGATCGAGCGATGAGCCTTGTCGATGAGGCACTGATTGCCAAACGACAGGGCAATGATGGGCGTGTTACTGAAGCTTATTTAGAAGCACTGTATCTCGAAACCGAAGCTGCTGAACTACTGCGGAATGAGCTAACGCTAGAACCTAGCCGCTCAATTCTTTATCGCAGTGCTGCCTCCATTGCTATTCGTTGCAAACAATATCGCGAAGCAGAAAGGCTGATTGCAGCAGCTCTCAGTGGCTATCCGCCTGCGGAGATTGCAGGGGAACTGCGCGAGTTGCTTGAGAGGACACATTTCGAGCGACATTTAGAGCAGCGAGGGGTGACTCTGCAGCCGCGAGATCTCCAACTTGTCATTACGGGAGAGGAAGTCGGACCAGGATTCGCCCTATCAGATATTCTGTTCAGTCGCCTTGAAGACTTTAAGAGGATTGTACAGCGTACTATCGAGCGCAAACTTGGTCACCCTTTTCGTGAACAGGGTACCCCCAAACTTAACCACAATTATAGCCTTTATGTCAGCACACCCCGGAGCGGTAGCTTTGCTCTTACGCTACGGCTTGGGGCGCAGATGGAATTGCCTGGGATGGGAGTTTCCAATCAAGTAATCAGCGAGATTGTACAATGCTTTGATCTTCTCAATTCTGGGAAGGAAGACCAGGTGAAGGAAATTATTTCCAACGAGCCGTACTACAGAAATTTCGTGGGTTTAGCGAAAAGAATTGCCCCAGATGGCCGCAAGGTAGATATGGTTGACCTTACAATATCTGATGCAGAACATACAGTCAAGAGCGTTGGCTTCAAACGTACTCGGGAAACGATCGTGCCTGAATCCCTCGCAGAGGAAGGCAACGTATCCGCCCTAGAGAAGAGTAGCGCGGCTAAAGTCGATGAAATTGTGCGAGTCAAAGGAAGGCTACTATTGGCTGACGCAACCAAGGTAAAGCAAAAAATTCAACTGATTGACGACCAGGAACAAAAGCATAACATTATCGTCCCTGAGGGGATGATGAATGATATCGTACGCCCATTGTGGGAGGATATTGTTGAGGTGACTGGTGTACGGGTTGGGAAAAATCTACGCTTAAGCGAGATATCAAGAGTAGAAACATCAGAGGCTAAGTAAAGCTTATGGGCACATAAGACATTGACCCCCGCCCCGCAATCCCCCATACTCCCCGCTGGCACCGCGCCTTTAGCAATCAATGGCGTAAATCGATTCGTCATTCGTCATTCGTCATTCGTCATTCACCTGGGGGGTTCCGTTGTCCCTGCGTCTCGTCATCGTCGGTCTGCCGAGCAGCGGCAAGACCACCGTATTCAATGCCCTCACGCGCGCCGAGGCGGCCGTCGGCACGTACACCGCCGCCGAGGACCAGCCGAACCTCGCCACGGTCAAAGTGCCGGACACGCGCCTCGATGTCCTCGCCGGAATCTTCAAGCCGAAGAAGATCGTCCCGGCAGATGTCCAATATGTCGATGTTGCCGGCTTGGCCAAGGGGATGGGCGAGAAGGGCCTGAGCGGCCAACTGCTCGGCCATCTCGCGCAGGCGCAGGCACTGGTCCATGTGGTGCGCGCCTTCGAGGACGCGAACGTGCCGCACCCGGAGGACACGGTCGATCCGCTGCGCGACATCGAGACGATCAACCTCGAATTCACCTTCTCCGATCTCGGGATCATCGAGAAGCGCTTGCGGCGGATCAAGGACACGATCGCCAAGACGCGCGGCCCCGAGCGCGAGGCGAACGAGCGCGAGGCGGCGGTCCTCGCCCGCTTGCAGGGAGAACTGGAAGCGGGCAACCCAATCCGCGCGGTCGAGTTGAGCGAGGACGAGCAGAAAATCCTGCGCGGCTTCGGCTTCCTGACCGGCAAGCCGTTGCTAGTCCTGCTCAATCTCGGCGAGGACCAGTTGGGCGCGGCGGGCGAGGCGCTGGTGGCGCGGGCGCAGGAGCAATTCGGCGGTGCACAGATCGAGTTCGCCGCGCTGGCGGGGAAGATCGAGATGGAGCTGGCGCAGCTCGACCCCGATGACGCGGCGGTCTTCATGGACGATCTCGGGATCACCGAGTCGGGACTCGACCGCGTGATCGCCGTCTCTTACAAGCTGCTCGGGCTGATCTCCTTCCTGACCGCCGGGCCTGACGAGTGCCGCGCCTGGACGATCCCCGCCGGTTCATCGGCGGTGGAGGCGGCGGGCTCGATCCACAGCGATCTGGCGCGCGGCTTCATCCGCGCCGAGACGGTCGCCTACGGCGATCTGGTCACCACCGGCTCGATGGCGGAGGCGCGTAAGCGTGGCGTGCTGCGCTCCGAGGGCCGCACCTACATCGTCAAAGACGGCGATGTGCTGGAGATTCTGTTCAACGTCTAGGTGAGCGCGCGACCATCCTCCTCGCGCCGCGTTATCAAGTCGTATAGTGATAGTGATAGCTCCATCGGAAATCGGGAGGCGGGCGGTTGCAACCGCGCCTGGGGGCCTGCGGGCCACGAACCCCAAGACTACGCTTGGGACAAGACCGCCCTGCGGCGGTAAGGAAAGCTAGTCCCCGGCAGGGGATTTATCCTGGGCGAAGTCACAGGGCTTCTTGGCCGCAGGCCCTTAGCGCCGACTCCGGTCGGCGGCTCAGGCTCGGCGGACAAGCACCCACTCTTCACCGTGCCACCACTTTCTATTCCGGGCTCCGATGAAGGAGACCGCGCTCCTCGATTTGCCGCTGCTTATCCTCGGCGGAATCTTCTGGCTGGCGGTGCTGGCGCTGACCCGCTGGCGACCGCTGCGGGCGCGCTGGCCGGGGCTGACAGCGGAGTGGGGGGTCCTCGGTCTCCTCGCCGCCCTTAATCTCGGCTTCTTCTGGCGGGTCTTGCTGACGCGCGATACCTGGCTGCCGAGGAATGGTGGCGACTTCAACTCGTTCTACTATCCGCTCTACCAGTTCGCCGGGGAGCAGATCGCGGCAGGGCGCTTCCCGCTCTGGAACCCGGAAGTCTGGGGCGGCGTCCCGTTCGCCGCCAACCAGCAGACCGGCCTCTTCTCGCCGCCCAATCTCCTGGCGTTCATCCTCGCGCGACCATTCGGCTACGACGCCCTGCAAGGGCTGGCGATCGTGCAGATTTGGCTCGCCTCGACCTTCGCTTACGCCTTCTGTCGCGAACTCGGGGCGCGGCGACTCGCCGCAGTGATCGGCGGCATCACCTTCGCCTACAGCGGCTTCGCCATCTCCCACCTCGGCCATTACCCGATGGTCGCGGTCGCGCCCTGGCTCCCGGCGACTTTCATAGCCCTCCGACGCGCGCTCCTGCGTCGCTCATTGCCCTGGACGGTCGCGATGGCGGGGGCGCTGCTGCTAGCCCTGCTCGGCGGCCACCAGCAAATCTTCCTCTACCTGCTCACCGCCGTCGGGCTCTACTGGCTCTTCCTCACCTGGGCCGACAGCCCGCCCGCCGCCTGGCCGACGGATCTGGGGAAGGTCCGGCGCTGGCTCGCGGGCCGCTTCGCGGGACACTGGATCATCGCGGGCGCGCAGCTCGGGTTGGCGGGCGGGCTCGCCGTCGGACTGGCGGCCCCGGCGCTCCTCCCCTCGCTGCAACTCGCCAGCCTCTCGATCCGCTCGGGGATCTCCTACGGCGAGGCGACCGCCTTCTCCCTGCGTCCGCTCCACCTGATCACGCTGCTCATCCCCAACGCCTTCGGCTCGACCCCCGGCACCTACATCGACGCGGTCGGCTTCTCCGGCGAGGTCTGGGGCTACGCCGGGATCGTCGCGCTCGGCCTGGGCGGGTTCGCCTTTGTTCGCGCCGTCGCCCCGGCCCGTCACGAGGCGCTCTTCTTCGCCGGCCTGGCGGGGCTGGCGTTGCTCGTCGCGCTCGGCCCGGCCACGCCGCTGCAAGGCTGGTTCTACGCCTTCGTCCCCGGCTACAGCCGGATCCGCGCCTCCGGGCGCTGGCTGCTGCTCGCGGACTTCGCCATCGCCACCCTCGCCGCCCTCGGCACCGAGAATCTGCTGCGCCTGCTGGTGTGCCAGGCCGAGGAAACGCACGCCTGGCTGCGCCGCATCGCGCGCGGGCTGGGGTTCGCGCTGGCGATCGTCCTGATCGTCCTCGCCTTCGCCTACGGTGCCCTGCTGTCGCCGCGCGATCCTTCCGGCCCGCTGGCGCAATTCCTGGACAGCGCCGCCTGGACACTCGTGCTGCTCGGGCTGGCGGCGGGGCTGCTCCTGGCGGTCGCGCGTGACCGCCTCACCTCGCGCGGTTTCGCGCCGTTGCTGGTCGCGCTCGTCGTCCTCGATCTCTTCGCGGCCAGCGCGCCGGTGCCACCGACGAATGACAACCCGCTCGCCAGCTTCGCCCACGACGCCGCCCTGGCCGTCATTCGGTCGGCCGGAGATGCCGAACCATTCCGCATCGACCAGTCGAAGGTGGTCGAGACCGGCTGGCAACCTTCCTGGGCGGCGACCGTGGGACTGGAGGGGGTCGGCGGCACCTACGATCCGCTCGGTCTCGCCACCTATGCGCGCTACTGGGACGCTACGCGCCAGCGCCATGACTCGCCGCGCTACGATTTGCTGAATATCCGCTACGTCGTGCTGCCGCCGAACGATGCCCCGGCGGGCGGCGCGAAATTCCGCGAGGTGGGGCGCGGGCAAGATTTCGTCATCTACGAGAATACCACTGCGCTACCCCGCGCCTTTCTCGTCGGCCAGGCGCGGACGGTCGCCACGCCCGACGACGCCTGGGCCGCGATCGGGGCGCGTGGCTTCGATCCGCGCGCGATCGCCTATCTCGGCCCGCCGCTCGATGCGACCGCAGCGCCGCAAGCGTTGACTGGTGACCCGCCCAGGGGGATGGTCAAGGTCACGCGCCCCGACCCGGATGGGTTGATCGCCGCCGTCGAGACCGACCGCGAGGCGATCCTCGTCTTCAGCGAGGTCGCCTACCCCGGCTGGCGCGCGACGATCGACGGCGCCGCAACGCCGCTCTTCACCGCCGACTATCTCTTCCGCGCGGTGCGCGTCCCCGCCGGGAGCCACGAGGTGCGCCTGCACTTCACCCCGCCTCTCTGGCGACTCGGCTGGCAGATCGCGGCGGTGAGCGCGATCCTTCTTCTCTCCTTATTAGTTATCCCGCCGTTCCTGCGCCGTCGTCACGCCTCGCACCCAGCAGAAGAGCGGCGCGGCCGGGTGTAGGGCCGTCGCCCGACCGGACCGCGCAGCCGATCGACGCCGCTTGTTATCCTGTGGTGGGCGACAACTTGATGCTGTGGAGGAGTCGCGCACCCGTTCGCCCTTGACGTGTTCGCCCGCAGCGACGATGATCTCCCCGTTGTCAATTCGCGGCGGGATGGGAGCGATGGAGACGAAGCACACCGCTGCGGTGCCACAATCCAGCGCCGCGCTGACCGCCCGACGAGCACCCCTCGCCGCCCCGTCGCGCGCGCTCGGCACGCCGCGCTCCCTGCTCGCCACGATCGCCGGCGTCTTCTTCATCCTGGCGCTCGCCTGCAATCTGCTGATCATCGTCGTCAGCGTCCCGGATCCGCGCGGGCTCCTGCTCGGCGTGTTCGCCACACTCCTCCCGACGATCGTCTATGCCGGGCTGGTCCTCTCGTTCGATCGCTACGAGCGCGAACCGTGGCAGAACCTCCTGGGCGCATTCGGCTGGGGCGCGGTCATCGCCACCCTCTTCAGCATTCTCCTCAGTGGCGTGACCCGCAGCCTGCTGACGCTCGCGCTGGGCGCGGAGATCGGCGGGCGATTCACGCTGATCGTCGGGGTGCCGCTGATCGAGGAGAGCCTGAAAGGGTTGGCGCTGCTCGGCCTCCTCCTCCTCTACCGCGACGAGTTCGATGGGATCCTCGACGGCCTGATCTACGGGGCGCTGGTCGGCCTCGGCTTCGCGATGACCGAGAATATCCTCTACCTCGGTCGGGCCTATATCGACGGCGGGATCGGCACGTTCGGCCAGCTCTTCCTCGCCCGCGAGGCCTTCGGCGGGCTCGGTCACGCCCTCTACACCGGCACGACCGGCGCGGCGGTCGGCTGGGCGCGGGTGCGCTACGGTCGCGGCGTCTTCCGCTTCGTCGTCCCGATCGGCGGCTGGGGTCTCGCGGTGGCGCAGCACAGCCTCTGGAACTTCGGCGCGGCGACCCTCGCCGACTTCACCGGTGGCGCGCCGCCATTCCTCGATCTCGTCGCCATCCAGACGGTTCTCTTCATCCTCCCCGGTCTCGTCTTCCTCTTCCTGATCGCGGTGCGCTCCGGCAGGGTCGAGTCCGAGGTGCTCAAGGGACAACTCAGGAGCGAGGTCACCAATGGCACCTTGACTGTCCAGGAATACGCGGTCCTCTCGGCCAGTCGCCTGCGCCATCTCACCCTGCTCGCCGCCTTCCGGCACGGCGGCCTGCGCCGCTGGTCACTCCAGCAGCAGTTCTTCCAGGCCGCCGCCGAACTCGCCCTCTGTAAACACCACGACGACCAGGGCGAGATGGCCGCCGAGGACAGTTGCCAGCCCGAGGATGTCTATCGGGCGCGGCTGGCGACGTTGCGGATCGCGCTGGCCGAGGGGCGATAGGAGCCCGATCCTTGGCATCGACGTGGGGCGGGGGCTGTAGGTCGCGGCCCCACGTCGAGCCGCCCGCCTCACAGCCTACTTCCCGATGCAGAACCGCGAGAAGATCGCGTCCAGGATCGCCTCGCTGGCCGTCTCGCCGGTGATCTCGCCGATCGCCACGAGTGCGGCGCGCGCATCGACCGCGACGAGGTCCAGGGGCACCCCTGCGTCGAAGGCGTCGGCGGCGTGCCGGGCGGCGTCGCGCGCGCGGGCGATCGTCTCGCGCTGGCGGGTCGTGGCGAGCGCGGGATCGGTCTCCGCCGTGAGATCACCGGCGGCGCCGATCGCCAGGGCGTAGAGGGCGTCCTCCAGATCGGCCAAGCCTGCGCCGGTCCGCGCGGAGAGGGTAACGACGCGCGCGGCGGGCAGGATCGACCGCACGGCGTCATGGGAGGGGTTCGTGTCGGTGGGGAGATCGGCCTTGTTCAGCACCAGCAAGACCCCCCCGCCCTCATCGTCCGCGCCCAATCGCTCGCGCAGGGCGGTCGCCACCGAGAGGTCGTCGGGCGAGGGCGGCGCGCTGGCATCGAGGACGAAGAGGACCAGCGCGGCGGCGGACAGCGCGGCGCGGCTGCGGGCGATCCCCAACTGCTCGATCTGGTCGGTCGTCGCGGCGATCCCCGCCGTGTCGAGCAGGACGACCGGGATACCGCGCAGGGTGATGCTCTCGGTGATCACGTCGCGCGTCGTCCCGGCGACCGGCGTCACGATCGCGCGGTCCTCGCGCAGCAGCGCGTTGAGCAGGCTCGACTTGCCGACGTTCGGGCGCCCGACGATCGCCACGCGCACCCCCTCGCGGTAGAGGGTGCCGACCGCCGCGCGCCGCGCCAGGGTGTCGAGGCGCGCGGCGGCCTCGGCCAGCGCCGCGCCGACATCGGACGGCGGGATCTCATCCTCCGGGAAATCGGCCGAGGCGTCGAGATAGGCCAGCGCGTCGATCAACCGATCGCGCGTCGGGCGCAACTCCCCGCCGAGCCGCCCGCGCAGCCCCGCGACCGCCACCCCCAGCGCCTCCGGCGTCCGCGCCCCGACGATCCCCAACACCGCCTCCGCCTGGGCCAGATCGAGCCGCCCGTTGACGAAGGCGCGCAGGGTGAACTCCCCCGGCTCCGCGGGGCGCGCGCCCGCGCGGAGGCAGGCGCGCAGCGTCTCGCGCGTCGCGATCGGCCCGCCGTGGCACTGGAGTTCGACCACCTCCTCGCGGGTGTAGGAGTGTGGCGCGGCCATCCGCACCGCCAGCGCCTCGTCGATCGTCGCGCCGCTCTCCGGATCGACAATCAGCCCGTAGATCAGCCGGTGCGACGGGAGGGGCGCCGCCTTGCCGCGCGCGCGGCGGAAGACGCGGCCCGCGACCGCGCCCGCCTCTGGCCCGCTGACGCGCACGATCCCGATCCCGCCCTCCCCGATGGCGGTGGCGATTGCGGCGATCGTGTCCTGGTACATCGTCTCTCCCACACTGTACTCGCCCGTCTCGCCGGCGATCATCGCCGTTGATTGTACGTGCCGGGGCGATACCCGAACACGATGCTGGCTCTGCGGGAATCCGTCACCAGGGATCGTCACACGGCGGCCGAGATAGTGCCCACTCCTCAAATAGTTACCACCCCGACCGATTATCATGCTGGCGGCGTTTCTGACCGATCGTTTGTTTCGCCAGGTCGACTATGCTATCCTGCGCGAATCGAAGATGGCACAAAGGCGTACAGAAGGAACGGGCCGATGTCGGTGACGAAGAGCAAGGGCGAGCGGACACGCCAGCGGATCGTCGAGCGGGCGGCGGATGTGATGAGCGTGCGGGGCTACTCCGCGACCTCGATGGCCGACCTGGCGCGCGAGACCGGGCTGGAGAAGGGCAGCCTCTACAACCATTTCGACAGCAAGGAAGCGCTCGCCCTCGCCGCCTTCGAGTACTCCGTCGCCCTGGTCGGTCGGCGCTTCGACGAGGCCCTCGCCGGACAGGAGCGCGCGATCGACCGCCTGCGCGCGATCGTCGGCGTCTTCCGCAGCCTCGCCGACGCCCCGCCACTGCCCGGCGGCGACCCGGTGCTGAACATGGCGATCGAGTCGGACGACGCCTACCCGGCCCTCCTCGAACGGGCGCAGGTGGCGATGACGAGTTGGCAGAAGCTGATCGGCAAGGCGGCGAAAGAGGGCGTGGTCAGCGGCGAGTTACGCCCCGAGGTGAACCCGCGCGAATTAGCAAGCATCATCACGTCCACCCTCGAAGGTGCCGTGATGATGAGCAAACTGTTCCGCGATCCCATCCACATGCGCTGGGCCGTCGATCACCTGATGGCCTACCTGGACTCGCTCGTCGTCGCGGGACGGGCTTGAACCACGTTCCCGAACCCTCGAGTAATTACCACCCACGTACTTTCTCTCCCCTAATCATTATGTAGTCTTTACCTTCCTCTCTACCCTACTCTCGCCCCTCTCTTATTCTTTCTCCCCTCGTCTCTCTCCATTCTCTGTGCGCTCTGTGCGCTCTGTGGTTAATATCCCCCCCGTTCTCCCGCACCGAGCATCGCCACTGATGGCGGTTGCGTCACGCCCGCGCTATCGCCCATACTCATGTACATCATCACAAGCTGACGCAATGGGGCTGTGCAGCGGGGGCGACGAGGGCGGTCGGAAAGGATCGGGCGGGATGGTGACGGCGGAGCGGACGACGGTGCGACTGGTCTGCGCGGAATGCGGGACCGAGTATCCCACCGGCGTGCCGCGCTATCGCTGCACCTGCGGCGGCCTGCTAACCGTCGAGCAGCCGCTCGCCGCGCTCCGCGAGACGGTCTCGCGCGAACTTTTCGATGTGCGCCTCGCCAGCCGCGCGCGACTCGATCAGAGCGGCGTCTGGCGCTTCCGCGAACTGCTGGGCGACTATAGTCCCGGCGAGATCGTCAGCAAGCCGGAGGGGCGCGGCAACCTCTACGAGGATGCGCGCCTGACCGACTGGGCGGGCGTCGGCCAGCTCTGGCTGAAGCACGAGGGGGAGAACCCGACCGGCTCGTTCAAGGATCGCGGGATGACGGTGGGAATGACCCACGCCCGCCGCCTCGGGGCACGCACGGTCGCCTGCGCTTCCAGCGGCAACACCAGCGCCTCGCTCGCCTCGTATGCCGCCACCGCCGGACTCGCCGCGCTGACGTTCGTCCCCGAGGGCAAGGTCTCGACGGCCAAAGTAGCGCAGACGATCGCCTACGGCGCGAGGGTCATCCAGATTCGCGGCGACTTCGACGCGGCGATGCGGCTGGTGCAGGAGGTCGCGGAGACCCCGGAGTACGGCGTCTATCTGCTCAACTCGATCAATCCATTCCGCCTCGAAGGCCAGAAGACGATCGTCCTCGATGCCCTCCAGGCGCTCGGCTGGCGGGTGCCGGATGCGATCGTCCTGCCGGGCGGCAATCTCGGCAACACCGCGGCCTTCGGCAAGGCGCTGGAAGAGGCGCTGGCGCTCGGGCTGATCGACCGGATCCCGCAGATTATCACGGTGCAGGCTAGCGGAGCAGCGCCATTCGCGCGGGCCTTCGCGCGAGGTTTCGCGCCCGGTAGCTACCGGCCGGTCGAGGCGAAGACGGTGGCGACGGCGATCGCGATCGGCGATCCGGTCTCCTACCCGCGCGCGCGGCGCGTCATCCAGACGACCGAGGGGATCGTCCTCGCCGTCAGCGACGAGGCGATCCTGGCGGCGAAGGCGCAGATCGATCGCGCCGGGATCGGCTGCGAGCCGGCCTCCGCCGCGACCCTCGCCGGGCTGCGCGCACTGATCACCGACGGTCTGCTCCCCGCTAAGGCGTCGGTCCTCGCTATCCTCACCGGCAATCTGATGAAAGACGCCGAGGCGATCGCCGCCTACCATCAGCCCGACCCGCGCAGCGAGCGACCGGGCGCGAACCCGCCGATCACGATCGATCCGACCCTCGACGAGGTCAAGATCCTCCTCGATGAGGCGGGGCGATGGGGCGCGGGGTCGACCGAATAGGTTAATCAACACGACATTTTGCTCACCCTGCCGCCGAAATTGCAACGCCCGCCGCTGCTTGCACCCGAATAGGGCGCTTTGGTATACTTGGTTCGTGGCAACTGAGAGCCTCGCGCGAGTGGGGACACGACCCCCGCTTTTTTTTGTCTTTCAGCAGCGCGGTCACACCGACCACTCGCGGGCGTTCCGCACGCCCGTCGCCGTCCCCCTGACGTCACAGCCCGATGATGCGCCTCTGGCCGACACGGGGACACCGACCGGTGCCTCGCTGTGCGCGCCACGTTGTCGTTACGTTCACCGTTCGCGCCGGGCTCGAGTCAGGGTCGGCAAACAGCAGCGCGGGTAATTGGAGGAGGTGTGTGGGATGAAAAGCGATTTCTATACTGCGATCGCCCAGATCGCCGCCGAGCGCGGCATTCCGAAAGAAGCGGTCATCAGCTCGGTTGAGCAGGCGATCAAGACGGTCTACAAGAAGGAAGCCGGGATTCAGGAGGACGAGAACGTCGAGGTTCGCATGGACGCCGCGACCGGCGGCGCGCGGATCTTCGTCCATCGCCAGGTGGTCGACGATGTCTCCGACCCGATCGCGCAGATCACCCTCGCCGAGGCGCGCAAGGAGAAGGCGAACATCAAGATCGGCGAGACGCTGGTCGTCGAGCGCACCCCGAAGAACTTCGGGCGGATCGCCGCGCAGACCGCGAAGCAAGTGGTCTTGCAGAAAATCCGCGACTACGAGCGCGAGATGGTTTACAACGAATATCAGGATCGCGTCGGCGAGGTGCTGAACGGCGTCGTGCAGCGCGCCGACGAGAAGGCGGTCGTGGTCGAACTCGGCAAGTCCGAGGCCGTGATGCCCGCGCGCGAGAAGGTGCCGTCCGAGCGTTACCGGCCCGGCCAACGCCTGAAGGTTTATCTCGTGGACGCCTCGAAGGAGCATCGCGGCCCGCAACTCGTCGTCTCGCGCGCCCATCCCGGCCTGCTCAAGCGCCTCTTCGAGTTGGAAGTGCCGGAGATTTTCAGCGGCGTGGTCGAGATCATGGCGATCGCGCGCGAACCCGGAACCCGTTCCAAGGTGGCGGTCGTCGCCCGTCAGGACAACGTCGATCCGGTCGGCTCCTGCGTCGGTATCCGCGGCGTGCGGATCCAGAATATCGTCAATGAGTTGCAGGGCGAGAAGATCGACGTGATCGAGTGGGCGCCGGACCCGGCCGGTTTCGTCGCGAATGCGCTCAGCCCGGCGCGCGTCCTCAACGTGACGCTGAACGATGAGGATAAGACGGCGCGCGTGCTGGTGCCATCCGATCAGATGTCGCTGGCGATCGGCAAGGAGGGGCAGAATGCGCGCCTCGCCCACAAGCTGACCGGCTGGCGGATCGATGTCAAGGATCCGGAGTCGCTGCTCGGCCAGAGCGGCGATCTGCTGCGCCAGGCGCAGGAAGAGGCCGAGGCCGCGATGCCATCGGCCTTCGATAGTCTGATGAATCTTGGTCGCCGCCCGAGCCTGGTCAACCGGAAGACCCTGCTGGTGCGCGTCAGTGGGATGGGCGACTTCGGCCCGCTGCCCGAGCGCCTGGCCGGCTATCAAGTCGAGGTCGAGGTCGAGGACGACATCGTCAACGTCTATTACAATCGCGATCTTCTGGCGCGCTTCTCGCGCGAGAACGAGTCGCTGCCGCTCCACGATGATGCGCTGACAAACTGAGGCGAAGTTGGAAGTACGAGCTACGAACTGGATAACAGTACCGCGTCCGTTACTTTGCACTTCGTAATTCCAACTTCGTACTTTGCCGGGGGGGCTGGCATGAGCACAGGGACAGCCAAGCCGCAACCCGCGCCGGGGCAGCAGCGGCGCAAGGCCAAAGGGCCACGACCGAAGCATGTGCCGCAACGAACCTGCGTCGCCTGCCGCTCGACCGACGCCAAGCGGACACTGATCCGCCTGGTGCGGACGCCCGAAGGGGCGGTTGCGGTCGATCCGACCGGGAAACGGTCGGGGCGCGGCGCATACCTCTGCGCGCGGGTGCGATGTTGGGAGCGCGGCATCAACGAGAAGACGCTGGTACGCGCCCTGCGACTCGATGGTTTGACAGAAGAGAACCGCGCGGAATTGCTGCGCTACGCCGACGAACGGGTGCCGGAAGGCCCCGAGGACGAGGATGAAGTACCAAGTTAGAAGTACGACATTACGAAAGCCTCACTTCGTACTTCGTACTTCAAATGGGGGGGTATATGGTTAAGAACATGAGCGGCTTCAGGGGTCCCAACAATGCCGGTGGTGGGAACAGCGGCGGCAATAGTGGCGGCGGTCGCACCGGCGGTGAGAGCGAGGGCGAGTATCGCCGGCGTCGCAAGCGTCGCCCGATGCAAGGCCCCGGCACGGCTGTCGCCGGGGGTGCGCGCTCCACGATGCGGCGGATGGCTCCGGTTGGGCCGCCCAAGAGTGTTGCGCTGCCGAACGTGATGACGGTGGCGGAGCTGGCCGAGGCACTGAATACCACGCCGATCGCGATCATCAAAGAGTTGATGAATCGCAAGATTATGGCGACGATTAATCAGCAGATCGACTACGCCACCGCCGCCAAGGTCGCCGAGGCGCTGAACATCCCGACCGAAGAGAAGGTCAACGAGACCCTTGCCGGGACCCTCGTGCTGACCGCCGAGCAGCGCCAGCAAGAGGCGAACGACGACCCGGAGGCCGTGACGCGCCCGCCGGTGGTCACGATCATGGGCCACGTCGATCATGGGAAGACGAAGCTGCTTGACGCGATCCGCTCGGCGAATGTCGCCGAGGGCGAGGCCGGCGGGATCACGCAGCACATCGGCGCGTATCAGATCGAGTTGCAGGGGCGGCGGATCACCTTCCTCGACACGCCGGGTCACGAGGCGTTCACCCAGATGCGCGCGCGCGGCGCGCAGGTTACCGACATCGCCGTGCTGGTGGTGGCGGCGGACGATGGTGTGATGCCGACAACCTTGGAGGCGATCGCCCACGCGCGGGCGGCCAACGTGCCGATCGTCGTGGCGATCAACAAGATCGATCGCCCGGATGCCAATCCGGATCGCGTCAAGCAGCAACTCGCCGAGAACGGCCTGATCGCGGAGAGCTACGGCGGTGATATCCCGACGGTCGAGGTCTCCGCGCGCGAGCGCTTGGGGATCGAGGAGTTGTTGGAAGTCCTCCTGCTCGTCGCCGACTTGCAGGAACTGAAGGCGAATCCGCACCGCCCGGCGTCCGGCGTCGTCATCGAGAGCCGGATCGATCGCAACCGCGGTGTCGTGGCGACGGTGCTGATCCAGACCGGTACCCTCAACCTCCGCGATGTCGTCGTGGCGGGGGCGACCTACGGGCGTATCCGCGCGATGAACGACGACCGCGGGCGCAAGGCGCGACAGGCCCGCCCGAGTATGCCGGTCGAGATCCTCGGCCTCCTCGAAACACCCGAGGCCGGCGACCCGGTGCAAGTCCTCGTGGATGAGCGCGAGGCGCGCGCCATCGCCGAGGAGCGCACGATCCAGCGGCGTGTCGGCACGCAGGTGAACGACCGCCCGGTGCGCCTGGAAGATCTCGGCAAGCAGATCCAGAGCGGCCAGACCAAGGAACTGCGGATCGTCATCAAGGCCGACGTGCAGGGGTCGCTCGGCGCGTTGCAGAACGCGATCAGCCGCGTGACCGAGGGGCAGCAGAACGTGCAGCTCCGCACCTTGCTGGCGAGCACGGGCGCGATCACCGAATCGGACGTGACCTTCGCCGCGACCTCCGGGGCGATCGTCATCGGCTTCAATGTCCGCCCGGACGCCGCCGCCCAGCGCGCAGCCTCCGGCAACGGCGTGGACATCCGCTTCTACGATGTCATCTATACCCTGGTGGACGACATCGAGGCGGCGATGAAGGGGCTGCTGGAGCCGGAGAGCCGCGAGGTCACCGACGGCTACGCCGAGGTGCGGCAGATCTTCAAGCTGCCGAATCGGATCCAGGCCGCCGGCCTCTATGTCATCGATGGGCGCGCGCTGCGCAACGACCGCGTGCGCGTGCTGCGTAGCGGGACGGTCGTCCACGATGGCACCGTCGCCTCGCTCAAGCGCTTCAAGGATGACGCGCGCGAGGTCGCGTCGGGCTACGAGTGCGGACTCAGCCTCGACAACTTCAACGATTACCAGGAAGGCGACCAGCTCGAGTTCTACCACATCGAGAAAGTCGCCGTGAGCTAGTCGTGAGTCGTGGGTCGTGGATCGTGAGAACTCGCTCCCAACGGTGCGCCGGTTCGTGAACAGGCAGCCGCTATCAAGCAGTTCTTACGACCCACGACTCACGACTCACGAACTCCCAGGGGGACACCATGCCAACGCGTCGCACCGAGCAGATCGGGGACCTGCTTCGCGCCGAACTCAGCGAACTCCTACGGCGGGAGATGCAGGACCCGCGCGTCGGCTTCGTGACGATTACCGAGGTGATCGTCAGCGCGGATCTGCGCAACGCGCGGGTGAATGTCAGCTGCTACGGTGATGAGGCCGCGCAGGCCGAGTCGATGCGCGCTCTGCGCGGCGCGGCCGGTTTCCTGCGGACCGAGATCGGCAAGCGGATCCGGCTGCGGACGACGCCGCAACTCAATTTCCAGCTCGATCATTCGATGGAGCAGGCCGAGCGGGTTCAGCGTACCCTCAAATCGCTCGCCCCGGAACTGGCCGCCAGCGCCGCGCGCGCGGAAGAAGAAGCGCGCAAGACGCAGGACTGACAGCACACCGAGCGCACAGCGAAGCGGGGCGCGTACCGACTGGTACGCGCCCCGCTTCGCTGTGGGAGTCGGTAGTCGGTAGTCCATAGAAGGGTCCGGGGCAGGGCAGGGTGTTCGACCTCCTCCATAACTACTACGGACCACTGACTACCGACTACCAGACGAGCGACTATACTTTGCCCGAGCATACCCTTCGCCGCAATGAGAGACGGAATGGCGTGCGGCGCGCGGCAACCGGGAAGGATAACGAGTGAGCGCTGTGGTCGAGATCGATAAGCAGTATCGCGAGGGTGCGGCCCGCCTCTGGCCGCTGATCGCGCGGGCACGGCGGATTATCAGCCCGTTCCACATCAACTCCGACCCGGACGCGGTCGGGAGTGCGCTGGGGATGTGCCACCTGCTGACCGCGCTGGGGAAAGAGATCGCCGTCTACGCCAGCGATGGCGACTTCCCGCGGATCACCGCTTTCCTGCCCGGTGCCGAGCGGATTGTGCGCTACGGTGAAGGGGCGCTGCCGGAGGCCGATCTGATCCTCGCGCTCGATTCGTCGGACACCGGGCGGCTCGGCAAACTCTACACGGCCAATGCCGAGCGCTTCGCCGTCGGGCCGACCGTGATGATCGATCATCATGTCACGAACAGCCGCTTCGGCGTCGCGCCCGATGGGCGCGACGCGAACTTCATCGACAGCGGCGCCGCCGCGACCGCCGAGATGGCCTATCTGCTCGCGCGGGCCTGGGGCTTGCCGATCACCCCCGAGGCGGCAACCTGCCTCCTGGCCGGCATCTATGGCGACACTCTCGGCCTCCAGACGACCAGCACCTCGCCGCGCGTGGTGCGCGTCGTCGCCGATCTCCTCGCGGCGGGCGCGAATCTCGCCGACATCGTCAACAACTTTTATCGCTCGCGCCCGTTCCCCACGGTCAAGGTCTGGGGCGCGACCCTGGATCGGGCCGAGTGGTGCGGCGGGGTCGTCTGGAGTCAGATCACCCCGGAGATGCTCGCGGAGGCTGGTGCGGGCGAGGGCGAGTCGGGCGGGGTGATCAACTTCCTCACCGGCACCAAGGATGCGCGCGCCACCGTCCTGCTTCATCGCGGCGAGGGAGAATGGCGCGCGGGACTGCGCACCCTCGTCGAGGCGGTCGATGTGGCGGCGATCGCCGCGCGTTTCGGCGGCGGCGGGCACCGCAAGGCGGCGGGCTGCCGGATCGTCGGCGACGAGGCCGAGCGCGATTCCTTCTTGCGCGAGGTCGATCGCCTCTCGGCTGAGCAGGTGGCCGTGGCGGGTGGGTGAGCGCCGCGCCGACGCTATCGCCGCTTTCGAGTGGCTGGGCCTCGAGCCCGCGAAGCATTGTGGCAACGGAAGGAGCGACCGATGGCGACGGCCCTGGATGACCGCAAGGCGCGGCTGGTCGAGCGGCTGGCACTCGGGCGCGAATCGTTCCTGGCGGCGGTGGCGGCGCTCGACGAGGCGGAGTTGGCCGCGCCGGTCTGGACCGATGGCGGCCACTGGAACGCGCGCGAGTTGATCGGCCATGTCGCCTATGCCGAGGCCGGGATGCTCTCGCTGATCGTCGCGACGATCGAGGGCGATCCGCCCCGCCCCGACGCGGACTTCGATCTCGATCGCTTCAATGCGAGTCGCGTGCGCCGCGCCAACGATCAGACGTTGCCGCAACTGCTAGAGCGCTTGGAGAAATCGCGCCAGGAAACACTGCGCCGCCTCGATCAGATCACCGCCGCCGACCTCGACCGCGCCTCGTATCATCCGGTGGTGAAAGAGACGACCGTCGAGGGAATCTTCCGGGTGATCGGCTTCCACGAGCGGATGCACGCGAAAGACCTGCGCGCCCTCCACGAGCGGGCAAGTCGCGGCTGATCGCGGCGCAGGATAGAAGGCAGGATCGGCGGGGGTTGTCGCACCCAGGTACGGTGGGGTATAACGAGGAAATGTACATACACCATTAATCTCGGCACCATCCGCCCGCTCGCCCCCACGCGCTGCCGGAATAGCGCAACCGGTGGCATCGTTCTTTCGTATGCAAGGGTGAGAACCGACGTTGCCACGTTCCGAGCCGGGGCAGCCCTGGCCCGAGCGCTTACCATAAACTACACTTTGCCGTTCGTCCTGCAGGATACGCGTTTGGCAGGAGACGGAGCACAGGATAAAGGCCAATGGTCGACAACCACAGCGACGAACAACCGACGAGCACGACCGCCGCCACCCCGCGCCGCGCGACGACGCGGGCGACCGCCACCAAAGGCGTCGCGACGAAGCCCGCGCGCGCGACCAGCGCGACCAAGGGGGCGACAACGCGCGCAAAGACGACGACCGCCAAGGCGAAGCCGCCGACCCGCAAGACGGCCACGACCGCGACCGTCACCAAGGCACCAACACGCAAAGCGACCAGCGCGAAACGCGCGACAGGCGGCAGCGCGACGACACGCGCCCCGCTCCGCGGAGGCACCAGCTTGGTGATCGTCGAGTCGCCATCGAAGGCGAAGACGATCGCCAAGTATCTCGGGGCAGGGTATCGCGTCACCGCCTCGATGGGCCATGTGCGCGATCTGCCGAAGAGCAAGCTCGGGGTGGATGTCGAACACGATTTCACGCCGCAATACCTGGTCTCGAAAGACAAGTCGCAGGTCATCAAGGAGCTGAAAGGCTCGGTGCAGGCGGCGAGCCAGGTCTTCCTGGCGACCGACCCCGACCGTGAAGGCGAAGCGATCGCCTGGCATATCGTCGAGGCGACCAACCCCGATCCTTCGCGCGTGCAGCGGGTCGTCTTCAATGAGATCACGCCCGGCGCGGTGCGCGCGGCGATCGCCAACCCGCGCGCGATCGACATGCGCCTCGTGGACGCGCAGCAGGCGCGACGGGTTCTCGATCGCCTAGTCGGTTACAAAGTCAGCCCGCTCCTCTGGCGCAAGGTCAAGGGCGGGCTCTCGGCGGGGCGGGTGCAGACCGCCGCGCTGCGGCTGATCGTCGAGCGCGAGCGCGAAGTCGAGGCGTTCGTCCCGGTCGAGTACTGGACGATCGAGGCCGACCTCGCCAAGCGCGCCGAGGGTCCGGAGCCGCGCAAGGAAGACCAATTCCGTGCGACCCTCAACCAGATCGCGGGCAAGAAGGCCGAACTGCACAACGAGGCAGAGGCGACCGCCGTGGTCACCGATCTCAAGGGCGCGCACTACATCGTGCGCGAGGTGCGAACGCGCGAGACGCAGCGCCGCCCCGCCGCGCCATTCATCACTAGCACCCTGCAGCAGGAGGCGTCGCGCAAGCTCGGCTACGGCGTCCGCCGCACGATGCAACTGGCGCAGGAACTCTACGAGGGTGTCGATATCGGGCCCGAGGGGACGGTCGGGCTGATCACCTACATGCGGACCGACTCGACGAACATCGCCGCCGTGGCGCAGGATGAGGCGCGCGGCGTCATCGCCGCCAAGTACGGCCCCCAGTTCGTGCCGGAGAAGCCGCCGGTCTATACGCGTAAGGCGAAGGGCGCGCAGGAGGCCCACGAGGCGATCCGCCCTTCCGGGATCGCGCGGGACCCGGAGGCGATACGTGGTTTCCTCTCGCCGCAACAGTACCGGCTCTACAAGCTGATCTGGCAGCGCTTCGTCGCCTCGCAGATGCGCCCGGCCCTGCTCGATAGCACGTCGGTGGACATCGACGCCGGGCGCGAGATCGCCACCGACCGCCCGGCGACCGAGAAAGCGCCGTACAGCTTCCGCGCCACCGGCTCGGTGATCAAGTTCCCCGGCTTTCTGGCGGTCTACCGCGAGGGGCGCGACGACGGCGCGGACGACGAGTTGGACAAGGATGCGCTGCCGCTGCTGGCCCAGGGTGAGCCGTTGGATCTGCTGAAGCTCACGCCCGATCAGCACTTCACGCAACCGCCGCCGCGCTTCACCGAGGCCAGCCTGGTCAAGGCGCTGGAGGAGCAGGGGATCGGGCGACCGAGCACCTACGCGGCCACCGTCGCCACCCTCCAGACGCGCTTCTACGTCGAGGTCACGGAGAAGCGCCTGCACCCGACCGACCTGGGGCGCGTCGTCAACGATATCCTGGTCGAGCACTTCCCGGAGATCTTCGACATCGGCTTCACCTCGCGGATGGAGGAGGAGCTGGACGAGATCGCGGCGGGCGAGCGACCTTGGGTGCCGGTCTTGCAGAAATTCTACGGCCCGTTCGCCGCATCGGTGGAATTAGCCGAGGGTTCGGTCGGGCGGGTGAAGGTCGCCGACGAGCCGACCGATGAGATCTGCGAGACCTGCGGCAAGCCGATGGTGATCAAGTTGGGACGGTTCGGCAAGTTCCTGGCCTGCACCGGTTTCCCGGAGTGCAAGACAACCCGTAACATCGCGCAGGGGACCGGCGTCACCTGCCCGAAATGCCAGAAGCACGAGATCGTCGTCAAGCGCTCGCGCAAGGGTGGGCGGATCTTCTACGGATGCAACGGCTACCCGGCTTGCGACTTCACCCTCTGGGACCGCCCGTTGCCGACCCCCTGCCCGGCCTGTGGCGGGCTGATGGTTGAGGCCGGCAAGCGCGGCAGCGGCGCGAAATGCACCGCCTGTGGCAACACCTCCCGCTCCGGCGCGGCGGTCGGCGCGGAGCAGGAGTTGGTGACGGCGGATTAGTCGTGAGTCGTGGGTCGTGAGAAGGTCCGCTGACACTAGTTGCTTGTCTACTGACACTGTCTCTCTCTCACGACCCACGACTCACGACTTGATAAGGATAGCAATGCCTCACCCCGCCCTGCGCCCGCACGCCACGACGATCCTCGCGGTGAAACGCGGCGGGCAGGTGGCGCTCGCCGGTGACGGCCAGGTGACGCTCGGTGACGTGGTCGTCAAGCACGGCGCGCGCAAGATCCGGCGACTGCACGACGGCCAGGTATTGGCCGGGTTCGCTGGGGCCGTCGCCGACGCGCTAACCCTGATCGAGCGGTTCGAGACCCAGCTCGATACCTGGCGCGGCAATCTGCGCAAGGCGGCGGTCGAGACGGCGAAAGACTGGCGCACCGATCGGGCCACGCGCCACCTCGAAGCGGAACTGATCGTCGCCGACAACGAGACACTGCTCCTCCTCTCCGGCGATGGCGATGTGCTGGAGCCGGACGACGGCGCGATCGCGATCGGCGCGGGCGGGACGTTCGCCTACGCCGCCGCCAAGGCGCTGCTCGAATATACCGAGCTCGATGCCCGCGCGATCGTCGAGGCCGCCATGCGGATCACCGCGCGCATTTGCATTTACACGAACGACACGCTGCTGATCGAGGCGCTCGACACGGCGAGCGAAGAGACGCAAGAGGGCGAGCCGGGGTCCGGGACGACAGGATAGCCCGGCCCCATCGTTCGTCGCCCCCCACCGCAAATGGAGCGCAGCAAGAAGATGGATAGCCTGACCCCGGTGGCGATCGTCGCCGCACTCGATCAGTACGTCATTGGGCAACGCGACGCGAAGCGCGCGATCGCGGTCGCCCTGCGGTCGCGGGTCCGTCGCGCGCAGTTGCCGGACGACCTGCGCGACGAGGTCAGCCCGAAGAATATCCTGCTGATCGGCCCGACCGGCGTCGGCAAGACCGAGATCGCGCGGCGCGTCGCCAAGATCGTCGATGCCCCATTCATCAAGGTCGAGGCGACCCGCTTCACCGAGGTCGGGTTCGTCGGGCGCGATGTTGAGTCAATCATCCGCGATCTCCTGGAGGTGAGCGTCGATCAGGTCGATGCGCGCCAGTTCGAGGAAGTCCGCGCCGAGGCCGAGCGCGCGGCGGACGAGCGCCTCGCCACCGCCCTCCTCCAGCAGCGCGAGGGGATCGCCCCGGCCCGCCGCAGTGTCGCGCGGCGCGGGCGGCGCGGTGGTGCCGCCCCGGCGGTCGCGGAGCCGAGCGGCGTCGGCACCGAGACGCGCCGCCAGCAGCGCCAGGCCATCCTGACACAGATTCAGACGCGGCAACTGGAAGGCGAGTTGGTCGAGATCGAGGTGGAGATCGCCCCGCCCGAGCCGTTCGAGCCGCACGCGCTCGACGGCCATGAGGCGGCCGAGCCCGCCGGTCGCGGTCGTCGCGCCCCCGCCCCGCTCGGCCCCGAGCGCCGCGTCCGACGCCTGCCCGTGGCGGAGGCCCGCCGCGTCCTGGCCGAGGAGGAGGCCGATCGGCTGATCGACTGGGACGGCGTCCTCGATGAGGCGATCCGGCGCGTCGAGGAGGGCGGGATCGTTTTCCTCGATGAGGTCGATAAGATCGTCGGCGATGGTGGCGACACCGGCCCCAACGTCTCCGACGAGGGGGTGCAGCGCGATCTGCTGCCGATCGTCGAGGGGGCCACGGTCGCGACGCGCTACGGTCCGATCAAGACCGACCATATTCTCTTCATCGGCGCGGGGGCGTTCAGCGGCGTCAAGCCGTCCGACCTCATCCCGGAGTTCCAGGGGCGCTTCCCGCTGCGCGTCGAATTGGACCCGCTCGGCGAGGAGGAGTTGTACGCGATCCTCACCGAGCCGACCAACTCCCTCGCGCGCCAATACACCGCCCTGCTCGCCACTGAGGGGGTGACGCTGATCCTCGCCGACGACGCGCTGCGCGAGATCGCCGCGCTGGCCGCGACCCTCAACGAGCGCCAGGAGGATATCGGCGCGCGCCGCCTCGCCACGATCATGGAGCGGACGCTGGAAGACCTCTCGTTCGAGGCCCCCACGCGCGCGGGCGAGACAGTCACGATCGACGCCGCCTTCGTCCGCGAACGCCTCGGCGATCTGGTCGAGGATGAGGATTTGAGTAATTACATCCTGTAGGGTTGAGTCTCACGGCAGAGGTGCTACGACGCCGACAAACAAAGCACGTCGGTCGCAATTGCGGTCATCTCTTCGACACTTTGCGTCCCATCAACTCGGAGTACCGACAAGTCGCGGGCCTTGGCGCTCGCTTCTACTGTGTCGGCAAACCCGCTATCCCGCCGCATCCAATGATCGAATGCCCGTTCGGGATCGGCACATTGCCGCAGAATGTCGCCGACCCAAGGGCGGCGTGCGTAATGTTCGCGCTGGAATGACACGCTGGGCAGCAGCCATACACCTCTTCGGCGGTCGTGCAGGAGCGGCGCGACGAGGTCGGGGAGCAGGGCCGTCCCTTCGGCGATCACCGCTGTATCGGGCGAGAACGCGCGCAGATCTTCGAGGATCAGCGGAAGCTCTTCCCGATAGAAGGCCAACTCCTCACGGATTTGCCTCTCGACCGGTCGCGTCCAGAGCTCGTTCCAGGAGCTATTGGAGAGTTTGTGTAGCATCGGATGTGTGGAAGGATTGCTCCGACGCAGATGCAACAGGAGTGCGTCGTCACAACTATAGTGCGTCAGTCCATACCTCTGCGCCAGCGTGACCGCCAGCGTGCTCTTACCGGCGCAGGGCGAGCCACCGATCCATAGAATCTGCGCCAATTCTTTCACCGCTTCCCGTTCTCGTTCACCTATTGACTGTCAGGATAGTTCACACCATCTCGGAAAAAGCCCGTTTTGCCCCCAATTCCGGTATGTGTCTGACGCTATTTCCCTGCGCCATTCGCGGCTTCGCGGCAGAAATTGGTGATCGTGGCGAACCCCGGCAGGTAGCCATCGGTCGTGTCCACGTAGAGCCTCGGGATAGCCAGATCCAGCGGCTCGAAGGTCGCCCAATCGAATCTGCCTTCGACCATCGCCGTCATCACCCTGCTCGCACCCTCCGTCGGGCGACGGGAACGTTTACGCTCGAAGAACCGTCGCCGCGCCTCCCCGATCGTCGTCTCGCAGTGGATGTTGACCATGCGGCTCCGCGCGGAGAGCGGGAGCAATTGTGCTTCATCGAGCCCACGCCGAAACGAGAGATCCGCGATCAGGCTGACGCCACGATTCAGCAGGTACTCGAGCGTCCCGTAAAAGGCGTCGATCGCGGCGCGCCCTGTCGCGTCTACGCCCGTCTCCAACATCCCGTTGCGGATCGGATCGCAGGAAACCAGCGGCAGCCAGAGGGCATCTTCGGCGGCGAGTCGCCGTGCCAGGGTCGATTTCCCCGAACCCGGTTTGCCACTGACGAGGATCAGCAGCGGCTTCGGCGGCATCTGCTCCCCTCTCCCGATCGCGGATAGGCGTTGAAGCGTCACCACGGTATCCCACCATAGCATATCTCCTCACCCATATCGCCGCCCCATCGAAATACAGTAGCGGCAACCATGGCATAACTCCGCCCCTTGCCATCCCGGCACACATCCGATACTATAGGTGTACGTACAGCCACGGTTGGCTTCGGCGGGGCAACAATCCTTCGGGACAATGCCGACGCGTTGCGCCTGGCTGAGCGACTGGGGTGCGCCCCAGCCGTGGCGGATGACTGTTATAGAGAGGCGACGGATGGACGAAGGGCGGCGACTCGGTGACACAGCGAGGCGGACGAATCGCGCGCTGACGCGGCGGCAATTCGTCCGCCACTTCGGCGTCGTCGCGGGCGGGCTGCTGGCCCTGCCGGCCTTCGCCGCCTGCACACGCAACGCGCCCCCGCCGACGGTCGCGCCGGAGGGGCCACCCGAGACGGCGGTCGATCCGGCGACCCCGTCTGTCTCGGGTCGGTCAGCATTCCGCGAGGGGACGGCCTTGAAGCTGCTGTTGGCGGGCAGTGCCGCGCCCGCCGCCGATGACGCCCTGCGCGCACTCGCGACGGAATGGGGTCGCGAGCAGGGCGTCGCGGTGACGATCGAAACGGTGGGCAACGCCGCGTTGCGCGCCCGCCTCGCCACGCCGGGCGGCACCGCGGGCGTGGACATCGTCGGGTGCCGCGACAACCTCCCCTGGCTCCACGCCGACCTGTTCGCCGACCTCTCCGCCGAGGCCGAGGGTCTCGGCGCGGCGCTCGGCGGTTATTACGACGCCCCGGCGGCCCAGGCGCGGGTCGCGGGAGTCTGGCGGGCGATCCCGTTCAGCGTCGTCCCGAGCGCCGTCATCTATCGCACCGACTGGCTGAAGGCGGTCGGGGCCAGCGCATTCCCGACGACAACCGATGGCTTGCTCAAGCTCGGCAAGGCGTTGAAAGCAGCGGGGCATCCGTTCGGGGCACCGGCCGGACGCTCGGCGGATGATCCGCGCGCCCTCTGGTACGCCGTCCTCTGGGCGTTCGGCGGGCGCGTCACCGAGGCCGACGGCAGGACGATCGCCATCAACACCCCCGAGACGGCGGCGGCGATCGAATGGGCCAGGGGGTTCTGGAGCGAAGCCTGCCTCGCCGAGGGGCTTATGTGGGACGACAGCGGCAACAACCTCGCCTACGCCGACGCGCAGATCGCCGCGACGCAGAATGGGCCTGGGCTCTACCTCAAGCTCAAGCAGGAAGCGCCCGAGATCGCGGCGGTCTCGGCGCTGGCCCCCTTCCCCGCCGGTCCCGCCGGGCAGGCGGCCCCGGTGACGACCCGCGCGCACGCCCTCCTCAAGACCTCGGCCAATGCCGACGCCGCGCGCGCGTTCCTCCTCTGGCTCGGCCAGCGCGCCCAGACCGAGCGCTACCTCGACGCCGGGGGCGGGGCGATTGTCGCCGCGCTGCGCGCCTTCGAGGACAGCCCCGTCTGGGCGCGCGATCCCCAGTTGCGCGCCTTCCTGGCGGCGGCGAGCGCCGGGCGCTGGGTCGGCTGGCCCGCCGCACCGTCGCGCGCCGCCGACGACACCGACGCCCATTTCGTCGTGGTCGATATGTTCGCGCGGGTCTTCGTCGGGAAGAATGTACAACTCTCGATCGGCGAGGCGGAGACGGCCTTGCGCGGGATCTACGCCTCGTAAGCCCACGCCGGCATAACGAGCCTGTTGCTCTGCTACGGCCCTCCAAGGGAGGGCCGCAATCTCGCCATCTCGATCACTCGCCAGCTATCCAAAGCAAAACCGTACCGACGTACAGTATTTGCTTCTACTCATTGGATTCTCCTAGACAATATATGTAAGAACGCATATAATATCACTATAGTGCCGGACCTTTGCGCCATAGGGTACGGGAGGCACCCGCACATGAGGGACACAACCGTGGAGCGCGCCACGCCAGTCGAGATAAGCGACGAATCGCTCGGTGAGATCCTCATCCGCTGGAATCGGATGTTCTGGTGGTCTGGGGTGCGCCCGATGCTGCAGCGGATGGTCGCGGCCGATCTGACCCTGGCTGAATCGATCGTCCTGCGCAGCCTGGGGCGCGGGCCATTAACGGTCGCTCAGGCGGCGGCGTGCCTGATGCTCAGCCATTCGGCCGCCAGTCGGGCGGTCGATCGCCTCGTGCGCGACGGCTTTGTGGCGCGCGAGGAGAATCCCGAGGATCGTCGCCAGAAGCTGCTGACCCTCGCGCCGCGCGGCGTGGAGTTGGTCGGCGAGATGGAGGGGATCGCGGTCGGGCGGCTGGAGCAGATGATCGGCGTATTGAGCAACGAGGAGCGCGGCCAGTTTCACACCCTCTTGAGCCAGATTCTGCTGCGCCACACCGCGCAGTTGGCGGAGAACAGCGGCAATCTGCCGTGTCAAGTGGGTCCTTTCGCCCTCGAAGACGCGGCGGCGGATAGAGACGACGAACTCATCACAAAGCGGTAATGACGACGCGCACAACGCGACATCACGGAGGCACGGATCCATGGAACCAGGAAGCGGCCCAACAACAGCGCAAGCACCGGAACAGAAAAGTTTCCAGTCGCTGAGCAAGCGGCAACTGATCGGCACGATCATCGGCTTGCAGCTCACCTTGCTGCTGGCCGCGCTCGATAACACGATCGTCGGCACGGCGATGCCGAGTATCATCTCGCAGCTCAACGGCTTCGAGCGCTACGCCTGGGTCACCACGGCCTATCTGCTCACCTCGACGATCGCCGTGCCGATCTTCGGCAAGCTCTCCGACCTCTACGGGCGGAAATGGATCTATCTTGGCGGGGCGGTCTTCTTCGTCATCACCTCGGCCCTCTGCGGCGCGGCGGGGCAGATCCCCTTGCCGCTCGACGGGATGAACCAGCTCATCCTCTTCCGCGGGCTGCAAGGGCTGGCGGCGGGGATCGTCATGGGCCTGACCTTCACGATCGTCGGCGACATCTTCCCGCCCGCCGACCGTGGGAAATATCAGGGGCTCTTCGCCGGGGTCTGGGGGCTGGCGTCGGTCTTCGGCCCGACCCTCGGCGGCTGGATCACCGACACGGCCTCCTGGCGCTGGGTTTTCTTCGTCAATCTGCCGGTCGGCGCGGCGGCGGTCGCGGTCCTCTTCGTCGCCTTCCCGGATATTCGCCCGCAGGGGGTGCGCCGCGCGATCGACTGGGCGGGCACCGCCACCCTCGTGGCCTGCCTCGTGCCGCTGCTGGTAGCGCTGGAATGGGTGACGGCCTACGGCTGGGCGGCACCGCGCGTCGTCGGGCTGCTGGCCTTCGCCGCCGTGATGCTCGTCGCCTTCCTCTTCGCCGAGTTGCGCGCGGAGGAGCCGATCATGCCGCTGAGCCTCTTCAAGAACCGCGCGGTCGCGGTCTCCTCGCTGACGCTGACGCTGATGGGGATGGGGATGTTCGGCGCGATCCTCTACATCCCGCTCTTCATGCAGTCGGTGATCGGCGTCTCGGCGACCCGCTCCGGCACTCTGCTGACCCCCCTGATGCTGATGATGACGGCGGGGAGTATCCTCAGCGGGCAGCTGGTCTCGCGCCTCGGTCGCTACAAAATTCTCGCCTTCGTCGGCCTGGGGATCATGACGGCGGGGATGCTGCTGATGTCCGGCATGGGTGCCGACACGACGCAGGGGATCGCGATCCGCAACATGGTAGTCCTGGGGATCGGCCTCGGCCTGGTGATGCCGCTCTACACCCTGGTGGTGCAGAACGCGGTGCCGCAGCAGATGATAGGCGTGGCGACCGCCTCGACCCAGTTCTTCCGCTCGATCGGCAGCACCCTCGGCACCGCGATCTTCGGCTCGATCATGCTCGGTCGCTACCGCAGCGAGTTCGACGCTGGTATCCCACAGGGTGTGCCAGGGCCGCTGCTGGAGCTCTTCCACAATCCGCTCCAACTCGGGCAGATCGGGCCGCGCCTTCGGGAGGGGTTCGCGCAGATTCCCAACGGCCCGGTGTTGCTGCAAACCTTGCGCGACAATGTTCGCGACTCGCTCGTCGCGGCGATCGGCAGCGTCTTCCTGCTCGCCACGGTTGTGGTCGCGGTGGGGCTAATCGCCAATATCTTCCTGCCGGAAATCCCGCTGCGGAAGGGCTTCGCTCCGGAGGATGTCGCCGAGGCGGTGAGCCCTGAGGGGGCCTACGCGACCGGCAAGACCGCCAGCCAGCAAGGGGCTCCGGCCCTCTCAGCCAGCGGCCAGGGCGACGACTGAGCGAAGGGAACCTCTCCCCGCCGCTCCGGATGAACCGGATTGATCCTGCTGCAAGTCAGGATTCATCCTGCTGCAAGTCAGGACAATGTCCGGCAGCGACCCTCCCCTACAAGGGAGGGTGAGG
>CADCWN010000121.1 GCA_902806415.1 uncultured Thermomicrobiales bacterium | reverse complement strand
CCCGCGTCGTCGTGATGGTCGTAGGCGTTGCCCGCGATGTGCGGGCGCTTGTCCACCACCAGCACCCGCTTGCCCAGCTGGGTGGCGAGCCGCTCGGCGAGCACCGCGCCCGCGAACCCCGCCCCCACGATCAGGTAGTCGTACATCCCCACCACTCCCCTCTAGCTAAGCCCGCGTCCGTGGCGCACAGCCACAAGCACCATCAACCCGCTTCGCAGCGCGGGTACGGGAGGCGCGCGTTGTCCACGGCGGCGGGTGTTTTCGTCGCCCATATCGGGCATGGTGTCAGGGCCGCAACGCAAGCGTTACGTCACCCGGAAAACTATTGCGCAATTTACGGGCCACCAACGGAATGGCGAGATATCAGGGTGGATTGCCACGCAGATGCATCCTACTCGGGAGGTGACTCCCTGCGTCGCCGACAACCGTCGTCCCGTCGCACCGACTGCGCGGAGACTATTTCTCTACGTCACGCTCACCGTGATACGCCGCTCATACTCGTCCGCTACTCGGGCTGGGGAGGCGTCGCCTCACTCCGGCTCGCCAGGCCCGAGCAAGCCCGGCGGAACGTGCAGCGCGCCGGTGTGCGGATCGAGTAGCCCGTTGTCCTCGTCCTCGATACTGGTCGCCTGGGTGTAGACATCGCCGGCGATGGCATGACGACGTAGCTCGCGCTTAAAGACGCGGATACGCTCCGCCCGCCCGCCCGGATCGTCCGGTCCACCGTAGGCCGCGAAGCCGAAGCCGCCCCACTCGCTGACGACCAGCGGGACCTGGCCACGATAGAAGAACGGATCGCCGACAACCAGCGACTCGGCCGCCACCCCTTCCATCGCCCCCGCCGCGAGCCGCTCGAGTAGATCGCGCCAGCGCGCGAACTCGGGCGTGTAGAGGTGCGCGGTCAGCAGGTGCGACTCCAACCGCCCCGCCGTGGAGACGTGTCGCCAGCCGTCATTGTCGACGATCAACAGCTGGGGGGCACCCAGCCGGAGCGCGGCGAAGGTTTCGGCGATGTAGCGTCGCGTCGCGGGGTTCGCGGCGATATCCTGGGCTCCCCAATCTTCATTGTATAAGCTGCAAATAACGACGGAGGGATGGGCGTTAACCATCAGCAACAGCCGCCGCAACTCGGCCCGGTGGTTGTCGCGGCTACGCTCACTCGGCTGGTGCGGGCTCGGCACCTCGACCCACAGGAGCATACCGACCTCGTCGGCGAGGTCGTAGATGCGGGGATCGATCCCGGCGATGTGGATGCGCGCGAGGTTGCAGCCGAGCGCCTTGATCGACAACAAGTGGCGGCGGATCTCCTCGTAGGTCGCCGCCCCCGGCTGATAGAGGATCCCGTCGAGGTAGCGCGGCGCGTTATTGAGATAGATCCGCCGACCGCGCGCCTCGATCTTCCGCAGTCCGAAGTCGGTCGTGATCCGCGACGCGGTGCCATCCGGCCCGAGCAGTTCCGCCGTCAGGAGGTAGAGGGCCGGGTCTTCCGGCGACCACAGGCGTGCGGCGGGCAGTTCGAGGACCACCCGCTGCTGACGCTCGCCCGCCTCCAGGTGCAGGGGGAACTCGCCCCCGCCGAGGATCGCGGCCTCATCGGGCGTCGTCACCGTCAGCCGCAACCGGTAATCCCCAAGGTCGTGGATGCGCGTCGTCAGCACGAACTCGACCAGCCGATCCTCGATCGTGCTGATGACATCTAGGCGGGAGCGCAGGCGGTTGCGCCCGACCGGCTCGATCCAGATGCTGCGGATCGGGCCGCTCGTCGCCTGATACCAGATGCCGCCGCGCTTGTAGACGCGGGACTCCTGCTTGCCGCGCGGGATCTCGGCGTCGAGCGAGTCGGCGACGCGCACGGTCAGCCGCTCGCGTCCATCGCCGCGCAGGAGATCGCGGGGCAGCTCGTAGCTGAAGGAGGTGTACTCGCCGGTGTGCGGGTCTTCGCCATCGATCGTGCGCAGGAAGTGGCCGTTGAGCCAGACGCGCGTCTCGTAGCCGCAGGCTCCGAAGGTGAGCTGCACCACGCACGCCGGATCGTCGAGCCACGCGACTGGGACGGCGAAGGCGCGCTCGTACCAGGCGACCACTTCATCCGGCCTGGGCGTGGGCTGGCCTTGCGCCTCATGCCCCTGCGCCATCCGCGCCTCGATCGTGCCGGGCCAGCGGGCCGTCTCGTTGAACCTATGCCCGGACCACCAGCGCTCGCGGAGTCCCCGATCGTCCAGGTCGAGCGCAAACGACCACTCGCCATCGAGCAACAAGTGGTCGGTGGTGCGAGCGATCGAGCGGGGCAACGGGTTGCGCCCATCGCGGATCGGTTGGGCATCGTCGAGGGGGCGGTCGGCGACGAGTTGGTCACCCATCGGCGCACTCCTTGGACTACACGTCTGAAGGTCAGCGGATAAATCAACAATTGTGCGTGGGTCTTTCCGACGACGGTGGCGCGCCTGACTCTGGAAGAGTGATGCGCCACTGCATACGAAACGAGGGGGGCGCAATCCGCGCCCCCCTGCCCGATGATACTCTGCCATCCGATTCGGAGGTGGTCGCTACGCCTCGGCCTGCATCGCCCGCTTGAGGAGCTTCGGCGCGTTCGTCTCCAGTTGCTGCGCCGTCTTCTCCTCCTGTTGGAGGTTCTGCTGGAGCAGGGCCGCGACCTCCTTGTTCCCCATCGCCTGCGCCCCGACGATCAGGCCCCGGTAGCTGACGATCTCGTAGTGCTCGACCTTCATCAGGGAGCTCCCGATGAGGCAGTCGCGGATCTCGTCCGTGCCCGCCTCCTTGAGGTTCTTCTGCCCCTCGGTCACGATCCCCTTCGCCGCGTCGCACGGCTCCGCCTTCGCCTTCTCCCCAAGGAGCTGGAAGACCTGCTCCAGGTTCGCCACCTGCTGCTCGCTCTCCGCGATGTGTTTCTCGATCCCCGCCTTCAGGGTCGCGTCGGTCGCGGCCTGCAGCATCTCCTGCTGACCCTTGAGGAAGCGATTCTCGGCGTCGTAGATGTCGCCGAGCTCGTGCAGATACTTCTCCTGGGTGGTTTTGATCGCCATGCTGAAGATCCTCCTTCATAACCCGCCAGCCCACGCTGGCTTTGGGGTTCGGGACGCAAGGCTCGTGCCAGGCGGACAAATGACCCGAGGTGCGGCGGGGAGGCGGCAGAATGTCACGGGCGGACGGCCCGCCGACGATCGAGCAGGACGATGATCGAGCGGAGCAAAGGAGTGAGGCCGGGTCATGACGACCGCGAAGCCCATCGGCGCGACGACCCGATCGCTCGCCGACCGGGCGTACCGGGATATTCGCTCGATGATCCTCGAACTGCGGTTCCTGCCGGGGCAGACAATCCTGATCGGCGCGCGGCGAAGGTCACGGGCGATCTCGCCCGCCCGGAGAAGTGCGACCGCATCGTCGATGAGGCGATCGAGCTCCTCGGTGGGCGAGACATCCTCGTCAATAACGCGGGCGTGACGAAGCGCAGCGCCATCCGGGACGTCACCCCCGAAGCGTTCGACGCGGTACTCTCCGACATCGGGGATGACGCCGCCGCGCTACCAGTAGTGCATCGCGTCGAGGAACAGCTGCCGGAGCACCGCCGCGTCGGCCGGGCGCGGCGAGAGCTTTGTGACGCGGTGCTGCGGCAACGTCCCCTCGACCAGGGCGTCCACATCTTCTGGGCCGTAGCCGACCGCTCGCAGGCCGCTGGGCATATCGAGCTGCCGCATGATCCCGATGATGGCACCGGCCAGCAGGTCCCCCGCATCCTCCATCCTGGCCCCGACGACATCGGCACCCAGGAGTTTGGCGGCGAGGAGGTGGCGCTCGGGGTTGGCGGCGGCGGTCCAGCGGAAGACGGCGGGGGCGTTGAGGATGACCGCCATGCCGTGCGGGATGAGCGGGTGGTCGGCCGGGTAGCCGGCCGGGCGGAACTCGCGCGCCAGGCCGGCCACCGGGTAGGACATCCCGTGCGGCAAGTGGACCCCAGCGTTCCCGAAGCCGATCCCCGCGAAGGCCGAGGCGAGCAGCATCTGCCCGCGCACCGTCTCATCCGCGCCGGGGCGGCAGGCGGGGACGATGTTCCGCGCGACCATTTCCAGCGCCCGAGCCGCCCAGATATCGCTGATCGGGTTGGCCCCCTGGTAGGCGGGGCGGGTCGCCGGCCCGTCGGGAGCGGCACGTTCGTTGAACGGCAGCGCGGTGAGGGACTCGACCGCGTGGCTGAGCACATCGAGCCCCGAGCAGGCGGCCACCAGCGGCGGCAGCGTGCGCGTGTTCTCGGGATCGACGATCCCCATCGTCGGTCGCAGCGCCCGGTGGGCGATGCCCGTCTTCGCGCGCATCTCCACGAGGTCGAAGATCGCCACCCCGGTCGTCTCGCTGCCCGTCCCCGCCGTCGTCGGGATGGCGATCAGCGGTCGCAGCGGGCCGGGCACCGGCTGCCCCTGGCCGATCGGCGGGTTAACGTAGGTCAGGAGTTCCGCCGGGTAGGTTGCGTAGAGGTTCGCCGCCTTAGCGGTGTCGATCGTGGAGCCGCCGCCGACCGCGATATAGCCATCGAAGCCCCCCACCGTGGCGAACGCGATCGCCTCCTGGAAGGAGGCGTCAGTCGGCTCGACCCGCACCCGATCGAACAACTCGGCCTCGATGCCCGCCGCGCGCAGGGCGTCGAGCGTGACCGCGACCGGTCGGCTGGCGGCGAGGCGCGGGTCGGTCAGGACCAGCACGCGCCGCGCGCCGAGCCGCGCCATCTCGTCGCCGACCTCGCGCGTCGCCCCCGGCCCGTACTTGAGGCTCGATGTGTCCATCGTGAAGATTGTCTCGTGCGCCACCCCGATCCCTCCCGCATTTAAACCCCCGGTGCCGGATGCCGACAGGGCAAACGGATTACCATCGAGGCGTCATGGTAGCAGAACGCCCGTCGACCCGGAAGGCGGGACGAGAACAGCCCCGAAGCGCACGATGTGGTGATCCGACGGGGGCAGTCGTGAGCGGGGGAGTGTTGGGTGCTTGCTGCGGTCGCCAATGCCTCGAGTCGCCCCGGTCCGGTGCCGTTCTTCGCCGACTGCTGCCCCATGCCGGGTGGCGAAATCATCGCGAAAACTGCCCTCGGCGCGTTGTCGATCCGGGGCCGCGCCGAGCGACTACTTATTGACACGGGAGGGTGCCCCCCGGCAGCCGCAGGGCGCGGCGGGTGAGCAAACGAATCGGGAGGGGTTTGTCATGCGGAAGATCGTCGCGGGCCTGTTCATCTCACTCGACGGGGTGGTGGAGTCGCCGGAGACGTGGCATTTCCCCTACTTCAACGACGAGATGGGGGCGATCGTGGGGGCGGCGATGGCGGAGGGGGACACGATGCTGCTCGGGCGGCGGACGTATGAGGAGTTCGCCGCGTACTGGCCGCAGCAGGGGGGCGACGAGCCGATGGCCGCGCAGATGAACGCCATCCCGAAGCTCGTCGTCTCCACGACCCTGGACCGGGCCGACTGGCAGAACACGACGCTGATCAGGGGCAACGTCGCCGAGGAGCTGACCCGCCTGAAGGGACAGCCGGGGAAGAATATCAACATCACCGGCAGCGGCACCCTCGTCGGCTCACTCTTGCGCGATGGCCTCCTGGACGAGTTGCAGCTGCTGGTCCACCCGATCGTCGTGGGGCGGGGGAAGCGGCTCTTCGACGCGATCGGCGCGCAGGTGCCGCTGACCCTCGCCGACAGCCGCACCCTCGGCACGGGGGTCGTCGTCCTGACCTATACGGCGGCGCGCTGACCACGACCGAACGACGGGGCGCGGCGATGATGCGCGCCCGACCGCGCCGTTCTCTTCGCCGCCATCCGGTCGTCGGACCCGCCCCCCGACCTTGAGCAGCCCGCCGCGCCCCAGCCGCGCCCGTCGATGGAGAACGAATGCTCGGGCGTGGCGCTGGCGCGGTAGCGTTTCAGGCGGCAGAAGACGTGCTCGATCAGGTGGCGTGCACGGTAGCGAGCGCGGTCGTACTCCCGTTGGGCGTTGCGGTTGCGTTTCGGGGGATCACCGCCGTTTCGCCCCCCGCTCGCAGTGGGGCGAGGGCGCGCGTCTCCGTGTCATACCGCTCGTAGTACCACCGGCGCGGCGCTCCCCGACGCCCGCCCGCCGGTCGGGTGGGAGCCGGTCGGGTTACCGAGGGCGTCGACCGAGGCGCGGATTACGGTATTCAGCCCGCCCCACCCGAGCGTCACGCTGCGCGTATTCGTTGCCCGCCTCGACGCCGACGCGGCAATAGAGATGCGCCCAAACGTCACCCCGCGCGCCGACCGAAGCACTCGGGCGGGGCGGGGTGGGAGAGCCTTCCCGATGTCGATACGGCACCGCCATCCCCCTCACCTCGACCGCCCGAGCCGCCCACCACAACAGGGGGCAGCCCCCAGCGTTGCGGCACAGGGCGTGCATGGTTGGCCCGGAGCGTGGCCCTGTCTGCCGCTGTTGCGGGGTGCGTAACGAATGGAGGTACGAGATGGCCGACGAGTCCCGCCCGGGGATCTTCCCCACCTTCTTCCTGTCGGGCTTCGAGTGCTCGACCTTCCTCTGGAAAGATCGGGGGCGGCGCGACCTGGTGGCGGAGACGCGGCACCGCGAGCACGCGCTGGGGGACTATCAGCTCCTGCGCGACGTCGGCATCGCGGTCGCGCGCGAGGGGAT
>CADCWN010000120.1 GCA_902806415.1 uncultured Thermomicrobiales bacterium | reverse complement strand
CGCGAGCGCGGGCTGGCGCACGAGACGTTGGGCGAGTTCGATCCCGCGCAGGCAAACCAGGAGGCAGCGTTGGCGCTGGCTCGATCGATGGGTGATCGCAAGGCCGAGTGGCAGGCGACCCTCGATCTCGGCCAACTCTGGGCCGGGCGCGACTACGCGCGGACGGATGCTCACTATCGGCAAGCGCTGGATCTGGCGCGTGCGATGGACGAGCCGGCGCTCTTGGCGCATAGCCTGAATTGTGTTGGCAATTGGCACGTCAACGTCGATCAGCCGTTCGCGGGCCAACGTTACCACCACGATGCCCTGGCGATCTTCCAGCGGCTTGATGACCGGCACGGGATCGCCGTCACGTTCGATCAGTTGGGGATGGCGAACTTCCTCGGTGGTGATTTGCTCCAGGCTGCTGCTCACGCCCGCGAGGCGGTGGCGCTCTTCCGCCAGTTGGATGAGCGGCAGGCGCTCGCCTCCACACTCGCCTGGCTGTGCGAGTGTGGAGGCTGGTATGGCGGCGAGGCCGCACTCCCCGCGCTGCGGCTGGCGGAAGGCCAGCGCTATGCTGAGGAGGGTATGAGCCTCGCCCGCACGATCGGGTGGCGGGCGGGCGAGGCGTTCGGCCTGCTGATGCTCGCCGCGTCCCTCGGCCAGCAGGGGAACTATGGGGAAGCCCTGGCGCTGGGGCACCAGGGCTTGGAACTGGCGGAGGAGATCGGGCACGGCGAATGGCAGACCGAGGCGCACTTCCGGCTCGGAGCGATTCATGCCGATCTGCTGGCGGTCGCGTCGGCCCGTCGGCATCTCGAGCGGGCGCTGGCCCTGGCGCGCGACCTCAACTCGCGCTGCCTGGAGCGCCTGATCGTCGGAACCCTGGCGTCGCTCTGTGTCGAGCACGGGGACCTCGCGCGCGCGCGGACCCTCCTCGACCCGGCGTTGCTCGGACCCGTCGACCCGCCGCACACCGCCGGCCAGCGCCGTTGCTGGTATGCCCAGGCCGAACTCGCCCGCGCCGAGGGCGACCCGACGCGGGCGCTGCGGATCGTCGACGGGCTGGTGGCGGAGGCCGTGGATGGCCGGGCGGGGCGCGCCATCCCCCACCTGTGGCGCGTTCGGGCGCGGGCATTGGCCGCGCTCGGTCGGTCGGACGAGGCCATGGTCGTCCTGCGCGCCGCCCAACACGCCGCCGCCGAGTGCGGTGCCCGAGCACTCCTCTGGCGACTGCACGCGGACGACGCAATGCTCCATCGTGCCGCAGGGGAGCACGCCGCCGCCGCGACCGCCGCCGCGACCGCCCGCGCGCTGATCGAAGAACTCGCCGCGCTCGTGCAGGAGGGCGAATTGCGCGAGCGGTTCGCGCTGGATGCCAGCGCGCTGCTTCCGCCCGCCGATCCGCAGCCGACAAGACCCGTTCGCTACCCTGCCGGGATGACCGCGCGCGAGGTCGAGGTGCTGCGCCTGGTGGCGCGGGGGCTGACCGATGTCGAGGTCGCCGCGCGCCTCTTCCTTTCCCCGCGCACCGTCAGCACCCACCTGCGCTCGATCTATGGCAAGCTCGACGTCTCTTCGCGCACCGCCGCCGCCCGCTTCGCCACCGAGCACGGCCTGGTCTAATCCTGCCCCCCGCTTGGCCGATCGGTTGCCTAGACGGCAGCACCTACGCGATTCTGCGTAGCCGGGCCTGGCACGCCAGTTCCCGCGATTACGCAATTTCTGTCAGGCGTCCGCGTGTCGGTCGGCGTAGAGTGTATCCAGCTAGGACACATTCCCCGATCGGGGACACGACAGACATGTCGCTCGTCGGATCAGGCACGGCACGGAGGACAGGCCATGATCGCACAGCACCAAACTCCTGCATCCGGAACCCTCGACGACGATGCCATCGGCGCGTTCGGGGAGCGCCTGCGCGGCCAACTCTTGCGCCCGGAGGACGCGGGCTACGACCCCGCCCGCCAGGTCTGGAATGCGATGATCGACCGCCGCCCGGCGCTGATCGCCCGCTGCGCCGGGGCATCCGACGTGCTCGCCGCCGTCGCCTTCGCCCGCGAGCACGGGCTGCCCCTCGCCGTCCGTGGCGGCGGGCACGGCGTCGCCGGGAAGGCGGTCTGCGACGACGGCCTGATGATCGACCTCTCCCCCATGAAGGGCATCCGCGTCGATCCGGTCGCCCGCACCGCCCGCGCCGAGCCCGGCGTCCTTTGGGAGGAGTTCGATCAAGAGGCCCACGCCTTCGGGCTGGCGACGGTCGGTGGGGTCGTCGGGACGACTGGCATCGCCGGGCTGACCCTCGGCGGGGGGCAGGGTTGGCTGACCGGCAAGCACGGCCTCACGCTCGACAATCTCCTCGCCGCCGACGTCGTGACCGCCGACGGCCAGTTGCTGCGCGCCAGCGCCACCGAGCACGCCGACCTCTTCTGGGCGCTGCGCGGGGCCGGTGCCAACTTCGGCATCGTCACCTCGTTCGAGTACCAGTTGCACCCGGTCGGCACCGTACTCGGCGGCATGGTGGTCCACCCGCTCGACCGCGCCGTGGACGCGCTGCGGTTCTACCGCGGGTTCGCTGTCGCGCAGCCGGACGAGTTGACGACCTACGCGGTCCTCCTGACCATGCCGGATGGCACGCCGATCGTTGCGCTCATCACCTGCTACGCCGGGCCGCTCGACGCCGGGGAGCGTGCCCTCGCCCCACTGCGCGGCTTCGGCACGCCGCTCGCCGACACCATCGCGCCGATCCCCTACACCACGATGCAGGCGCTGATCGGCGGCGGCTACCCCCACGGGCGGCAGAACTACTGGAAGTCGGGCCTGACCGGCACCATCAGCGACGACCTGATCGCGGCGGCGGTCGAGCACTACGGGCGCGTCCCCTCGCCCTTCACCGCGATCGCCTTCGCCGACTGCCACGGAGCCTACGCGCGCGTCGGCCGGGGCGACACCGCCTACGCCCACCGCGACCTGCAATGGGACGTGAACATCCTCGGCAACTGGGCCGACCCTGCCGACAATGACCGCAATATCCGCTGGGTGCGTGCCTGCCACGACGCGCTCGAACCGCACCTGTCGCACGGCGTCTACGTCAACGACCTGGGCGACGAGGGCGGCCAGCGGGTCCGCGACGCCTACGGCGCGAACCATGCGCGGCTCGTGGCGCTGAAGAACCGCTACGACCCGACCAACCTCTTCCGCCTGAACCAGAATATCGAGCCTACGGTCTGACCGCGCGCCGCGCAGTCCGGCGAGGGGGATCCGATGGACTATGACCTCATCTGTGTCGGGGGCGGGATCGCGGGCGCAACCCTGGGCGGCGCGCTCGCCCGTCACGGTGCGCGGGTGCTCATCCTGGAGCGGGAGACGCGCTTCCGGGACCGCGTGCGCGGCGAGACCGTCCACCCCTGGGGCGTGGCGGAGGCCCGCGCGCTCGGGATTGCCGACCTCCTCCTGGACACCTGCGGCCGGGAGGTGCGCTGGTGGCGCAGCAGCGCGGTCGGGGTAGCGGGGACGCTGGAGCGCGACCTGATCGCCACGACTCCCGCGCACACCGGCGAACTCACCTTCCACCATCCGCAGATGCAGGAGACGCTCCTATGCGCGGCGGCCGAGGCCGGGGCCGAGGTCCGGCGCGGGGCGGCCGTGGTCGGCCTCGCGCCCGGTAGCGCGCCCGCAGTGACCCTCCAGGCGGCGGGTGGGTCCATCGAGACGCTCGGCGCACGGCTGGTCATCGGGGCCGACGGCCGAGCGTCGCGGGCGCGCGCCTGGGCTGGCTTCGCGGTCAACCGCGATCCCGAGCGGCTGGTGGTCGCGGGGTTGCTCCTCGCCAGTGTGCAATTGCCTAGCGACAGTGTGCAAGTGGTGAGTCACGCGGCGACCGGGCAGTTCGCCCTCTTCTTCCCGCTGCGCGACGGGCGGCACCGGGTTTACTTCGCTTACCGTCGCATCGGCACGCCGCGCCCCCTCAGCGGGCAGCGGCAAGTGCCCGCCTTCCTCGCGGCCTGTGTCGAGGCCGGTGCCGATCCCGCCTGGTTTGCCGACGCCGAGGCGGTCGGGCCGCTGGCCGCATTCGAGGGGGCCGACAGCTGGGTGGACCATCCCTACCGCGACGGCGTGGCGCTGATCGGCGACGCAGCGGTGGCCTGCGACCCGAGTTGGGGCTGCGGGCTGTCGCTGTCACTGCGCGACGTGCGGACCCTGCGCGATCGGCTGCTGGCGAGCGACGACTGGGACGCGGCCGGGCGTGCCTACGCCGCCGAGCATGACCGCTACTACGCGGCCCTACACAGGCTGGAGAATTGGCGAACGGCCCTGGTGGAGATCGGCCCCGAGGCGGATGCTCGCCGGGCGCGGGTGCTCCCCCGGCTGGCGGCGGCAGCGCCAGGAGATGCCCCGGACCTCGTCGGTCTCGGCCCCGACGGGCCGAGCGACGCGGCCACCTTATGCTATTTCTCCTGAACGTGTCCCCCAGCCGGCGCCTGGCTCAGTCACTCGCGGTGGGATAGCAGGACTCCTCGTCCCGGCGCGCGGATCGCCTTGTCGCGTTGTCATCGCCCTTCTTCTGGCCCGGCGCTATAGTCCTTGCGTTTCTCCCGGCATCATCGCGCCGACGAAGATCCGGCGCAACTATCGGCTCTCTCCCGATCAATATTCTCCCCAACTCCTTGCCCCCGTTGCCCATTCCGACTATTCTCTCATTGGGTTCAGCTTCCCTACACTGGCAGTATGTTTCTCGCGCGTACCATATTGTCCGAGGAGAGAGGAAGCGATGGGGGACGGGGAGCGGAGTTGGTGGCGACAGTTGCTCGATCACTTGTTCGGTAGGCGCTCACCATCTGCCCCGGTTCGGGAAATCGAGCACGCGGAACTGAATGTGACCCCTGAATCAGCGCAGCCTGATACGGAATCCGCCTATATCGTTGCGCTATAAGCGCGCTCTGGTGCCCGTGTGTAGCAGCGCTATAACGTAAGCAACCAACGGGATTCCGTATGACGCGCTCGGTTCTGGGGAGGGAGTGCCGGCTGTTGGTCCGACCGAGTATGCCTACGCGCTGCGCGACGATTTCCTGTCGCGCGCCGAACAGAGCTTCTTCCACGTCCTGTGTGCCGCCGTTGCCGACGATTACCTCATCTTCCCGAAGGTCCGGCTTGCTGATCTCGTCTTCCCGCCACGTCAAGAGGGGCAGTTCGGCGCTTGGCAGCGGATCAACCGTAAGCATGTCGATTTCGTCCTCTGTCACCCGCAGACGCTGCGCCCGCTCGCGGTTGTTGAATTGGATGATCGGTCCCATCGTCGCCCCGATCTCCTTGAGCGCGACGCCTTCGTCGAGCAAGTCTTGCCGACGCTCAGCTCCCGTTGCTCCGGGTCCCCGCACAGCGTACTTATCACACGCAGACGATCGCCGCGCTCGTCTCCGAAGCCGCACCGCGCGGTGCGGCGATACTTGTGCCCACACCATCAATGACGATCCCAGCAACGGTGCCGACAAGGATCCGCGAGCGATGCGGCGGCGAGATGAAAGTACGCACGGCGGCGCAGGGGAAGCACGCTGGTGATCGGTTCTGGGGCTGCACGAATTACCCGAAGTGTCGGAACATCATCTCGATACCGCTCGAAACCCCGCCCCGCTCTCGCGCCTGAAAGGAATGGAGAGAGGCGATACCGGAATTCTACCGTCGCGCCCCACTCCCATCCCGATCCCGCCGCTACCCCATCCCCCGTGTATACTTCACGCGACAAAGTGAGCCTTGGCTGATGCCGGTGAACGGATGCATGGGCGGTGCGCCGCCGATTCGAGCGGCGGCACTAACCGGAAGGCGACGAGCATGGGCTTCTGTGTGGGCAGCGGCGGCGTCGCTGCCCACCGGCTTTTTCCCAATGGGTGGAGGGGGGCGAGTGGTCACTGAGGCGCAATTGCGGGACGTGGCGCTGACGCGCGCGGAGTACGATCAGGTCGTCGAGTTGCTCGGGCGTGAGCCGACCGACGTGGAACTCGGCATGTTCGGCTCGATGTGGAGCGAGCACTGCGGCTACAAGAACTCGCGCCCGGTGCTGAAACGGTTCCCGACCGGCGGGCCGCGCGTCCTCCAGGGGCCGGGCGAGAATGCCGGGGCGGTCGATATCGGTGACAGTCAGGCGGTCGTCTTCAAGATCGAGTCGCACAACCACCCGAGCGCGGTCGAGCCGTATCAAGGTGCGGCGACCGGCGTCGGCGGGATCGTGCGCGACATCTTCACGATGGGCGCGCGACCGATCGCCATCCTTGATTCGCTGCGCTTCGGGCCGCTCTCCGAGCCGCGCGCCCGCTACCTCTTCGGCAACGTCGTTGGCGGGATCGCCGGGTACGGCAACAGCCTCGGGATCCCGACCGTCGGCGGCGACCTTTACTTCGATCCCGGCTACGCCGGCAACCCACTGGTCAACGCGATGTGCGTCGGCGTGATCGACGCGGCGAAGATCATGCGCGCCAAGGCGTCCGGCATCGGCAATCCGCTCATCCTCGTCGGCGCGGCGACCGGGCGCGACGGGATCCACGGCGCGTCGGGCCTCGCCTCGCTCGCCGACCCGACCGCGCGCTTCGCCGAGTTGCGCCCCGCCGTGCAGGTCGGCAACCCGTTCCTGGAGAAGCTGCTGCTCGAAGCCTGCCTCGAAGCCCTGGAAACCGGCGCGGTCGTCGGGATGCAGGATCTGGGGGCGGCGGGGCTGACCAGTTCGACGGTCGAGGTGGCCGATCGCGGCGGCGTCGGCGTGCGGATCGACGTGGCGAAGGTTAGCCGCCGCGAGACCGGGATGACCCCCTACGAGATCATGCTCTCGGAGAGCCAGGAGCGGATGCTCGTGATCGTCGAGGCCGGGCGTGAGGGCGAGGTGCGGGCGATTTTCGACCGCTGGGAACTCCATTCGGACATCATCGGGCGCGTCACGGACGATGGGATGGTGCGCGTCACCGACGGCGACACGATCGTCTGCGACGTGCCGGCGCGCCTCTTCACCGACGAATGCCCGACCTACTATCGTCAGGGCGAGGAGTCGGCGGCGACTGCGGCGCTGCGGGAGTTCGACCCGGCGACCCTACCGGATCTCGCGGGGGGGGCTGAGGGTCGAAGGCCGAAGGTCGAAGGTCGAACGGTAGTTGACGAGAGCACACCCCACGACCTTCGACCTTCGACCTTCGACCGTGCGACCACCGCGCACGCCGCCCTGCTCGCCCTGCTGGCCGCGCCGAATATCGCCAGCCGCCGCCCGGTCTACCGGCGCTACGACCACACGATCCTCACGAACACGATCGTGCCGCCGGGCGCGGCCGACGCGGCGGTGGTGCGCGTGAAGGGGACGAAGAAGGGGCTGGCGCTGAAGACCGACTGCAACCCCCGCTACTGCTACCTCGACCCCGAACTCGGCGGGCGGCACGCGGTGGCCGAGGCGACGCGCAACGTCGCCTGCACCGGCGCGACCCCGCTGGCGATCACCGACTGCCTCAACTTCGGCTCGCCGGAGAAGCCGGAGAATTTTTACCAGCTCGACCGCGCCGTGCGCGGGATGGCCGATGCCTGCCGCGCCCTCGGCACGCCGGTCGTCAGCGGCAATGTCAGCCTCTACAACGAGAGCAACGGCGTCGCGATCCCCCCGACGCCGACGGTCGGCGCGGTCGGGCTGATCGCCGACGCCAGCACGGCACTGACGATGGCCTGGGAGCCGGGCGAGCGGATCTTCCTGCTCGGCCCGCTGACGGCGACTCTCGGCGGCAGCGAGTACCTGGCGACCCTGCACGGGACCGTCGCTGGTGCGCCGCCCGCGCTCGACCTCGACTTCGAGGCCCGCTTGCAGCGGGGTCTCCTGGCGCTTCACGCGGTGGGCCTCCTTCACGCCGCGCACGACACCAGCGAGGGTGGCCTGGCGGTGACGCTGGCCGAGTGCGCGATGGCCGGCGGGGTCGGCGCGACGATCGCGCAGGACGCACTCGACGCGCTCCTCGCCGCGAACGACGGTCGCCTCGATCGGGCGCTCTTTGGTGAGGCGGGCTCGCGCGTCATCGTCACGCTCGGCGTGAATGACCCGCTGGACAATGCGGAGCGGATCGCGCGGGAGCACGGCCTGACCCTCTTCGCGCTCGGCGAGACGGGCGGTGACCTGTTGCGGCTCGGCGCTGTCGTCACCGCGCCGGTCGACCAATTGCGCGAGGCGTGGGAGGGGGGGCTGGCGAAAGCGCGGGGGTAGGGGGAGCGGCCCTCACCCCCGCCTCGCATTCGGTCGGCACCCCCTCCCCATCCGAGGTGAGGGGGTATGGAGGCTGGTGGTGAGCGGTATACGCGGGCGTCGCCCTGGCGCGAGTGCGGCGCCGCGTTATTTACGGGTGGTTGCAACCCCTGCCGAATCGGTACTTTGGGAGGCGTTGCGGGACCGACGGCTCAGCGGCTTGAAGTTCCGTCGGCAATATGCCGTAGGGTCGTTCGTGGCCGATTTCGTGTGTACCGCTTGCAAGCTTGTTATCGAGCTCGATGGCGCTATTCACGAACAGCAGCTGGCCCAAGATCGGGCGAGGACCGAACACTTGCAACAGTATGGCTACCGCGTCCTGCGTTTTCGCAACGAGGAAGTATTCGAGAACATGCCTGCTGTACTTGAGAAGATTCTCGTGATCGCTACCGAGCAATGGCTACAATAACCCCCTCTCCCAGTATTGGGAGAGGGGGTGGCGCGCGGCCGCGCCGGGGGTGAGGGCAGACACGCCAGAGGAGGCAACCACATTGACCGATAAACTCCGCGTCCTCGTCATCGGCGGCGGCGCGCGCGAGCACGCGATCTGCTGGGCGATTGCGCGCAGCCCGCGTTGCGGGAAACTCTGGTGCGCGCCCGGCAATTGGGGGATCGGCCAGGTCGCCGAGAATCTGCCGGTCGCCGCGAACGACATCGACGGGCTGCTGGCGACGGCGCGGAAGCTGCGGATCGACCTGACGATCGTCGGGCCGGAAGGGCCGCTGTCGCTCGGCGTGGTCGATCGGTTCCGCGAGGCCGGGCTGGCGATCGTCGGCCCGACCGCGAGCGCCACGCGGATCGAGAGCAGCAAATGGTGGGCGAAGGAGATCATGCGCGAGACCGGCGTCCCGACCGGTCGCGCCGCGCGCTTCATGGACGCCGATGCGGCGATCGAGTACCTGTCGCGGGTCTCGTTCCCGACGGTGATCAAGGCCGACGGCCTGGCGGCGGGCAAGGGAGTCGTGATCGCCAGGACGCCCGACGAGGCGATGGCGACGATCGAGGATTTCATGGAGCGCGAGACCCTCGGCGTGCCGGTCCGAAAGCTGCTGATCGAGGAGTTCCTGACCGGGCGCGAGGTCTCCCTCCTGGCCCTCGTCGATGGCGAGACGGTGCTGCCGCTGCTCCCCGCCTGCGACCATAAGCGGGTCGGCGACGGCGACACCGGGCCGAACACCGGCGGGATGGGGGCGTATGCGCCGACCGAGCGCCTCTCCGCCGCCGCCATCCGCGACCTGACGAGGCGGGTCTTCGTCCCAGTGATGCGGCGGATGGCGCGCAAGGACGCGGCGTTCAGCGGTATCCTCTACGCCGGTCTCATCCTGACCGAGCATGGCCCGAAGGTGATCGAGTTCAACGCCCGCTTCGGCGACCCCGAGACGCAGGTCGTCCTGCCGCTCCTGCGCTCCGATCTCCTCGAACTGTTCGTCGCGCTCAACGAGCGACGACTGCGCGAGCAGACCCTGGAGTGGGAGGAAGGGGCCGCCGCCGGGGTGGTCCTCGCCTCCGGTGGCTATCCTGGCCCGTATGAGACCGGCCTGCCGATCGATGGCCTTGATGCGGTCGGCGACGACGCGCTCGTCTTCCACGCCGGCACGCGCGCCGGGGCCGACGGCGGGCCGGTCACGGCGGGGGGGCGTGTCCTCACGGTCGTCGGGCGCGGCCCGTCGCTCGCCGCCGCCCGCGAGCGCGCCTACGCCGCCGCCGACCGGATCACCTTCCCCGGCCTCCACTTGCGCCGCGATATCGGGCAGGCGGAGGCGGCGGGCGCGGGCGCGTGACCGAATCCGCCGACGCGCATCAGACTGTCTGGCGCGGGGTTGGGCGGCATCGGAATAGTAGCGAGGAAAAACGCCACGATGCACAAGGAAACACTGGCGGTCCACGCCGGCCACGGCGTCGATCCGGCGACCGGGGCAGTCGCGCCGCCGATCTACCTCTCAACGACGTTCGAGCGGGGGACCGATGGTGGTTACCCGACCGGCTACAGCTACAGCCGCGCCGGGAACCCGAACCGCGCGCAGCTGGAAACGGCGCTCGCGGCGATCGAGGGGGGGGCGGCGACTGCCGCGTTCGGCTCCGGCTCGGCGGCGACCCTCGCCGTCTTGCAGTCGCTCGCGCCCGGCGATCACGTCGTCGCGCCGACCGACGCCTATCACGGCACGACGCGAATCCTGCGCGATCTGATGTCCCGTTGGGGACTCGCCGCGACCTTCGTCGATATGACCGATCTCGCGGCGGTCGAGCGGGCGATCGAGGCGCGCACGAGAGTCGTCTGGATCGAGACCCCCTCGAATCCGCTCCTGCACGTCACCGACATCGCGGCGGTCGCGGCGATCGCCGGCGCGGTCGGCGCGCGGGTCGTCTGCGACAACACCTGGGCGACCCCGGCCCTGCAGCAGCCGTTCGCACACGGGGCCGACCTCGTCGTCCACTCCACCACCAAATATCTCGGCGGTCACAGCGATGTCCTCAGCGGCGCGGTCGTGGCGAAGGCCGAGGACGACTTCTTCGCGCGAGTCCGCGAGGTGCAGGCGGTCGGCGGGGGCGTCGCCGCGCCGTTCGACTCCTGGCTCGTCGCGCGCGGGATCCGCTCGCTCCACTGGCGTATGCGCGGCCATGTGGTGAATGCCGCCGCCGTCGCCGCCTTCCTGCGCGACGATCAGCGGGTCGAGGCGACCTATTACCCCGGCCTGCCCGACCACCCGAATCACGCGGTCGCCGCGCGCCAGATGAGCGGTTTCGGCGGGATGATCTCGTTCCAGCCGCGCGGCGGGTCGGCCAATGCGCTGGCGGTGGTGGGCCGCGCGCGACTCTTCATCCGCGCCACCAGCCTCGGCGGCACGGAGAGCCTGATCGAGCACCGCGCCTCGGTCGAGGGGCCGCAGACGCGCACCCCGGGGAATCTCATTCGGATGTCGATCGGCCTCGAACACGCTGATGACCTGATCGCGGATCTGGACCAGGCGCTCGGTTAGTGGGGGCGCGGGAATAGTGGCGGGGGAGTTGCGGTTGCTATAGCCGAGGATCGCGCGCCCTATTGTCGCGCGGGTGAAGACGAGGAGGAAGTAGCATGGCAACGATCCCCGAGCAATATCGCGACCTGTTCGAGCGCCCCGTGCTGGTGAGCCTGGCGACGGTCATGCCGGGCGGCCAGCCCCAGGTGACGCCGGTGTGGGGGGACTTCGACGGCACCCATATCCGTATCAACACCGCCGCCGGTCGCCAGAAGCACAAGAATATGGAGGAGCGACCGCAGGTGACGGCGATGCTCCTCGACCCCGAGAATCCCCAGCGGTATATCGAGGTGCGCGGCACCGTTGCCAAGATCAGCGCCGAGGGCGGCGACGCCCATATCGATGCGCTCGCCAAGAAGTATATCGGCGCCGAGACGTACCCCTTCCGCAACCCCGCCGAGACCCGCGTCATCTGCTACATTGAGCCGGAGAAGGTGTTGGCGCAAGGCTAAAGCATCCTGCAGAGGCGGGCGACCGCTGGAGATGTCGCGGCCTGTTTGGGTAAGGGAGGGGTGCGGGGATCGCGATCCCCGCACCCCTCTCGCGACACGCCGTCAGAGTTGTCGCGCATGGGCAACGGCAACCGGTCGAAATGCCGATCCTCCCCGGTGGCGTGCCGCGTGCGTATCGATCGCGAGCTACAGCTATCCACGCTGATATGCGCACGACGCGGCTTCGACCGTGGGCGCGGCAGCCCGGACATGAGCCGATGATAAGAAGAGTCTACGAGGTGCGCGATGGCCGAGACGGCGGTGACCCAGGCGCGGCGATGCCCGCCCGACGCGGCGTACAAAGTGATCAACCCGATCCTCGGGCGGCTCCTCCGCTCGCCGCTGCACAGCCCGATCAGCAAGCGGCTGATGCTGCTCGAGTTCGCCGGGCGCAAGAGCGGTAAGCGGTTCCGCATACCGGTCGCTTACGTGGCCGACGGCAGCACGCTCCTCCTCAGCACTCAAAGCCGCTGGAAAGCGAACTTGCGCGGCGGTGCGCGCGTCGCCTTCTGGCTTGGCGGCAAGCGACGCACGGGTGCCGCCGAGTTGATCGAGGGCGAGGTCGGGGTGGCCGATGCGCTCGGGCGGATGGTGCGCGCCGAGCCGGGCTTCGGCCAGATCATCGGGGTCGGCCTCGGGTCGGATGACCAGCCGCTCCAGGCCGATCTCCAGCGCGCACGCGAGCGTGGGTTCGTGGCTATCCGCATCACCCCCGACTAGCGAGTACCGGCCGGAGGACGACATGGCGCGGACGATCCTGGTGACCGGCGCGACCGGCAATGTCGGCGCGGCGCTGATCGACCAGTTGCGCGGTCGGGATGCGCGCGTCGTCGCGGCGGTGCGGGATACCGAGCGGGCGCGCCGACGGTTCGGTGCCGGGGTGGAGTATGCGCCGTTCGACTTCGCGCGCCCGGAAACCTACGGCGCGTTCGCTGGCGTGGACCGCCTCTTCCTCATCCGCCCGCCCGACATCGCCGACGTGCGCCGCGTGATCGCTCCGGCGATCGACGCGGCGCGGCGGGCGGGCGTCCGGCACGTCGTCTTCCTCTCCCTCCTCGGCGTGGAGCGCAACCCGATCGTGCCGCATCACCGGATCGAGCGGTTGCTGCGCGAATCTGGCATGGCCTGGACCTCCCTGCAAGCCAGCTACTTCATGCAGAATCTCGACACTATCCACCGCGAGGACCTGCGGCGCGGCGAGATTATGGTGCCCGCCGGGGCGGGCAAGACCAGCTTCATCGACGTGCGCGACATCGCGGCGGTGGGGGCGCTGGCGCTGACCGAGGGGGGGCATGAGGGGCGCGGCTATCCCCTGACCGGCGCGCGGGCGCTCAGTTATTCCGAGGTCGCCCGCCAGTTCACCGCCGTGCTCGGTCGCCCCATCGTCTACCGCGATCCCTCGCCGCTCGCCTACGCGCGCCACATGCGCGCCCAGGGCCACCCCTGGCCGTTCGTCCTGCTGACGATCGCCCTCTACACGACCGCGCGACTCGGCCTCGCCGCCGCCGTGACCGACGACCTCCCCCGCCTCCTCGGTCGCCCGCCGACCTCATTGCGGCGCTATATCGAGGATTACCGAGGAGCGTGGGAGCAGGGCTGACCGCCCCTCCGCGCCTATCACAGCACGATCAGTTCGTCGGCCTCTTCCTCGTCCAGCGCCCCCTCTTCCTCCTCGAACGGTTCCTCGTCGTCTTCGGCCTGATCCGCCGGTTCCCAGTCGTCGCGCTGCGGCTCGGCGCACAGGATCGCGCTCGCGAGCGCTTCCCAGGCGGCCGACGCGTCGGTGTCCGGCAACCCGAAGGTCGTGAGGTCGTGCGGGTGACGGCGCAGCCAGCCGCCGAGCAGGGCCGTCTCGTCGATCGTCTCGTGGTCGGTCGGCGGCAACTCCTCGGCGTGGGCGCGTGCCCAGGAGCGGCGCAGGCGCTCCGCGACCTCGCCACAACCCTCCGCGCGCCCCACATGGGTCCGCGCCCAGAGTCGCCCGCGCACGAGCAGCAAGACTTCGAGCGCGTCGGCCTCGACCGCCGGGAGGACGAGGATCAAGTCGTCGGTCCGCGCCGCCGTGGCGATCAGCGCGCCTTCGCGGGCGATCGCGGCGAGATGGCGTTGCGCCCCTTCGAGTTGCGCCGCCCTGTCCGAGTAGCCGCGCCCTTGCAGCGCGAGCCGCTGCGCCTGCACGCGGTCGATCATGATCTGCGCGTCGCCGGACAGGAAGCGCAGCAGATCGGCGATGATCGCGCCATATTCCTCGCGCGTTGTCTTGCCGACGCAGGGGCCGAGGCATTGGCCGAGGGTGAGGCGCATGCAGGCCGGCCAGCGCACCTCGGGTGTGCGGGCGCGGGGGCGGCAGGTGCGGATCGGCAGCACGTCGGTGATCGTGTCGAGCGCGCGGCGGACGGCGCGTGGGTTGCGGAACGGCCCGAAGTAGGCCGCGCCGTCATCGATCCGGCGGCGGGTGCGGCGGACGCGCGGCCAGGCGTCGGCGAGATCGACCTTGATATAGGGGTATTGCTCGTAGCGCCGGCCCTGGACGTTGTAGCGCGGGGTGTGGCGGCGGATGAGTTGCGATTCGAGGAGCAGCGCCTCCAACTCCGACCCGACGACGATCGTCTCGATCCGCGCGATCGACTCCAGCAGCCCCGGCTTCTTCGTCTCGCCGAGGGTCTGGGAGTAGTACGACCCGACCCGGTTGCGCAGGTCCTTCGCCTTGCCGACGTAGATGATCGTGTCGCGCGCGTCGCGCATCAGGTAGCAGCCGGGGAGGTGGGGGATCTCGCCGAGCCAGGCGGGGTCCATCACCGCCCGCCCGCGCCCGACCGATGACTGTGTATTCTCGCCCGCGTAGGCGGTCCCGCGCGCCCCGCCGACGCCCATGAGGGCGTCGAGCGAGTGCAAGCCGCGCTCGGGGGCGCGCTGCAGGAGGGCGGCGAGGACCGCCGCCGTGAGGCGCACATCGGCCTCGGCGCGGTGCCGATTGCCGGCCACGCGCAGCCCCAAGGCCCGCGCCACGGCGTCGAGATTCCAGCGCCGTTGCCCGCTGAGAATCCGCTGCGCGACCGCGAGGGTGTCGAGGCGGGCGTTGAGGATGACCGGGCGCGCCGCGCGGCGCAGTTCGGCGTCGAGGAAGGCGAGGTCGAACGAAATGTTATGGCCGACGATCAGGTCGTCGCCCAGGAAGCGGACGAGCGGATCGGCGATTGCCGCGAACAGTGGCGCGTCGGTCAGGAGATCGTCGGTGATCCGCGTCAGGGAGACGATCTGTCCGGGGAGCGAGCGCTCGGGCTGCACCAGCGTGCTGAACACCTCATCCTCGCGCCCACCACGGTAGCGGATCGCCGCGACCTCGATGATCCGCTGGCTGTACGGCTTCAGCCCGGTCGTCTCCGCATCGAAGACGACGTAGTCGAGGTCGGCCAGGCCCCGGTCACCGGGCGGCTTGAGGCGCGCGCCGGCCAACTGCCAGGAGCCGTCGGCCAGTTGCTCGAAGGTCGGCTCGCCCTCGGGTGCGAGCAGCAGTTGCCTGAGCAGCGAGCGCCAGAGGGCGGGCGAGCCGGACGAGCCGAAGACGTGGCCGATCAGCGCGTCCTCATCGACCGCCCCACCCCGCGCCAGCAGGAAGCCCTTTACTTTTTCACTGAGACTCGGATACCCGGCGCTCACCCTCGCCCTCATCGCTCGTACGGACACTGTGGCGGCAGAGTATAGCACGCGCGTTCGGTGGGGCGAGAGCGCGCGCCTATCTGTACGGCTGCTGGTAGTCGGTGAATGGTGAGGTCGGCGGTGGGGCCGGTTGACGCGCATTGTAGACTACGGGCGGAGCGAATGGAGGGAGAGATGCAATGGACACGATGAGCGAAGAGCCCGTGATGAATATCGTCGGAGAGTTGGTGGCGCTGGGGCCGTTGCGGCGCGATCTGCTGCCGATCTACCAGCGGTGGATGAACGATTTTGCGGTGGTGCGCACCCTCGGCACCCCGCCGATCCCGATGACGATGGAGCGCGAGGAGGGGTGGTTCGAGCGCGCGGCGAAGGCCGAAGAAATCTTCCCCTTCACGATCTACGAGCGCGCGACGGGGAGGCCGATCGGCAATACCAGCCTGATGGGGCTCGACTGGCGCAGCCGCACCGCCGAGTTCGGCATCCTGATCGGCGAGGCCGAGGGGCGGGGCAGGGGGTACGGCACCGAGGTCGCACGGCTGATCCTCGACTATGCCTTCACCGCCCTCGGCCTGCACTCCGTCTTCTTGCGCGTCCACGAGTATAACCTGGCCGGACGCCGCGCCTACGAGAAGGCCGGGTATCGCGAGTTCGGGCGCCGTCGGCAGTCGCAGCGGATGGGCGGGAAGTTCTGGGACACGATCTACATGGACTGCCTCGCCAGCGGGTTCACCAGCCCCGTCCTTGCCGCCGTCTTCGCGCCGGATGCGCCGCGCTGAGCGGGGAGAGGATGACCTCTCCCCGCCGCCCCGGCGGCGACCCTCCCCTACAAGGGAGGGTGAGGGGCAGAGCTTGTGTGCGAGTGGAGGCCCGCGAGGCGCGGCTTCAGCCGCCTGCCGCCTTCTGGGAACGACCCTTGAGCTAACAGCAGGGTATACTGGTCAGACCAGCAGCGTCGCTGGATAGTCCGCGTCCTCCCGCCTGGAAGGCCGATGGGCGATGACAGATGGGCGATGGTACGTGCCAAAGGGGGGATATACGATGGAGTATCGCTATCTCGGGAAGACCGGGCTGAAGGTGAGCGCGCTGTGCCTCGGCACGATGACGTTCGCGCGCGAGGCCGACGAGGCGACCAGCCACGCGATCCTCGATCGGTTCGTCGCGGCGGGCGGCAATTTCATCGACACGGCCAACGTCTACGGGCGCGGCGCGTCGGAGGAAGTTGTCGGGCGCTGGTTGCAGGGCAAGGCGCGCGATGCCTATGTCGTCGCCACCAAGGTGCGCTTCCCGATGGGCGATGGCCCGAATGAGGTCGGCCTCGGGCGCAAACAGATTCGCACGGCGGTCACGGCGAGCCTCCAGCGGCTGAAGACCGACTATATCGATCTGTACCAGACCCATTGCTGGGATCCGGTGACGCCGCTCGAAGAGACCCTGTCCACGCTGAATGATCTGGTTCGCGAGGGGTTGGTGCGCTACATCGGCGCGAGCAACCACACCGGCTGGCAGTTGCAGCGGGCGATCGACACCAGCCGCCGCAACGGCTGGGAGCCGTACACCTGCCTCCAGCCGCAGTACAGCCTGCTCTGTCGCCAGACCGAGTGGGAGTTGCTGCCGCTTTGCCGGGACGAGGGGATCGGGGTGATCCCCTGGAGCCCCTTGCGCGGCGGCTGGCTGACCGGCAAGTATCACCGGGGGATGGCCGAGCCCCCGATCGGGACCCGCGTCGGGGACCAGGAAGACGGCACAAGCTGGAAAGCGAACAACAACGACTATACCTTCGCGGTGATCGACGCGCTGCTCGCGGTGGCGAAGGAGGTCGGGCGCTCGCCGTCGCAGGTCGGGCTCCGGTGGGTCCTGGAAGGCTCGGCGATCACCGCGCCGATCATCGGCGTGCGGACGATCGAGCAATTGAACGATAACTTGGGGGCGGTTGAGTTCGCGCTGACCGCAGTGCAACGTCAGCGCCTCGACGAGGCGAGCGCGCTCGTGCTGCCGTATCCCTATGACTTCATCGCCAGCATGGCGCAGCGCGATTTTGACCTCGACCTCACGGCGCGATAGCCGTCTCGGCACTCCGGTGGCCCCGCCCCGCTGTGGGGCGGGGCCACGGCTTTACTCCACGCTGCCGAACAGGTTGTTCAGCGACTCCGCCAGCGTGGGGTGGGCGAACGTGGCGTCGCGCAGCGCGGTGTAGGGCAGCTTGCCCATCATCGCGATCTGGAGCATCGACATAATCTCGCCCCCTTCGAGCCCCAGGATCGTCGCCCCGATGATCTGATCGCTCGACCGATCGATCAACACCTTCATGAAACCGCGCGTCTCATCGACTTCCAGCGCGCGGGCGACCGAACTCATCGGCATCTTCGCCACGCGCACCGCGCGACCCCCTTCCCGCGCCTCTTCCTCGCCGAGGCCGACGCGCCCAAGTTGCGGGTCGATGAAGACGGTGTAGGGGACGAAGCGGTCGGTCGTCGTCGCCCCGCCCCCGCCGATGAGATTCGTGCGCAGGATGCGGAAGTCGTCGTAGGAGATGTGCGTGAAGGCCGGGCCGCCCTTGATGTCGCCGACCGCGTAGACGCCCGGCACATTCGTCGCCAGCCGCTCGTCCACGGTGATGTAGCCGCGTTTATCGGTGGCGATCCCCGCCGCTGACAGGTTGAGACTGTCGCTGTTCGGCGTCCGCCCTGCGGCGGCGAGGAGGTGCGAGCCGCGAATCGTCCGCTCGCCCCCCGGCCCGCGCACGGTCAGCGCGACCCCGTCGCCGTCCCGCGCCACGGCCGTCGCCGCCGTCTCGGTGAGCACTTCGATCCCATCCTCGCGCAAGATGTCGGCGACCGCCTCGGCCACGTCGGCGTCCTCGCGCGCCAGCAGCCGCGCGCCGCGCTGCACGATCGTCACCACGCTCCCGAGGCGGCGGAAGAGTTGGCCGAATTCCAGCCCGATATAGCCGCCGCCGAGGACGAGCAGATGGTCGGGGGTCCGGTCGAGTTCCATGATCGAGGTCGAGTCGAGGTAGGGCACCGTATCGATCCCCGGCAACTGTGGGCGGGATGGGCGCTCGCCCGCGTTGATCACGATTAGATCGGATCGCAGTCGCGCCTCGCCGCCGTCGTTGAGCTGCACCACGACCGCCTTCGGCCCGCTGAACGACGCCTCGCCGTGCAGCAGTTCCACGCAGTCCGTGCCGGTCAGCGCGCTCTCGCTGCCGCCGTTAAAACTCGCGACGATCGCCTGCTTGCGCTCCCTGATCTTCGGCTGGTCGATCGCGATCGGGCCGGTCTGCACACCATAGTCGGCCCCGCGCCGCGCCAGGTGGGCGACGCGCCCGCTGGCGATCATCGTCTTGGTGGGGGTACAGCCGACGTTGACGCAGGTGCCGCCGACCGCCGCGCGCTCGATGATCGCGACCCGCCGCCCCGCCCCGGCGAGCGCCGAGGCGAGCGGGCCACCGGCCTGGCCGGCGCCGATGATGATGGCGTCGTATTCTCGTGTCGTGGACATCGGTCCTCCCTCTGCATGATGAATGGCGGTATTGCCCTGGGTGGCGCTTGCCGACTGTCGGGGTAGTATCGCAAATGGGGACCGGCATGGTGTTGGACGATTCGCCCGAGGCGGTCGCCGCCGCTCGCCTTGCCCCCTGCCGATGCCGCCCGCTATACTCAATGGTGCCGGGGGGACGCGCGCAGGGGGACGCGGCGACAGCTCAGTATGGTCGCGCGCTGCGGCATTCTCATCGCGAAGGTAGTGAGGGGCAGCGATGCTACGACGCTTCCGCCAGGCCAAGATACCGACCGCCGTGCAATCGGGCGATGCCTTCTGGCGCGAGCTCGGCGCGCGGGAGCAGCCGCCGCTCCCAGAACGCTCGACACTGCTGCGCTGCGGCGAGATCACCGCCTATGAGGTCGTGCCGTGGGGCTCGAACTATACCTTCCTGGTCGCCCTCGCCGACGGGGAAGGGGAGCCGCGCACGATCGGCATCTACAAGCCGCGCCAGGGCGAGGCACCCCTCTGGGACTTCCCCGATGGTACCCTCTATCGGCGCGAGTACGCCGCCTATCGCCTCAGCAATTGGCTCGGCTGGGATCTCGTCCCCGAGACGATCATCCGCGAGGATGGGCCATACGGTGTCGGCACGGTGCAGTTGTACATCGAGCCGGAGGAGGAGACCCACTACTTCTCCCTGCGCGAGACGCACGGCGACGATCTCCGGCGGATGGCGCTGTTCGATCTGATCGTTAACAACGCCGACCGCAAAGGCGGGCATCTCTTCAAGGGCAAGGATGGGAAGGTCTACGGGATCGACCATGGCCTGACCTTCAACACGCAGCCGAAACTCCGCACGGTGATCTGGGATTACACCGGCCAGCCGATCCCCGACAAACTCCTGGGCGATCTCGACCGTCGCTTCAGCGATCCTGACGCGGTCGCCGCCCTGCGCGCCGAGCTCGAACCGTTGCTGGCCAAGGCGGAGATCGACCGCTTCTTCAATCGCGTCGGGCGCGTCCTCAAGACCCGCACTTACCCCGGCTTCGGTCGAGATAACACGCATCATGTGCCATACGGGATCATCTGAGGGCGGTGGCGGTCAGCGGGCAATGTAGGGGCGTATGGCATACGCCCAACCCATGCCAGGGATGTCCACAGACGTTGGCGGGAGGCCGACGTGCGGGCGTATGCCATACACCCCTACGCCCGACCGCACCGCCCATCATCCACCGCATTCCCCCCCTCCCCGCCCTCTCCGGGCCTCCTGTTCCGTCCCTCGACCGACTACCGACTCCCCCGCTCCCCATACCAATAGGCCATTGCGCCACCGCACCCGCGTGCCATACTTAAAGGGTCGGATCACGCTGCTGCTGTGCGCTTTGCCGCACGCGCCGGGTACTCGCGAGGGCGGATGCAGGATCGATCGGAACACTCGGAGCCAGGGGAGCGCCCGGAATCGAACGCGGCGGGCACCGTCATCTGGTGCGGCGCGTGCGCGATCCCTTATGCCTCGGCGACGGTCTATTGTGCCAACTGCGGTGCGCTGCTCGCCGCTGATACGGGCGCTCCCGCCGGTGAGACATTCTTGCCGACCATTGCGCCGCCGCTCCGCGCTGAGACCGGGGGCGCTCCAGCCACTCCGATGATCGCCGCGTCGGCGTTGCCGCCCCCGGTTATCGTCGCCCCTCGCGTCTCTGGTGGGTTCGTCGACCGTATCCGCCAGCGCCAGCATGTGATGAGCGAGGCCGAGGTCGATGCGGCGGCGGCGGCGATCATCGCCCGTGCGCGCGAGGTGGAGGACAGCACCGATGCGGTGTCCGGCCCGCGCGGGGCGCTCGACTTCCTCCCCGATATCTCGCCCGATCCGGCCATCGAGGTGGCGCTGCAACGACGGCGCGAGCGTGATCGCCTCTGGCTGATCGCCGGTGTCATCTGCTGCGTCGCGCTGATCATCTTCGCGCTGGTCGTCAGCCGCTACATGTCGATCGGTTTGCTGCGCCGCTGAGCGGCCCCCGCCGGACGCCGCCCCCCGCCGTCGAATCACCCCCGTCGCCATCCTCCCGCCACCGTTTTGCTATCATGGCTCCCGACGATTGGCGCGCGGAAGGGGTATGGCGTGGGCGGGCGAGGCAACGTGGCGGAGGTGATCGTCGTCGGCGGTGGCGTGATCGGCTCCTCGATCGCCTACCATCTCGCGCTGGCCGGTGTGCGGGTCGTCCTGCTGGAAAAGCGGACGATCGCGGCGGCGGCCTCGGGCGCGAGTGCGGGCGGCGTGCGCCAGCAGGGGCGCGACCCGCGCGAATTGCCGCTGGCGATCCGCGCCTGCGAGCGCTGGGCGACCCTTGAAGAAGAACTCGCCGCCGACATCCACTACCGGCGAGGGGGCCACCTCTCCCTGATCGAGCGCGAGGAAGACCGCCCGAACCTGCTCGCCGCGATCGAGCGCCAGCGCGCCGCCGGATTGAATATCGCCCTGGTGGAGGGCGTCGAGTTGCGCGAACTCGCGCCCGCCGTCTCCCCCCACCTCCTCGCCGGCAGCTACACCCCCGACGACGGCCACGCCGATCCCGCGCTGACGACGCGCGCATTCGCCGCCGCCGCCGCCCGCGCCGGGGCGGAGATTCGGATTGGCATCACCGTGCATGGCCTCGCGGTCGAGGGCGGGCGCGTGGTCGGCGTCCTCACCGACGACGGCCCGCTCGGGGCCGACCTGACGATCCTCGCCGCCGGGGCGTGGAGCAAGACCCTCGCCGCCGGGGCGGGCGTCGATCTCCCGCTCGCGCCGATGGGGCTGCAAATGCTCCTCACCGCGCCCTCCCCGCCCTGCCTCGATCAGGTCGTCGGCTGCGTCGGGCGGCAGATCAGTTTTAAGCAACTCCCGGCGGGGAATTTCCTGATCGGCGGCGGCTGGCCGGGCGATTGGAGCCTCGACGACAGTCGCGGGACGCCGCGCGTCGCGAGTGTCTGGGGGAGCGCCCTCACGGCGGCGGCGATCGTCCCGATCTCCTCGACTGTCGGCCTCGCCGATGCCTGGGTCGGGATCGAGGCCCGCGCCGCCGACGACGTGCCGATCCTCGGCCCCGTGCGCGGCCTGGATGGGCTGGTCGTCGCCGCTGGCTTCTCCGGCCACGGCTTCCAACTCTCGCCCGCGATCGGCCAGGTGATCGCCGAACTGATCGTCGAGGGCGCGCCCTCGATCCCGCTCGATGCCCTCAATCTCGATCGCTTCGATGGGGTTGACCCGGAGGAGCAGGTCGCGCCGTTCGCGGGGTAGGTGAATATTTGACACTATGGTACAACTACATTAATCACTCCAGTTTAGTGACATATCAGATGGAGTAATATGCTGCACTCTCCAAGCTGTCTTGCTGCTAGTTGGCTGAATAAAAGGCGTGCGCGGAATGCTTCGCTCCTCTTAGGTGAATGGCGACCCACACCCCAAATAGTATCGTATGCATTAGGTAGTATCGTATGCATTAGGATTATAGCGGTTTTGTAGCAAACCATTAGGTAGAGCAATGACCTTGATGCTTGCTAGTTGATTAGCTGGAACAGTGTGATACCCATACTTGACAAAAATGTTGGTTGTGAGGAAACTTATGCCCTCTCGATCAATGATAGGGGCAAGTTGCCCTTCTTCATCCACTTCGATCGATTTATTGACGAAGCGAATCTGACGTTTGTGTTGTTTGTATAGTCGCTGTTCGATCATCAGCCATTGTCTCGGCCTTTGAGTCAACAAACAACGCTTGTCGAATCGAATAAGCGGGATGGAACAAGTATCGTGCTTGTTTGTAATCGATCTTCCCAATTAAGCGAATTCGCAACCGGGACGTACCCATGCGGTCAAGTGCTTCACGGGTCAAGTCCTCACCGATATCACCAACAAGATCTTTCTCTAAACCGAAAATTTCTGCAGCTTCTTGACGAAAATCGAATATAGCCTGCGTAACCATACGCAGTGTTGCCTTCTCTATTTCTTCCAAGCGGTCTAAATCGTACTGAAGCTGGTGTGGATCAATGCTCATTTTGAACTCCAGGTAGTAGCAATTGCTGATATGCCTCTCGGCAATTCTTGCGAGCGAGGCGCACATACTCTTCCGTTAGCTCAACCCCGATGTAATGACGTGCCTCTTGAAGAGAGGCTACTGCGGTTGTGCCACTTCCGACAAAAGGATCGAGCACAAGATCGCCAACGCCCGAAAACAGTCGGATAACCCTGCGCGCAAGCTCTACTGGAAACATTGCCGGGTGATCCGAATTGGCGCGAACAGATGGGAGGTTCCATACTGCCCGTGAGCCCCATTCGCTCCACTCTTTGTTCGTTAACCTTTGGCGATCGACTTTGGTAGTACCAGGCCGCCAAAAGATGAATAAGTGCTCAAATTCATCAACGGCACGATAAGACAAACTATGCCACCTACTATTTTCCCAGCAAGGATCTTTTACCCAGACGCGACGATCATAAAGGTAGAGCCCTGCTTCGTGAGCCCACTCCTCAAGCATGCCCCCGACGAGCTTAACCCTAGTTTGGGTAACATATTTGCCACCGCGAATGTTGTTGCCATTGAGTCGCCGATCAATCGTCTGCTCACTGACCCCTAAGAGCGCCGCAAGCTGATATCGGCTAAGAGTTGGATGGAGACGTTGTGCTTCAAGGACATCCTCGCGAGTGATCTGAAGTTTACGACTCAATGTATCTGCTTGAATCCTTGGCATTTCAGAATCAGCAAACGCGAGAATATCGGCGATATTAATGACCAGGAAACCACCAGGCGTCAGTAATTTCGCGTGATGACCGATGACAACACGCAGGAGCTCTTTCCAATCAGCGAAAGTCAAATCTCTTTCATAAGATTTCCCTACGAAATACGGGGGGGCCAAAAACTTAGGTTCACCGACTCGGGCTGTACCCGTGCAAGTAAATTACGCGCGTCGCCTTGCCAGATGTGATCAATTGGTAGGTAACTGGTGTCAGGATATTGGACGCCCGATGCCTCTTCTCCTATCAAGAACGCTTGGTAGTCCTCAGCTACACCAAACCCCCTGGGATCCGTTGCTCGGTAAATGGTTGGCTGCATAGCCGCAGGATTATCAAGAGGGGGCGAAGCATTTACAGCAGTTTCAATTGGGTTGTCTTTGGGGGGATGGATTGTGTAAACAACCATAATGTTCAGAACCTCCATACGAGAAATACTGTCGGCATCTGCTGTAGATATAGAAACCGTACGTACGTATCAATAATATAGCACAATTTCATGAGAGTCCAAATAGGATATTGCAGGAGACTGATTCTGTCACTGATAATTATCCTGATGGACATCCTGCTCCTGCTCGGTTGCCTCGGCGCGGTCGCCGCGTTCGCGCTCGCGTTCGGCGGTGCGCGCGCCTGGCCGCGCCGTGTGTGTGTGGCGCTGCATTTCTTGGCCGGATTCGGGGCGGTCGTGGCGATCGGGCGCTTCGCCTGGTTCGTGCTGGGGTGGCTGCCCGCCGATTCCCCGGCGAATAGTTATGACTTTCGCGTCTTCTACACCGCAGCGCTCGCGGCGCGCGAGTGGGGAACCATCTACGAGCTCGGCGGGATCGCTCGCGATCCGGGGACGATCGTCGTCTACCGCCACGCCCCGATCGGCGCGGGGCTGTTCGTGCCGTGGACGCTGCTCCCCTACGGCGTGGCGTTGAATGCCTGGCGCTTGATCAATGTCGGCCTCTACGTCGCGACCCTCTGGACGCTGCTGAAGCATTTTCGCCTGACGCCGCGCGACCCGCTCGCGCTCGGCCTGACGATCCTCTGGTTCGTCAGCACGCCGAGCCGCGATAGCCTGGCGCTCGGCCAGTGGGACGCCCTCTTCCTCAATCTCAGCCTCGCCGCGCTGATCTTCTACACCGCGCGCCGCGACCGCGATTGGGTCGTCGGCGCGCTCCTGGCCCTGCCGATCGCGCTGAAGTTCTACCCGGCGCTGCTGCTGCTCGTGCCGCTCCTCGCGCGACGCTGGCGGGTCATTGGGGGGTGCGCGCTCGGCGGGGCGGTGGCTGTGGTGCTCGGCGCGCTCCTGGCCGGGCCGCGCAATAGCTGGATCTTCGCGACGGCGGTGCTGCCGGCGGTCGGCGGCGGCACCCTCTACGCTGAGAACCAGACCCTCTACGCGCTGATCGGGCGTCTCCTCACCACCAGCTTGCCGGGGAACGGTGTCGGCGCAACCTACCCGGTGGCGCTGACTCGCATTATCGCCGATGCGCTAGCGGTGGCGATCGTCTCGATCACGGCGCTCATCATCTGGCGGCGCGGGGACGGTGAACTGGCGACGGCCCTCCGCTTCGTCCTGCCGATCCCGGCGGCGCTGCTGATCATCCCGACCGCCTGGGCGCACTACGCCGCCTGGGCGTTATTGCCGCTCGCGGTCCTCGCGATCGCCCTCGCCAACGGCACCCCCTCGCGGGCGCGCTTCGCCCTCTTCGCTATCGCCACCGTGCTGATCGTCCTCGGCTCGGAGCGCGACGTCTGGCGCGGCGCGACGCACGACGGCCCGATCCGGCTCCTGCTCACCTACAAGGCGTATGGCCTGCTGGCGCTCTGGGTCGGCGTGGGGCTCGCCGCCTGGCGGTTGCGCGCCGCTCCCCAGGGGGCACCCGAGCGCCGCCAGTCCTCGCTGCTCTTCGGGCGTCTCGGCGGGTAATCGGCACCTTGCCGGGTTAGTGTCGGCAGTACCCTGTGGTACAATCGCCGCGTCGAGCACAGTGGCGCGAGACGTTGTACGGACGCGGAGCGATGGGGATGATCGAGAAGTACACCCGCCCGGCGATGGGCGCGATCTGGAGCGAGGAGCGCAAGATCGCCCTCTGGCTGAAGGTCGAGATCGCCGTCTGCGAAGCCTGGGCCGAGGAAGGGGTTGTCCCCGCCGAGGCGCTGCCCGCGATCCGCGCGGCCACGGTCGATCTCGCCCGGATGCAGGAGATCGAGCGCGAGACCGAGCACGACGTGATCGCCTTTCTCCGCGCCGCCGGGGAGACGGTCGGGCCGGATGCCCGCTGGATCCACCTCGGCCTGACCTCCTCCGACGTGATCGACACCGCGCTGAGCCTGCAAGTCCTCGAAGCGACCGATCTCCTGCTGGGGAACATCGACTCGACCCGCGAGGCGGTCGGCGCGCTGGCGTTGCGGCACAAGGACACGCCGCAAATCGGGCGCACGCACGGCATCCACGCCGAGCCGCTGACCTTCGGTCTGAAGCTGGCCGGGTGGTACGACGAACTGACCCGCGCCCGCACGCGCCTCCTCGCCTGCCGCGAGGAGATGGCGGTCGGCGCGATCTCCGGCGCGGTCGGCACCCACGCCAATGTGCCGCCGAGCGTCGAGGAGCGGGTTTGCGCCCGACTCGGCCTGCGCCCCGACCCGGTCTCGACGCAGATCATCGGTCGTGACCGCCACGCGGCATTCATCGCGACCCTCGCCGTGATCGCCTCGTCGCTCGACCGCTTCGCCACCGAGATCCGCCACCTCCAGCGGACGGAGGTCGGCGAGGTGGCCGAGCCGTTCGGCGCGGGCCAGCAAGGTTCCTCAGCGATGCCGCACAAGCGGAATCCGGTGCTGGTCGAGCGGATCAGCGGCCTGGCGCGCGTCATTCGCGGCCACGCCGTCACGGCGCTGGAGACGGTGCCGCTCTGGCACGAGCGCGACATCTCCAATTCGTCCGCCGAGCGGGTGATCTTCCCCGACGCCTGCATCCTGCTCGACTATCTGCTCGGGCTGACCGAGCGGGTGGTGCGCGGCCTCGATGTCTACCCGGCGCGGATGCAGCGCAACCTCGACTCGACGCAGGGGATCGTCTACTCGCAGCGCGTCCTGCTGGCGCTGACCGAGGGCGGGATGGACCGCCAGGTGGCCTACAAGATCGTGCAGCGGGCGGCGATGCGCGCCTGGGACGAGGGGACGCCGCTTCTCGATCTCCTCGCTGCCGAGCCGATCGTGACCGAGCGCCTGTCGGGTGAGCACCTGCGCGCACTCTTCGAGCCCGCCTATCACCTGCGCTTCGTCGATGAGGCGTTCCGCCGCGTCGGCCTCCTCCCGCGCGAGGACGCGGCGGCGCAACCTGAGCGTGCGGGCGTCGCGGGCAAGTGAAGAAGGACGTTTACCGCAGAGACGCAGAGACGCGGAGGGCCGCAGGGAGAGGACGAAGAGAGAACGAGTGGAGACGATCATTATGGTGTTGTTACACCACCGTTTTCTCCGTCCCCCCATTTTCGTCTCTGCGGTCCTCCGCGTCTCTGCGTCTCTGCGGTTAACCCTCATTCCTCGTAGTTTGGAGGTCCGATGACCGAGCCGCTGCTGCGGATCGATTTGCCGGGGGTGCCGCTCTTCCGGCGGGGCAAGGTGCGCGACACGTTCGATCTCGGCGATCGGCTGCTGATGGTGTCGTCCGACCGCGTCTCGGCGTTCGACGTGATCATGCCGAACGGTATCCCCGGCAAGGGGACGGTCCTGACGCAGTTGTCGAACTTCTGGTTCGCGCGCACCACCGGGATCGTGCGGAACCACCTGCTCGCCACCGACCCCGCCGACTTCCCGGCGGAGTTGCGGGAGCACGCCGACCTGCTGCGCGGGCGGGCGGTGCTGGTACGCAAGGCGGAGCGCGTGGACATCGAGTGCGTCGTGCGCGGCTATCTCTCCGGCTCGGCCTGGGTCGAGTATGAGCGCGCGGGGACGGTCTGCGGCCAGCCGTTGCCACCCGGCCTGGCCGAGAGCGCGCGGCTCCCCGCGCCGATCTTCACCCCGGCGATGAAGGCCGACGAGGGGCATGACGAGAATATCAGCGTCGGGCGGATGGCCGAGTTGGTCGGCGCGCCGCTCACCGCCGAGTTGGAGCGCCTGACGCGGGCGGTCTACGGGGCGGCGGTCGAGTATGCCGCGCCGCGCGGGATCATCATCGCCGACACCAAGCTGGAGTTCGGGCTCCTCGATGGCACGCCGATCCTGATCGACGAGCTGCTGACGCCCGACAGTTCGCGCTTCTGGGAGGCCGACCGCTGGGAGCCGGGCCGCCCGCAGGACAGCCTCGACAAGCAGCCGCTGCGCGACTGGCTCCTCGCGACCGGCTGGGACCGCGAGCCGCCCGCCCCGACCTTGCCCACCGAGGTCGTCGAGCGGATGTCCGCTAAATACCACATCGCCTACGAGCGCCTGACCGGGCGGGTGTTGTCACGATGAGGGCACGGTTACAGGAGACACGGAGACGCGGAGAGGGCCGGGAGAGAATGGATATATCTATTTCGTCATTCCTCCCCGCCCCCTCCGTGTCTCCGTGTCTCCTGTTAATTTTCGAGGTGCGTGATGAGCGAGAGTAACAGTGCGACCTGGCTGGCGCATGTTTACGTGACGTTGAAGACGGTCGTGAACGATCCGCAGGGGTTGGCGATCGCCGACGGGTTGCACACGATGGGGTATGGCGGCGTCGAGGATGTGCGCGCGGGCAAATATTTGCAGGTGCGCCTGCGTGCCGCCTCCGCCGAGGAGGCCCAGCGGCTGGCCGAGGAGATGAGCGACCGCCTGCTGGCGAACACGGTGATCGAGAACTATCGTTGCGTTATCGAGCCGGCGAGCTAGGTGTGTCGGCGAGCGAGCTGGGCCGGCGAACTGAAATGAAGGGGCAGGAGCGACCATGAATTTCGGCGTGATCGTCTTTCCGGGGAGTAATGGCGACCACGATGCCCTGCACGCGCTCGGCGAGGTGCTCGGCCAGCCGACCCGCGCGATCTGGCATCGCGAGACGTCGCTCGATGGGATCGATTGCGTCGTCGTGCCGGGCGGCTTCGCCTATGGCGACTACTTGCGCGCCGGGGCGATCGCCAGATTCTCGCCGATCATGGGCGCGGTCGAGCGTTTCGCGCGCGCGGGCGGGCCGGTGCTGGGGATCTGCAACGGCTTCCAGGTGCTGACCGAGGCGCAGTTGTTGCCCGGCTCGCTCCTGCGCAACGCCGAACTGGAGTTCCGCTCGCAGTGGGTCAGGGTGCGCGTCGAGCGGGCTGACACGCCATTCACCTCGGGCCTGACTGCCGGCGAGGTTCTGCACCTGCCGATCGCACACGGCGAGGGGAGTTACTTCGCCGCGCCGGAGGAGTTGGCGCGGATCGAGGCGAACGGCCAGGTCATCTTCCGCTACTGCGACCCGACCGGTGAGATCACCCCCGCGACCAACTTCAACGGCTCGCTGAACCACATCGCCGGGGTCTGCAACGAGCGGCGGAACGTCGTCGGCCTGATGCCGCACCCCGAGCGCGCGACCGAGGCGATCCTCGGCGGCGACGACGGGCGGCGAATCCTGGAGTCGGCGCTGTCGGTGGCCGGGGTGCGGGTCTGAGGTGAGCTGTCGGCCCGGTTGATCAGCGCCGATGCGGCCTCATGTCGCGTTCCAGGGTAATTCAATCGGTTGGCCTGGCTCATCCCCGGCAATCAGGCGGGCGACGAGTTCATCCAGCAGTCGCGGGAACACCAACACGGCGGTCCGTTGCAGGTCGTCAAGGGTCCACCAGCGGTGGCCGACGATCTGCCCACGTTCCAGGGCGGTGAAGCCACCGGTCACAACCTCCCACTGTGCGATGCGCAGCACGAAGACGAAATCCTCGGCCTGATACGTGGTCGTCCCGTCACTCCAGACTCCGCGACTGACCGCCACCGGGCCGCGCAATTCCTCCGGGTGCGCCCGCAGGCCAGTCTCCTCGAAAAGTTCGCGCACGGCGGTCGCCGCGAGTAGCTCCCCCTCCTCGGCTCCGCCACCCGGTAGGAACCAGGCCATGGTGTCGCCAGCGACCGTGCTGGAAATTCTCCCGCTGAATAGCAACACGCGGGAACGCCCATCCAGGAGGATTATCCGCGCGGATGTGCGCGGTACCGGCGCGGGCTGCTCCAACACGGCCTCCCTCTCCCGCTCACCAACACCGCCATCGAGCGTGAATGCCCGCCATCGCATCGCGCGTCGCGCCTAGCCTCGGGCTAATGGCACCCCCGCCTGCCGAAAGACCAGGCCGATCGACTCCCTGACGAGTGCCAGGCGCTCGGCGTCGCTCGGGAGGTCGCGCAACTCTTGCTTGAACGGTTCGGCGGTCACCGGGCCGTCGTAGCCGATCGCGTGCAGCGCCCCGAGGAAGCCGACGATGTCGATCACACCGGTCTCGCCGGGCAGGGCGCGGCGGTTGTCGATCTGCTCGTCGATCGGGATGTCGAGCGGCGCATCGTTGATGTGGACATGGACGATCTGCTCCGGGCGCAGCGCGCGCAGCCGTTCGAGGGTGTCGTGCGCGGTGTACCAGTGCCAGCAGTCGAGCAGCAGCCCGACGTTCGGGCCGAACGCCGCGCCCAATTCCAGCGCCCCGTCGAGGGTGTGGACGAAGGGGTGGCGGCGCGTGTCGCGCAGCGTCTTCGGGCCGATGAATTCGAGGCCGAGCGCGCAGCCGTGCTCGGCGAGGATCGCCGCCACCGGTCCCAGGCGCGCGACGTGGAAACGCCAGTTCTCATCGAACTCCCGCTCGTCGTCGCCGGGGAAGATGACCTGGATCGCGCGCAGGCAGCCGATGGCCGCCATCGCGCCCGCCGAGCGGCGCAGTGTTTCCAGGCCCCGCTGCCACGTCGCTTCGTCGTCGCGCAGGTTCATCCCCAGCGACCAGACAGCGGGGCGCACTCCCGCCGCCGCGAAGAGCCCGCGTACCGTAGCCACGTCACTCTGCTCGATCAAGTCCGCGACCTCGGGTGCGCGCAGTTCCACGCCAGCGAAGCCGCCGATCCGCGCGGCAACGATCGCCTCGCGCGGGCCATCCGCCCGCACCCCGATCGCGCCGGTGTTCAGTGTCGCGTACATCGATCCCCTCCAGATACGCTATGTGGCACGGCGCGGCAAGCCCAAGTCGCGTTGCCGCTGTCCCGTTATCGCCCTGCGGCTTCCTCTCCTGGTTGCCAGGCATCGAAGACGAGGCGCGAGATGCGCCCGTTGAGGATCGCGCCGTCGTGTTCCGGTCCGAAGAGGCGATCGTCGCTCCCCTTGTTCATCGTGCAGATCGCGTAGCGGACGCCGCCCAACTCGATCAGTCCGGCGTCGGTGCGGATACCACCCGAGGCTCCGCTGGAGAAACCACTCTTGGAGCGCACGATCAGCGGGCCGCGATGTTGCGCCCCTTCGCGGGCGTACGGGCTGTAGGGCAGGTAGCGCGCGAGTTGGTCGTGGTACTGCTGCGTCACCAGGACATCGCGGATCGCGGCGCAGGCGGCGGGCGAGCCGATCGCGTCGGCGTCGATCAGGGTCAGCAACCGGACGAAGTCGCGCGGGGTGCTCGATCCGTACTCGCGCTCCGTGCCGGTGAAGCTGGCCGTCGTGTCGGCCATCCCCCATTCGCGCGCCGAGGCGAGGATGCGGTCACGCCCGAGGCGGCGGACCAGCACAGCGGTTGACGTGTTATCCGAGAGCGCGGTCATCAGCGTGGCGTGATCCCGCGCGCCGAGGCTGACGGTCGGCGAGAGGTCTTTGAGGATCCCTGAGCCGCCGCGCCGATCCTCAGGGATGATTGCCAGCGGCTCTTCCGGGTCGATCAGCCCCGCGTCGGCCTGGCGGAAGAACTCTGCCAGGATGAGCAGCTTGATCGTCGAGGCCGTCGGCATGACGCGATCGGGCCGGTAACCAACCTCCTCGCCGGTCGTCAGGTTGCGGGCGAAGAACGCCGCCTCGCCTGGGAACTCTCCGATTAGCCGCGTGACTTCTTGCTCGATGGTGCTTCTTGTGTTCTCAGTCATCCGCCCTCCCTCACTGCGGGCGGCATTATCGCATTGGTGGGGGGATTGTGGCGGAGTGGATGAGGGAGGGCGGCGGGCATTTATAGGCAGGCGGTTGAACCCTGTGCCGGGTCACAGGGTTCAACCGCCTGCGGCTATCCGATCGCCCGCTATCACCCCGCCGTCAGGCTATATCCCTCTCGACGCAGCATCTCCCGCACCGCGTCCGCGTCGGGGTCGCCGCCGTCCAGCGCCTTGGTGAGCGACTGCTGCTGCTTCTCGGTCAGTTCCGGCGGCAGCGGCGGGACCGACGGATCGACGAGCGCGTCGATCACGACCGGGCGATCGGCGGCTAGCGCCTCGTCCCAGGCCGCGCCGACCCGATCCGGCGTCTCGACGCGGATGCCGCGCAGTCCGAGCAACTCGGCGTGCCGGGCGAAGGAGATGTCGAGCAGGTCTTGCGACGCCGGAAACTTCGGGTCACCGTCCATCGCCCGCTGCTCCCAGGTGACATAATTGAGGTCGCGGTTGTTCAGCACCAGCACGATCAGGCGCGGGTCCTGCCAGCGCCGCCAGTATTTCGCGACGGTGATCAGGGCGTTGAAGCCGCTCATCTGCATCGCGCCGTCGCCGACGAGCGCGATCGCCAGGCGATCGGGGAAGGCGAACTTCGCCGCGAGCGCGTACGGTATCCCCGAGCCCATCGAGGCGAGTCGGCCCGACACCGAGGCGCGCATCCCGCGCCGCAGGCGGATGTTGCGCGCCATCCAGACGGTCGAGGTCCCCGAGTCGCTGTTGAGGATCGCGCCATCGGGCAGGCGGGAGGAGAGTTCGCGGAAGAAGAGCTGCGGGTTGATCGGGTCGGCGGGGTGCTCGGCGCGCTCGTCGATCATCCGCCACCAGTCGGCGACCCCGCGCTCGATCCGGTCGCGCCAGGCGCGGTCGGTCTTCCGTTCGAGCAGCGGCAGGAGCGCCCGCAGCGTCTCCGCGCTATCGCCGACCAGGTTGACTTCGACCGGGTAGCGGATGCTCAGTCGGCCCGGATCGAGCTCGATCTGCACGCCGCGCGCCTGCCCTTCCTCGGGCAAGAACTCGGTGTACGGGAAGGTCGTGCCGATCAGCAGGAGGGTGTCGCACTCTTTCAACATCGTGTTGCTCGGCCCGGTGCCGAGCCAGCCCGCCGAGCCGGTGACGAACGGCAGATCGTCGGGGGCGGCGGCCTTGCCCAGGACCGCTTTCGCCAGCCCCGCGCCGAGCGCGTCGGCGACCGCGATCAGTTCGTCGGTCGCCCCAAGCGCCCCGGCCCCCGCGAGGATCGCGACCTTCTTGCCCGCGTTGAGGATGGCGGCGGCGCGGCGCAGATCGTCCCCGGTCGGGATGACGCGCGGGGCGCTGTAGCCGACCCCCGAGGGGATCGCGCCATGCTCGCGCGGCTGTTCCTCGACCGCCGGGAGGAGTTGCACATCGTGCGGCAGGATGACGCAGGTGACGGTTCGCTCGGCGATGGCGATCCGGAAGGCGCGGTCGATCAGGTGGCGCACCTGGGCGGCGTCGGTCGCCATCTCCACGAAGTCGCGCGCCACATCTTTGCAGAGCGACAGCAGATCGACCTCCTGCTGGAAATGCCCGCCGAGCGCCATCCGCGGCTGCTGCCCGATGATCGCGACGAGCGGCTGATGGTCGCCGCGCGCGTCGTACATCCCGTTCAGCAGGTGGATCGCGCCGGGGCCGGAGGTGGCGAGGCAGACGCCGACCTCGCCAGTGTACTTGGCGTGCGCGCAGGCCATGAAGCCCGCCAGTTCCTCGTGGGCGACCTGGATGAACTCCGGCTTGTTGCCCGCGCGCTGGATCGCGCCGATGACGCCATTGATTCCGTCGCCAGGATAGCCGTAGATCCGTTGGACGCCCCACTCGCCGAGACGCCGGACGATGAAATCACTGACGGTCTCTTGTTGCTGTCCTTGCTCGGCCGCCATTGACGGGACTCCTTTCGCGGCTTGACATGGCCTGGGTTGCGAAGGCGCGACACCCCAGCGGATACCCTTATTCCTCGCCGTCGCGCGCAAGTTCCGCGCCAGAACGGTCAAATTCACATTAACTGACGGTGAGGGTATTGCCGATCGGTGCGCCTAATTGCGGGTGGCCGAGGAGGACCGTAAATGGGCTAAGAGATCGGCACTGAATGTCCCGCGACAAATCTCCTCGGCGGGGCCGGTGAGCGCCAGTCGACCGTCCTCGCCGATGCGGACGTGGAGATCGCCGCCGGGCATGGCGACCGTCACCGCGCGCCCGACCAGGCCGAGGCGGTGGCAGGCGGCGGCGACGGCGCTGGCGCTCGACCCCGAGGCGAGGGTCACGCCCGCGCCGCGCTCCCAGACGATCGCTCGGACGCGGTCGGGGCCGAGCGGCGTGGCGAACTGGACGTTGGTGCGGTCGGGGAAGGCGGCATGATGCTCGATCGCCGGGCCGAGTCGCGCGAGATCGACGGCGTCAACGTCGGGGACGACGACGACACAATGGGGGTTGCCGACCGAGAGGATCGTGACGGCGAGCTCGTCCCCCGCCGCGTTCAGCCGCGTGCACGGGTCGAACGCGGGGAGGCCCATATCGACCGTGACCGAGACGACGCGACCGGTCTGCTGATCGCGGTCGAGGGCGACGGCGGCATCGCCGCCCGGCGTGGCGATCGTGAAGCGGTCGGCGGCGGTGTGACCGTGATCGCGCAGGTACTTGGCGAAGATGCGCAAGCCGTTACCGCTCTTCTCCGCCGTGCTGCCGTCCGGGTTCCAGATGCGGAGGGCGAAGCGCCCGGGCGCGCCGGTCGGCGGCAACAGTTCGAGGATACCGTCGCTGCCTACCCCACGGTGGCGGTCGCAGATCAGCCGCACCGCTGCGGGCGTGAGCGCGACGCCGGGCGGGAGGGCGGCGGGCTCGACGACGAGATAGTCGTTGCCGAGCCCGTGGCTTCTCACATAATGATGAGGCAACGTCGTACGATCCATTATCATCTCGATCGCAATGTTTTTCTGTCCGGGCGGCAGCTTCTGCGGCTAATGCCACATTTGGAACAGGATGATGATCTGCTCATCCGCTGTTTTCCACTCGGAGGCGACGTAGCAATAACCATCAGGGTAGTCGTCTAGGGAAAAGCCCTTGATGACGATATGCGGCTGTACTACGCGGGGTTGCAACTCTGTTTTCCACGTCTCGTATAGCCGCTCGGGCGTAACCCAGTCCAGCGTATCTTGCGGAAAAGTAATGAGCGCAAAGCGTACATTCTGTCGCCCTAATGCCTCCTTGATCTCCGCGCTACCGACAAACCGGATTGCCCCAGCTGGCGTACCAGTGAGTGGATCAATCACCGTGCCGCGCGGCATTATGCTAGCACGGTAGCGTTCTTTCGGATAGCGAGTTGCACGACGCTTCATCTTTATCCAGTGGTGTCAATCAACGAACTGCCCATCCTTGGCGAACAGCGCGCCGTCCGCGTAGATTTCGCCGCCCTGACGCAGATCGCAGACCATGTCCCAGTGCAACGCCGACCCGTTAGTGCTGCCGGTCGCGGGGTAGCCCGCGCCGAGCGCGAGGTGGACCGTCCCGGCGATCTTCTCGTCGAAGAGGACGTTGCGGGTGAAGCGGGTCACGCCCGGATTGGTGCCGAAGGCGAACTCGCCGAGCCGCCTCGCCCCCTCGTCCATCGCGAGCAGCGACTGGAGGAGTTCGTCGTTGCGGCTGGCGCTGGCCTCCACGACGCGCCCGCCCGCGAAGCGCAGACGCACGTCGGCGACCTCCTTGCCGCCGTAGACGGCGGGGTAGGTGTAGCGGATCGTGCCGTTGGCCGAGTCCTCGACCGGGCCGGTGAAGACCTCGCCGCCCGGCATATTCTTCTTGCCGTCGTCGTTGATCCAGGTCCGCCCGGCGATCGAGAAGGTCAGGTCGGTGTCGGGGCCGACGAGTCGGATCTCGCGCTTGTCAGTCAGGCGATCGACAAGTCTCTGCTGCCGCGCCGCGACCTCCCGCCAGGCCGCGATCGGATCGGCGCGATCGACCAGGCACGCGCCGAAGATGAAGTCGGCCAACTCGGTGGCGGACATCTCGGCATCCTGCGCGTAGGCGTCGGTCGGGTACATCGCCACGCCCCAGCGCAGCTCGTCCCTGGCGTCGCGCTCCATGAAGGTGCGCAGCAGTTCGCGGCGGGCGGCTTGCGCGCGGGCGATCCGCGCCGGGTCGATCCCGCTGAGCGCCTTGGTGTTGACCTCGCTGAGGATGCTGAGTTGCGCGTCGAATCGCTCGGTGTAGTAGCGGCTGATCGGCGAGAGCCAATCGAGTTCGCCCTCGCTGGCGGTGCGATAGAAGATCTCGTCGAGGCCCGGCAGGCGCAGATCGACGTGCGGGTGCGCGCCGAGAATGAGCGCCTGCCGGTAACACTCCTCCACCAGCGGTGCCGCGACCGGCGCGGCGCGGATGACGAAGAGATCGCCAGCCCGGAGGCCGACGGAGTAATGCGTGAGGAGTTTCGCCAGCGCCGTGATACGCGGGTCGGTCAGCATCGCTGCGCCTCCGATCGTCGTGCGGGTGTCGCCATGCGGCGGTTGACCGGGCGATGGTAGCACGCGCGGCGGGCGGGAGGCGAATGGATCGGAGGAGAGTCGTCGGTTGTCGGTCGTCAGGCGCCAGCGGGGCATCTGTAGTGGTTGCTCGTCGAGCATACTAAGTCATGCTGCCAGCGAGAAACTGACGACCGATGACCGATGACCGACGGCTCTGCGTTAAACCGACCGGGCCGCGGCATACGCCACGGCCCGGCCAGTAGGGGAGGGAGGAGAAGGAGAAGTCGGTCGTTGCGTACCGGACTTCTACATCCAATACAACGCACGGTACTCGCGGGAGGTAACAGCCGCTCCAATCGATTCATCGAATGTCGTCTCGGCGGTGGGAACCGCGGGCCATGCTACAATTTGCCGGGCGGTCCCTGCGCTGAAGGGGTGGCGAGGGGAGCGATATGAAGCTGATCGTCGCGCTCGTGCAAATCGATGATGCCGATCCGGTCGTCCGCGCGCTGACGGCGGAGCGGATCAGCGCGACGATCATCGAGGCGCGCGGCGGTTTCCTGCGCGAGGGGGTCGCGGCGATCCTGATCGGCCTCGATGACGGGCGCGTGCGACATGCACTGACGCTGCTGGACCGCCATTGTCAGACGCGTCGGGCGATTCTCCCCGAGCACTTCCCCGCTACCCCGCGAGATTGGCCGCTGGCGGAGGTCGCGACGGTGGAGATCGGCGGGACGACGGCGTTCGTGCTGCCGGTCGCCCGTTTCGAGCGCTTCTGAGCCGATGACGACGAGCCACCGATTGCTGGAGAGTCCGATGCTCCGTATGGTCAAGCGTCTGCGCCCCGCTTCCGCACTCCGCAGTTACGCCGCCGCCACCTTCCTTAATCTGGCGCTCGTCAGCACCGTCTTGACGCCGCCTGAGCGCCCGCGCGCGGCGCAGACGCGGATTGTCACGGATGCGCGCCGCTTCAGGGAGACCGAACTGATCGACTGCGGCGGGGAATCCGGTGTCCTCAGTGTGCCTTACGAACGGCACGCCGAGCGCCTGGCGATGGGCGCGAACTAGACCCGCTCGCTCGTGTTCGATCGCAGATCGCGCCGCTTGTCCCCCCGAATCGGGAGGGCAAGTGCCCCATTGTCATGGGGGTAGGTGCCGCTAGCGATTGCCGAAGCGGGTCCGTCGCAGCGCGACAACCTCGATGAACCGCCAGACGCGGGCGCGGAGGTCGAGCCAGGGGCGGCGCGACACGTTGCGATAGACATGCCAGAAGCGGTCGCTGGTGAAGATGCCGCGATAGTACCCGTTCTCCGTGACCGGGATCGCCCAGCGCCCCGTGGCGACCATCCGCTGCTGCACCGCGTAGACCGTGTCGCCGACATCCGCGACCGTGGCCTCGATGTCCATCAACTCGCGAACCGTGCGGGAGCGACTCGCCCCGCCATTCAGCGCCTGCATCACCTCATGCCGCCAGAGCATCCCGACGACGCGACCTTCGGTGTTGACCACCGCGACATCGCGCGGTCCCCCGCGCAGGGCGTAGGGGAGCGGGTGGTGCTCGTTCACGCCGCCGAGATCCCAGAGGATGAACTGCCCGACCGTCAGCTTGCGCAGGGTATCCTCCACCCGCACCGCTGAACCCTCGGCATAGGCCGCGACGACGACGAAGATCGCCACCAGCACCAGCGAGGGTGCCCCGATCGCGATGCCGAAGATGGCGATGGCGACCGCCAGTGCCTGCCCGACCCCGACCGCGATCCGCGTGGCCGTGAGGCGGGCGGTGAAGAAGCTCAGGAACGCGCGCAAGACCCGCCCCCCATCCATCGGGAAGGCCGGGAGCAGATTGAACAGGACCAGGGTGATATTGGTGAAGAACAGGTAGAGGATGAAGCCGGTCGGGGTCATGTCGGTGAGGAAGATCAGCAGTTCGAGCGGATTGCCGAGGTTATTGGCGGCGGCGATCAGGAAGACCGGGGGGGCGAAAAGGATGGCGATCGCGAGGTTGACCGCCGGGCCGGCGAGGGCGATGGCGATCTCGCGCACCGGGGACAGCGGTATCTGCTCGATCCGCGCCACCCCGCCGATCGGCAGCAAGGTGATGTCGCGTACGCCGACGCCGAAATGGAGTGCGACGAAGCAATGGCCGAGTTCGTGGAGGACGACGAAGGCGAAAAGGAGGGTCATCAGGACGAGGCCGAAGCCGACACCGGCGAGGCCGTGGCCGCCGAAATAGCCCCAGTTCAGCGCGGTCCACGGCAGGACGAGCAGAAACGAGGGATGGACCTTGATCTCGATCCCCCGGACGTGCCCGATGACCAGCGATTTCCCCACCGTCTCTTCGCCTCTCCATGACTGCGGGATCCGCGCGGTCGCTCCCGCACGTGGTTAACGCACGCCGCTTGCCCGCCATTCCGGGCGAGGGTTCGGTGGACTTCCCCACGATAGCTGCGGCATCTTTGTCATCGTGTCGCGCGATGTCGTTGCGGGCGGCGTCGGCCAGGGGCGAGATGCCGCGCACCCGCTTGGCGGGGGGGGCGCGATATTGATATGTCTAGTGTAGAACACGTGACGAACAGGATCAATATGCGGGCAGCCGAATGCAGGTCGAGCCGCACCGGTGGCACTGGTGCGGCCCCTGTTTGAGGTACGGTCGAGAGTGTTTTCCTCGATTATGCAACCGAACGACCGTTTCGCGCGTATTTCACTCATGAGGCGTTGGTGCCGGCGCAATGGGGGGCGCGAGAAATGATCGAGCAGACGATGGGCCAGACAGCCGGGACCGGAGCCGCGCCCACAATCGATGATCATCTGGTATGGCGGGCGCGCCGTGGCGACCCGGCGGCGTTCAGCGAAATCTTCGAGCGTTATCAGCACCGGATCATCAACTACATCTATGGCCTGGTACACGACCGCGAACTCGCGAACGATCTGGCGCAGGAGAGTTTCCTGAAGGCGTACAAGGCGTTGCCGCGGATGGGCGATGATCTGCGGCTCGCCCCGTGGCTCTACCGGATCGCCGGGAATACCGCATTCAGCGCCCTGCGTCGTCGCCGACTGATCCGCTGGTTGCCGCTCCTGAACGACGGGATCACGACCGGCGATATGGATGGCGATGTCGTGGAAGCCGAAGCGGTCCACCGTGCGTTAGCAAAGTTGCCGACGAAGTACGCCGCGCCGCTCCTACTCCACAGCCACGAGGGCTTATCCTGTAACGAGATCGCCGAGATTCTGGGGATTTCTTCCGGTGCGGTCAAGACCAGACTCTTCCGGGCGCGCGAAGCGTTCCGCGTTGCGTATGGTGAGGATAGCCCGGAGGTTCAGCAAACGACGAGTAGCAAGGGAGCAGCATAGCCCCATGGCTTCGGTCGCGCAGCGTTCTTGTCGCCAGGTTGCGCCGTTGCTGGCGCGCTACAACGACCCCGATCTCGACGAGGTCGAGCGTGTCGCGCTCAGCACGCATATCCTCGGGTGCCAGGCGTGCCTCGCGCAATTGCAGCACTATCGCGCTCTGGATAGCCAGTTGCGGGGGATGCGCCCGATCGTCCTCGAACCGCGCGTGCGCGCCGCCGTCCTCGATCGGGTGGCCGCTTCGAGCGCGGGATTCGGTGTCGCGACGGCGGCGCTGCCCTGGCGCCACGCTTGGTCGGGCGCGGCGGCGATCGTCTCGCTGACTACGATCCTGCTCGCGGCCGGGCTGACGACCGCGCTCGCCGCGCAGCACCCGGACGCCCGTTTCATGACCAGGACGACGACGAATGGCGCGCTGGTGCGCCCGGTCACGACCACCCTGCTCAATGCCAATCCGACACGCCCGGCCGAGAATACCGGCGAGATTCTGGCCTTTAAACGCCCGATCGGGCAGATGCAAGTGCAGGCGCAGGCGACACGACCGGCGGCGGTCTCGGCGACGATCCGGTCGGTCGATGAGACCGCCGGGCGAATCGTGGTCTCGGTCGGCGGGGCGCGCGGGGATGAGCGCCTCCTCGTGCTGCGCGACACGGCGATCGTCCGCGCCAACGGTCATCCCGGCACGATCGCCGACCTGGTGGCCGGTCTGCAAGTGCAGCTACAGCGCGAGACGAGCGCCACTGGCGGCTTGATCGCCCGCGAAATCATGATCGGGCGTTAATACGACCGCGCTTGACGATACCGGCCAGCGTTGCTCCCCCCGCAGTCCTCCCACCATCCATGAGCTATTGCCTTGCCGCACTACGGGCGCTCAGCGGTAGCGCCCGCGCAGGCTATTGGCGCGCACCAGCAGGAGATCCCGGAGATTGCGGAGGGTGTCGCGGAGGGGATTGACTTTGCTTTCCGAGACATACTGCCACACCACCGCAACCTCGGCGATCCGATACCCGTGCCGCCGGGCGAGGTAGAGGAGTTCGACATCGAAGCCGGTCACCGCCGGGCCTTGCGGTGCCGCGCTCTGCTCATCGTAGAGGTGGGTGACGGCGAAGAGTTTGCGCGCGACCGGTCCACGCATGAACTTGAAGCCGCACTGGGTATCCTGGATACCGGGCAGCGCGATGATCTGCACCAGGCCGTTGAAGACGCGCCCCATCAGGTGCCGATAGGCGGGCTCGTCGCGCCGCACCGCGCCCGGACCCTCGCGCGAGCCGATGACGACATCCGCCCCGGCGGCGAAACGATCGATCGCGGCGGCGAGCGTGTCGATCGGGGTGGCGAGGTCGGCGTCGGTGAAGCCGACGACTTTCCCGCGAGCCGCCAGCACGCCCGTGCGGACGGCATACGCCTTGCCGCGATGGGGGTTGCCGATTACCCGCACGGGTAAGCTAGCATGGTCGGCGGCGAATGCCCTGGCGAGGGGGAGGGTCTCGTCGTCGCTGCCGTCATCGACGACCAGCAACTCCCAGCGATAGGTCTGCGACCCGAGGTAATCGGTGACCATGCGCAGTGTAGCCCCGAGCCGTGTCCCCTCGTTATAAGCCGGGATGATCAGCGATAGATACGGCGCGCACGTCGCCTGCGGACTCTCCCCCACGTCCCGTCGCTGCTCCTTCTCGCCTGCGGCATCATCGCCCGAAGGGGTATTGTAGCACCGCTTGACTTTGAGGGGCGGGACGGTTCCACACGAATCTATCCGTGCCGCGTCCCCATCGTTATCGCGAGTTGCGGCGTGGTTGCTGCGCGCTCATGAGGCGATTGCCGGGCGACAGACCTTGCAGGGGCGGTAGCCCGCAGCCTGAGCCGCCCTATCGGAGGCGAAGGTGATGAGGTGCGGCGCGGTGATGCGGCGGGCGTTGCGACAGGTCGGGAAGCAGTAGATCCTGGTGGTGTCGCTGGCGTGAAAGCGCACCCCCGCCCGCGCCCGCGTTTCGATCTCGTCGGGCACGAGCCCCTCGGCCGCGAGGGCCGCGCGCTTCGCCGCGTTGCCGAAGACGTAGTCCCCAATTAATCCGTCGCTGCGGACGATCCGGTGGCAGGGGATGAGCAGCGGGACCGGATTGCGCCCGAGCGCCGAGCCGACCGCGCGGACCGCGCCCGGTCGCCCGATCTCGCGCGCGAGCCAGGCGTAGGGGCGGACCTCGCCGCGCGGGATCTCGATCGCTTTGAGCAAGGTCGCGCGCTCGAACTCCGAGAGCCCGCGCAGATCGAATCGGATCTCGGCGCGCTCACCGGCCAGTCGCCGCGCGATGGCGTGACCGAGCGCGGCGGGCGGCGCGGGCGTCGGGCGGAGCGGGCGACCGAAGCGGCGCGCGTAGCCCTCGGTGAATGCCGCCGTGTCCTCCCCGCGCCCGACCGCCGCGACGCCGTGCTCGTTGTACGCGACGAGGAGCGGCCCGATCGGGCTGTCGAGCGGGAAGTACCTGTCGGCGAGGCCGAGTTCGCCCAGGATGGCTGGGAGGATACCCGCCGGGGCTTCCTCCCCCGCGAGTTCGTGCAGACCCCGCACGAGGCGGCGCGCGTCAGCGAGCAGGCGTTGCTGTCGATGATCCATCGGTCTCCCTTTCGTGAAGCTGCTGGTCGTGCCAGGCCGCGCGGAGCAGGCGCACGCCGCGATGGACGTTGGCCTTGACCGTGCCGAGCGGTTGGTCGAGCGCGGCGGCGATCTCGGGGTAGGTCAACCGTTCGATGTGGCGGAGGATCACGGCGGCGCGATACCGCTGCGGCAAATCGGCCACGAGGCGCGCGAGGATCGCGCCCATCTCCGCGCGCTCGATCGTCGCCTCGGGGCGTTGCGCCGCGTCGTCGGCCAAGGGCGATTCCGACAATCCTCCCGCGCCCGCACCGTTGGCGTCCAGCGGGATCGTGGCGGGTCGCCGCTTGCGCGCCCGGTTGCGCGCGACGTTGAGGGCGATCTGGTAGAGCCAGGGGCGCAGGGCGAGTTCGCGGATGCGCGCGGGATCGTAGCCCCCCAGGGCGCGGTAGGCGCGAATGAACGTGTCCTGCGCGATCTCCTCCGCATCGCGCCGATCGCCGCAGAGACGCAGCGCGAAACCGTAGAGTCGGCCCCCATGGGCGACGACCACCCCCTCGAACGCCCCGTCCAGATCGGTCGCGAGCGCGCCGGGCAGCGGATCGCGGGCCATCGACGCCCTCTCGTCGCCGCTCATCGCCCGGCCAGCGCGCCGACAAGCGGGGCGCAGCTATCGAGTTGGGCATCGGGGAAGATGTAGTAGGAGAAGCCGTAGCGCTCCCGCCGCGCGCACAGTGTCTCGACGATCTCCGCGATCGTGCCGATCAGGACGGCGGGCATCGCGCCGACTTGCTCCGGCGTGATCCCCGACCACCCGTGTTCGCGGATCAGGCGCGTGGTCGCCGCGCGCCGATCGTCGGTGATCACGATCGTGGGGATGAGGCTGAGCTCGATCTGCGCGAAGCGTTCGCCCGCGCCCTCGCGCACCCAGGCGATCTTCCGCTCGACCGACTCGGCGAGGCGCTCGGTCGGGTCGTCGCGCATCGTCCCGCTCGCCACCGAGGTCGTGAGGAAGCCGACGATGTCGGCGTGACGCCCGGCGAGGGTCAGCATTCGCCGCTTGCCCGCCCCGATCAGAATCGGTGGCCCCGTAGGCCGGGCAGATTTCGGGAAGCCTTCGAGGTTCGTCACCCGATAGTGTTCCCCGGCGAAGGTCACCGGGCCGTCGGCGAGCAGGCCCTTGAGGATCGTCAGCGCCTCCGCGAGCCGATCGACGCGGACGCCGTTGGGCTCGTAAGGCATCCCGGCGGCCTCGTACTCCGCGCGCAGCCAGCCCGCCCCGAGCCCGAGTTCGAGCCGACCGCCGGAGAGGAGGTCGAGGGTCGCGGCCTCCTTCGCCAGGATGGCCGGGTGGCGATAGTCGTTGTCCAGCACCAGCGTGCCGACGCGCAGCCGCGTGGTGGCGCACGCCGCCGCCGTCAGCGCGACGAGCGGCGCGAACTGATCGCCGAACGGCTCGGTCACGAAATGGTCGCGCAGCAGGAACGTGTCGTAGCCGAGGGCTTCGGTCCGGCGCGCCCGGTCGGCCCAGCCCGCAGCGGTCCCCATCCGCTCGTTGATGATCCCGAAGCGGAACGGTCTTGTTGCGGCCATCGCCCCCCTCCCAATCACTCACCGCGCTTGCCGAGCGGCACTACCCCTTGAAACACCGACAGTTGCCGGTTAGTTGCAGACGATATAGGGGGCGGACGATCGGCAGATCGCCGCATGAGCGCGGGGTGGCGCGCGATGTCGCTGGGCGGTGATTCGGCTCGTGTCGGCCTGACCCGGTGTTACGGTCGTCGCCGTGGCACGAGCAGCAGGCGCTCGATCCGCGCGAGATCGGGTGTGTGTGGCGATCCCTGCGCGCGGCGCTTGCGCCAGAAGCGCGGGAGGGCGGGGACGGCGGCGAGCATCCCGCGCAGGGTCGCGCGGGCGGCCGCGCTGCGCCAGGCGCGCGCGGCGCGCCTGGCCCGCCCGCTGTAGACGGCGACGATGCGAGGCCAATGGCGACGGAGCAGAGGCAGGGGAACGTCTTTGGCAAGGATGAGGAGGAGGTTGCGCCCGACCCAGTAGGAGGCGAATGGTCCACCGCCGGTCGCGCTGAGATGATGGTAGATCCGCGCGTCGGGCGCGAAGACGCAATGGTACCCGGCCAATTGGAGTCGCCAGGCGAGGTCCACATCCTCGCAGTACATATAGAGGTCGGGATCGAGCGGCCCGGCGGCGTCGGTCGCGACCGCCCGGAGCGCCGCGCGGCGGTAGAGGCCCGCGCCGGCGCAGGGGCCGAACGGCTCATGTTCCTCGTCGTACTGCCCCACGTCGCGCCGCCAGACGCCGTGATTGATCGGCAGCCCGGTGATCGTGAAGCCGTCGCCCGCCGAGTGCAGCGTGTCACGCCGATCGAAGAGGAGGATCTTGGAGGCGACCGAGGCGGCGTCGGGCGCGGCGTCGAGCGCGGCGACGAGCGCGGCGAGCCAGCCGGGCTCCGCCTCGGTGTCGTTGTTGAGGAGGCAGATCAGCTCGGCACCGGTCGCGGCGATCCCGGCGTTGCAGGCGGCGACCAGTCCGCCGTTATGTTCGCGGCGCAACACGCGCACCTCGGGGTAATCGCGCGCCAGGATTGCCGCCGTGCCGTCGGTCGAGCCGTCGTCGATCACGATGGGGACGAAATCGCGGAAGGTCTGACGGCGCAAGGCGTTCAGGCAGGCGACGAGCAGTGCCGCGCCGTCGAACGTCGGGATGATGACATCGACCCGATGCCCGCCGCCCGCCTGGGTCTCGCGCGCAGGATGTTGCGCATTCATTCCGCCCGCAGTTCGCCCATCTCGGCGAGGCAACGGCGCAGGCCGTCGCGCCAGTCCGGGAGCGCGACGCCGAGCGCGGCGGCGTGCCGGTTCAGCAGCACGCCATTGGCGGGCGGGGTGGCATCGCGCTTAAAAGTCGCGGCGGGGATCGGCTCGACGGTCACGGCGCGACCGCTGAGGCGGAAGATCTCGATCGCCCACTCGGCCCAGGTACACGATCCGGCGTTGGTCAGGTGATAGGTCCCCCAGGTGTTGATGTCGGCGAGGGCGGCAATCCCGGCGGCGAGGTCGGTGGCGTAGGTCGGCTGCCCCCACTGGTCGGCGACGCCGCCGATCGTCGTCTTCCCCGCGTCGGCCAGCCCGAGCATCGTCTGGACGAATTTGCGCCCTTGCGCGGCGTAGACCTGGGCCGTGCGCACGATGGCGTGGCGCGGCACGAGCTGGCGCACCGCCTCCTCGCCCGCCAGCTTCGTACGACCATAGACGCTCAGCGGCGCGGCGGGATCATCCTCGGCATAGCCTTCCCCGCGCGGCTTGTGGCCGTCAAAAATATAGTTGGTGCTGACGTAGACGAGGGGGATGTCGCGCTCCCCGGCGAGCAGCGCGAGGTTGCGCGTCCCCTCGGCATTCAGCGCGGCGGCCCACCTCGGCTCCCGCTCGCAGCGGTCCACATCGGTCGCGGCGGCGGCGTGGATGATCAGCGCTGGCGCGACCCGATCGAGCGCCGCGCGGACGCTGAGCGGCTCGGTCACGTCAAGCGCGGCCCGGCCCGGCTCGGCGACCGTGTCCCCACCCGCCGCATAGAACTGTGCCAGGGCGCGCCCAAGCTGCCCCTGCCCGCCGGTCACCAAGACCCGTGCGTGATGAAGACTCGCGCCCGATTGGTGCTGCTCACTCAACGTTGCCCGCCTACTCGTAGCGTCCCCGAGCGCGCCCACATCGCTATCCGAGGTGAACAATGAGGGCGCTCACTCGCCCTTGCCGACCGCCGCACGCCGCGCCACAGTCGGCGTCAATCGCATTGGTACAGTACACCGTCGCGCAGCGTAATGCTACCATGCCTTACGAGCGATAGTGCTCGGGGCTACTACATCTTCGGGGGTTGTTCGCAGCGGTAGGGCTTGGGCGGCATTCCCACACTAATGCACGCTTGCCTCTCAGCGATCGCGAACGCCACAGTCCGCATCCTCAACCATAATGGAGGGGCGCGATGACCGCCAAGCCACTCGAACCGACGGGACCGAAGATCGGCGCGCTGTTGCCCGATTTCACCGTGCGGACGCTCGCCGGGCGGACGATCCACCGGCGCGACTTCAAAGGGCGTCGCCATCTGGTCCTCTGCTTCGCGCACGCCGCGACGAGCGATGGCGGGCAAGGATTAGCAACGGCGCTCGCGACGGCGTACCCCGCCTGGCGTGCCGAGCGAGCCGAACTGTTGCTGATCGTGTCGGGAACTGGCGACCTCGTCGTGGCACCGGAAGCCCTGCCGATCATCGCCGACGCCGAGGCACACCTGCGGGCGCGGTTTGGTGTCGGCACCGAGGCGGCGCTCTTCATCGCTGACCGTTACGGAGAGATTGCTTTCTACGAAAACGGCGAGTTGCCCACCGGCGTGCAAGGTCTGCCGCTCGACCAGGTATTGCCGACGCTAGAACTGCTGGAGATGCGTTGCTCGCTGTAGCGTCGGTGGGGCCTATGTGAGCGAAGTTAGCCCTACCCTCCCTTTCAGGGGAGGGTCGTCGTCGGGGCGGCGGGGAAGGGTTCGGTTGACCCCATTGCCCGTGGCAGCCAATACCTTGCCTTGACGCAATATCCCACCGTTACCTATACTGGGGTCGCCACAATCCCTTGCCGAAGTGGTGGAATGGCAGACACGACGGTCTCAAACACCGTTGAGCGAGAGCTCATGGGGGTTCGACTCCCCCCTTCGGCACCAGTATGATAGCCTTGCAACCCACAAGTTAACCACAGAGTAAATTTTCTGCAATTGGCCGATTTGCCTCGGACTTGGCTGCACAGGCGTGCTCGTTGCCGAGATCGGTGGCGCAGCCCTGATTTGCGTCAAGCCGTGGCCTCCCTTATGCCGGATCGACCGTGTAGGACGAGTCGCGCCCCGGCACCTCCACCATGACGCGGCGACCGGGGTGTTGGCCGCGCACCCAATCGACGAACATGCGGGAGAGCGCCGGGTCCATGCCGCCAGCGGCGTGGTCGTCGGCGCACAGGTAGCCCACGATCGTGCCATCGATCCGCACGATCAGAGCCGGATCTTCCGTCGCCCGCTCACCGCAGAGGCAGCATTGTTCCTGCGACCATTGGCTTGCTGTCATGCCGCCCCCTTGCACTCTGCCTGCGTCATGGTCCGTCGCCCGCACCAGTTGGTACAGCCATCCGGCTCGTGTACCGTGCCTGCCCGCCAACCTTTCGGCGGGGTCGGGGTGTGCGCCCCTATACCCCATCCGGTATTGGAGGCAACACGGGGCAGTCGCCCATGTTGCTAGACACGCTTGACCCGTGCCACGAGTTCGCCCACATCGGCCAGCGTATCCGCGATCACCCGCTCGCGCTCGCCAGTGCGCGGGTTCATCATCGTCGCTTCCAGTCGGGCGTGTTGCACCCGATCGAGGACCTTGTACTCCCCGCGCAAGCTGAAGCGTATCCCGTCGATCAGCACACGGTCGGTGAATTGGCCCAACTGCGGTGCCAATTCGGCCCAGTCGTCGCCGTATAACTCGGCCAGGAGGGCCACGAGCCGCGCGTGCTGCGCTGCGGCGAGTTGCTCTGCGTGGAGCGCCGCTGTCTTCGCCTCTCGGCTGCGCCGCTCGTCGAGGGCGAGCAGCGCGTGGTGTTGTATCGACTGACCGTTGATCGTCGCCATAGTTCCTTCCCCCGAGGTGTCCTCGGTCGCCTCCTCGTGGCCCGAACCGGAGTTGCGCCGCGCCCCCGCCCATCTGCTAACCTGTCGTTGTGCGGATCGGGCCGACTCGGGCCGAGATTATCGAGCGGCGAAGCTAGCAGATCAAGCGGCTCAATGGTATCAAACGCTGAACGAGCGTTTCGCGTTCTCGTGCGTAGGTCAGCGTCCAGGAGGCATCCCACTATGGGGGAACTATCCACGTTGCAGCACCATGCCACGCCACTGGCTGCCGAGCGGGAGGATGACGGGTCGAGTGGCGAGGATTGAGGGGATGCGGATTGTCGAGCTTGGCCCTACGGCCGCCGATGCGGTGGAGCAAACGGCGGCGTTGCTGGTTGCGGGCTTCCGCGAGCAGGCACCGACGGCCTGGCCGGACCTGGAAACGGCGCGGCGCGAGGTACAGGAGTCGTTCGGGCCGGGACGGCTGAGCCTGGTCGCGCGCGATCCGTCCGGTCGCGTGGTCGGTTGGGTCGGCGGGATCGAGCAATATGACGGGCATGTCTGGGAGTTACACCCGCTGGTGGTGGGGGCGGCGCACCGGCGGCGGGGGATCGGTCGCGCGCTGGTGGCCGGATTGGAAGCGCGCGTGCGCGAGCGGGGTGCCGTCACCCTCTGGCTCGGCACCGACGACGAACGCGGCCAGACCTCGCTCGCGGGGATCGATCTGTACTCCGATGTGGCCGCGCAGATCGCCAGCATCCGCAACCTTCACGGTCATCCGTATCCGTTCTACGAGCGACTCGGGTTCGTCATCGTCGGTATCCTGCCCGATGCGAACGGCGTGGGGAAGCCGGACATCTTCATGGCGAAGTCGCTGCGAGCGACCCCGCGCACGAGCACGACCCAAGATGAACAATGTAGGTAAGGAGTGGTGATGGCGCACCCGCAACGCAACGAACTTGCCGAGGCACACGCCGATTTCCTGACCTTGCTGGAGATCGCGCCCGCGAACATGGAGCCGGTGGTGACGGCCTACGGGCAGGTGATGGGGTCGGTCTTCGGCGCGCTCGCCGGCCTCGATCCCCAGTGGCGTGAGAAGGTGCGCGCGGCGGAGTCGTTGCGCGAGTCCGATCCCGACGCCTATGCCGCACGTTGCGCCGAACTCCGTCGCGCCTGGGGGGTGTCCTGAGCGTGGCCACGGCGACGAGCGACCAAGTTCACCGACCTGGTCAGCGCGTCGCCAGTCAAGCTGATACCCCTTCAATCGGCTCCACGCACGTCTACCTTCACTCCGGTGTCACACTATCGCGGCACGCGAGTTGCATTCTCGGCGCTGTGATACGCGCCTTGGAATGGCGAGGGCGATGGTGCGCGCGAGAGGGGAAGCCGATGTCATTCAGGGACGATGCCCAGCTGGATCCTTCGCAGGTCGATGATCGGCGCGGTGGGGGTGGCGGCGGGTTCGGAGGCGGTGGCGGGTTCGGCGGTGGCGGCGGGCGGATCCCGGGCGGCGGGATGGCAATCGGCGGGGGCAGCGGCTGTATCACGGTCATCGTCATCGTCGTGGCGTTGCTGCTCGGCGTGAACCCATTGGACATGCTCAGTGGCGGCGGCGGGACGACGGGCAATCCCGGCATCCAGGCGACGCAAGGGACCGGTCGCCCCGCCGCCGGTGGCACGGATATCGAGAGCTGTCGCACCGGCGCGGATGCCAATCAGCGCCAGGATTGCCGTATCCTCGGCTTCGTCAACAGTATCCAGCGCTACTGGACCGATGAGTATGCGCGCCAGGGTGGCCGTTATCAGCCGTCTTCCACGGTTCTGTATAGTGGGCAGACGCAGACCGGCTGCGGCGCGGCCTCATCGGAAGTGGGGCCGTTCTACTGCCCGGCGGACAAGAAGGTCTACATCGATCTCAGCTTCTACGATGAGTTGCGGACGCGCTTCGGGGCGCGCGGCGGGCCATTCGCCGAGGGGTATGTCATCGCGCACGAGTATGGGCATCATGTTCAGGATCTCCAGGGGGTTCTCAGCGCCGCGAACGACAATGATACCGGCCCGCAGAGCGCGGCGGTGCGCGTCGAGTTGCAGGCCGATTGTTACGCCGGTCTCTGGGCGAGGCACGCCGCCGAGACCGGTTTCCTGAACCCGCCGACGCAGGCCGAGATCGCCGCCGGTCTCGATGCGGCGGCGGCGGTCGGCGACGACCGGATTCAGAAGGCGACGCAAGGGCGCGTGCGCCCCGAGTCGTGGACGCACGGTTCCGCCGAGCAACGCCAGCGTTGGTTCCTCGTCGGCTACCAGTCCGGCGCTGTCGGGTCGTGCGACACTTTCCGAGGTGAAGTGTAGGGTAGCCCGCTGGGATAGTCGTCAGTCGTCAGTCGTCAGTCGTCAGCGAGGAGTCGGGAATAGAGGGAATGGTTCTGCGAGGCCAGAGTGCCCTGTACCGAGTTTCATTACGGACCACGGACTTCTTGTTGAAGACTGACGACTGACGACTGACGACTCATAACTGGCCAACTGGGGAGATAGGAGCGGCATGGTCAAGGTGCTGGTCAGCGACCCGCTGGCCGAGGCGGGCGTGGCGATCCTGCGCGATGGCGCTGCCGTCGATGTGCAAACGGGTCTGGCGCGCGAGGAACTGCTGGCGATCCTGCCGGGGTACGATGCGCTGATCGTGCGGAGCGAGACGAAAGTCACCGCAGAGGTATTGCGGGCGGGGACGAAGCTGCGCGTCGTCGCGCGCGCGGGGGTCGGCACCGACAATATCGATGTGGCCGCGGCGACCGAGCGGGGGATCCTGGTCCTCAATACCCCCGGCCCGAACTCGATCGCGGCGGCGGAGCACACCCTGGCCGTCACCCTCTCGTTGCTGCGCCATGTGGCGCGCGCCGATGCCAGCCTGCGCGCCGGGAAGTGGGAGCGCAAGGCATTCGTCGGCAGCGAACTTTACCGCAAGACGCTCGGTGTCGTCGGATTGGGGCGGATCGGGCGCGAGGTGACGAGCCGCGCGCGCGCCTTCGGGATGGAGGTGCTGATCTACGATCCGTACGTCTCCGCCGCCGCAGCCGAGGCGTTGGGCGCGACCGCCGCTCCGCTCGACGCCCTGCTGGAGCGCGCCGATATCGTGACGCTGCACCTGCCCCTCCTGCCGGAGACGCGCGGGATTCTCGGCGCGCGGGAGTTGGCGCGGATGAAGCGCGGGGCGTTCCTGATCAATTGCGCGCGCGGCGGTCTGGTGGACGAGGCGGCGCTGCACGCGGCGCTGGTGGGGGGACACCTCGCGGGCGCTGGCCTCGATGTATTCGAGCGGGAGCCCCCGACCGACTCGCCGCTGCTGACCCTGCCGAACGTGGTCGTGACCCCGCACCTAGCCGCTTCGTCCGCCGAGGCGCAGGAAGGGGTCGGGATCGTCGCGGCGGAGACGACGCTGGCGGCCCTGCGCGGCGAACTGGTCGATAACGCGGTTAATCTGCCGGGGTTGGCTCCCGGCGCGCTGGCCGCGCTCAAACCGTGGCTCGACCTGGCCGACCGCCTCGGGCAGCTCCTGGCGGCGACGATCGACGGCCCGGCGGTGACGCTCGAACTCGGCTTCACGGGGGCGATGGCGGGGATCAATCCGACCATTGTTGGCTCGGCGGCGCTAGCCGGGTTCCTGCGCGCCGCGATCCCCGAGCAGGCGACGTTGATCAACGCGCGGCTGCTGGCGGCGCGGCGCGGCGTCCGGGTGAGCGAGCGTTTCACCGCCGGGCGACCCGATGAGTTGCTGACCTTCGAGTTGCGCGCGAGCGCCGCCCACGCCGAGGACGAGGCGGGGCATACCCACTCGGCGACTGGCACGGTCGAGGGCGATGGGCGGGCGCGGATCCTGGCGCTCGATGGCTTCGCGGTGTCGCTCGATCTCGGCGGCAAACTGCTGTTCATCTCCCACCGCGATCAGCCGGGCCGGATCGGGGCGGTCGGCACCCTGCTCGGCGCGCGCGGGGTCAATATCGCCGCGATGCAGGTCGGTCGGCAGCAGGTGCGCGGGCAGGCGGTGATGATCGTCACCCTCGACGATCCGCTGCCGCGCCCGGTCCTCGACGAAGTGCGCACGATCGAGGGGCTGCGCCACGCGCACTACGTGGACCTCGGTGAACCGCCGATGCCGATGCCAGCGGACGAGGGGTAAGCGCAGCCGGTCATTGATAATAGCGATAGTGCGGGCTGCGGCGATGAGCGCCGCAGCCCGCACTGTTTCCCCGTCCGGTAATCAGTGCAGCTGTTCAGACGACCGAGAGGGTGCGCGCGGGGTCGTGTACCAGGGCGATGCCGAGGACGTCATCGAGGTGATCGACCTGGACGAACTCCAGCCCTTCGCGGACGACATCGGGCAGTTCGGCCAGATCTTTGGCGTTGCGGCGCGGCAGGATGAAGGTGCGGATACCGGCCCGGTGGGCGGCCAGCGTCTTCTCCTTCAGTCCCCCGATCGGCAGCACCTTGCCGCGCAGGGTGATCTCGCCAGTCATCGCCACATCCTTGCGGACGCGGATGCCGGTCAGCGCCGAGATCAGCGCCGTCGCGATCGTGATCCCCGCCGAGGGGCCGTCCTTCGGCGTCGCGCCCGCCGGGACGTGGACATGGATCTGGTGGGTGTCGAAGAAGCCGGCGACGACGCCGAGGGCCATCGCGCGCGAGCGGGCGAAGCTGACCGCCGCGCGGGCCGACTCCTTCATCACGTCGCCCAATTGGCCGGTCAGGACGATCTCACCCTTACCCTCGGTCAGCAGGATCTCGATCCCGAGCAGTTCGCCACCGACGCCGGTGAAGGCCGCGCCGGTCGCGACGCCGACCTCGTCCGCCTGCTCGGCCTCGTCGTGCTCGTAGCGCGGCACGCCGAGGAATTCGTGCAAGTTCTCGCCGTCCACCAGCATCGTCGGCGTCGGCAGCGTCGCGATCGCGTCGGTCGCCGCGAGGGCCTCGCCCGCCGCCAGGTCGGTACCGGTCAGCGACGCCGCCGTCGCCTCGACCGTCTCCGACGCCTCGGCGACGCGCCGCGCCATCTTGCGGCAGACCGCGCCGATCTCGCGCTCCATCCCGCGCACACCCGACTCGCGCGTGTACGACCCGATGATCTTGAGGAAGGCGTCGTCGGTGAAGCGGAGCTGCTCGGCGGTCAGGCCGCTCGCGTCCAACTGCTTCGGCCCGAGGAAGTTGCGCGCGATCTGCAACTTCTCCAACTCGGTGTAGCCGCTGACCTCGATGATCTCCATCCGGTCGCGCAGCGGGGCCGGGATCGGGTCGAGTTGATTGGCGGTCGTGATGAAGAGGACGTTCGAGAGATCGAACGGCACTTCCAGATAGTGATCGGAGAAGGTCGTGTTCTGCTCCGGGTCGAGGACTTCGAGCAGCGCCGACGAGGGATCGCCGCGCCAGTCCGCGCCCAACTTGTCGATCTCGTCGAGGACGAGGACCGGGTTGCGACTGCCGGTGTCGCGCAACGCCTTGATCACCCGCCCCGGCATCGCTCCGACGTAGGTGCGCCGGTGGCCGCGAATCTCCGCCTCGTCGTGGACGCCGCCGAGCGCCATCCGCCCATACTTGCGCCCCAGCGCGCGCGCGATCGACTTGCCGAGGCTGGTCTTGCCCACGCCGGGCGGGCCGACGAAGCAGAGGATCGGCGCTTTCAGGCGGTCGCCCGCCAGCTTACGGACGGCCAGGAACTCGATGATCCGCTCCTTGACCTTGTCCAACCCGTGGTGATCCTCGTCGAGGATCCGCTTCGCATTGGTCAGCGTGAGTTGATCGGTCGTCTCGACCGCCCAGGGGAGCTCGGTCAGCCATTCCAGATAGGTGCGGATGATCCCGACCTCGGGCGAGTGGGGCGGCTGCTGCTCCAGGCGCTCGGCCTGGGCGATCGCCTTCTTCTTCACCGCCTCCGGCATCCCAGCGGCCTCGATCTTCTCGCGCATCTCGGCGACGACGGTCGCCTCCGGCGAGGTGTCGCCGAGTTCCTTCTGAATCGCGCGCAGTTGCTCGCGCAGATAGTATTCGCGCTGCTGCTTGTCCATGCCGCTCTGCGCCTCGGCCTGGATCTGCTGGCGCAGGGTCAGCACGTCGAGACGGCGCTGGACGAGCAACCCGACCGCCTTGAGGCGATCGACCGGATCGAACTCCTCCAGGAGTTCCTGGCGCTGCTCGGAACTGAACTCGGGCGAGAAGGCGATCAGATCGGCCAGCCAGCCTGGCTCCTCGACGCCGCGCACCATCATCAGGACTTCCTCGGGGACATTCGGCATCATCCCGAGGTAGGTCTCGACCTGCTCCACGATCGTCGCCATCGCGATCCCGGCCGCGTCGGTGCGATCGGGCGGATCGTCGCGCCGCTCGACCGTCGCCAGCGGGCAGCCGGGTCCGGTCCCGAAGTCGACGACACGCCCGCGCGCCTGGCCTTGCACGAGGATCGCCGGGGGATTGCCGGGGCGCGTGATCTGCTGCCCGATCTCGGCGATCGTCCCGACCTCGCAGAGCTCGTATTCGTCGTCGCTCTCCTCGCCGGCGGCGGCGGCGCGCGCGCGCTCCTCGGCGGGGATCGGCTGCTCGGTCAGCAGGAGGACCAGCCGCCCATGGCTCGGCGCGGCGGCGATGGCGGCGGCGGTCTCGTCATCCTCGATCGGCAGGGGGAGCGACATATGCGGCATCAGCACCGTCTCGTCCATGACGATAACGGGGAGGACCAGCATCTCGGGGGCGGCGTCGCCCGCCTCCTGCTCGGGGAGCGATGGGCTCTCCTCCTGCTCCGCGACCGGTGGCGTCTGCCCCGCCACGGGGTGTTGTGTCGTCATCGGAAACTCACTTTATCTGTAGGGGGTGGCGCAAAATGGCCGGTGCGCCTTTCGTAAAGAGAGCAGCGCGCGTGGCGTCCTCCCCTCGCGCGCTGCCGCATCGGAACAAGGATACCAAAGGCTCCGCCGTACGAACAAGGGCCGGACGTACCGGGCGCGAAGGGGGCAATTGGCCCAGGGAAACGGCCCCCGCTGCGCCCGCGCCATCCTCAGTCCGCCCGCGCGAGTACCCCCGGCACGCCAGCCTCGTCGTAGCGCGCGGGCGGGTGGATGTCGAACGCATCGGCGAGGCGAACGAACAGACTGAAGAGGGCACCGACATAGACCGCCTCGGCGATCTGCGGGTCGGTCCACCCGGCGTCGCGCAGCCCCTGGATCTGGCGATCGGTGATCCGGTAGGCGTGCAGCGTCAGCGTGCCGATGAAGTCGAGCAGCAGGCGCTCCGCCGGGGCGAGAGGGGCGCTGTCTAAGTCGCCGTCGCGGATCGCCCGCGCGGTCTCGCCGTATTCCTCGCCCTGCAACTGCAGGAACCACGCATGGCTGCTCAGTCAATAGTGGCACCGGTTGAGGGCGGCGACGTAGGAGGCGATCATCTCGTGGTGCGCGCGGCTCAGCGCGCCATCGGAGAAATGCATCCGCGAGGCGGCGTCGATCGCCAGCATGAAATCGGGGCGCAGGCTCATCGTGCGGAGGATGTCGGCCACCGTGCCGGACTGCGACGTCTCCCTGATCCGCGCGAACGCCTCCGCGACCGGCCCGGTGGCGTCGGCGTCCTCGACCCAGGCGATGCGAGCCATCGGTCCCTCCCTTCTCTTCCCTGTCGATCCCCTCGGCTACGGCCTGACGCGAACGGCGACTCGGGTCGGCGTCCCGCCCCGCGCGCCGAACCACGCGACCCCCTCCTGCACCATGTCGATCTCCAGGGTGTAGTCGCCCGGCTGTTGCGGCGCGGTGATGGTCAATTGGAGGTCGCCCGTCTCACCCGGCAGGATCGCGAAGGTGAGCGCGTTGCGCCCATCATCCTGCGCGACCGCGCCGCTGCCCGGCACTAGCCAGCGGTTGCCGATCCGCAACTGGTTCCGCGCGTCGTCCGCGCCCGTCGCGGGCCAGGCGACTGCGCCCTCGTTGGTGACCCGCAGCCGCAGCGTGCGCACCTCGCCGGGGCGCAGGGTCTCCGGCCCGTCGCGCACGCCGATCGCGGCCCGGTACGCGCCCTCGGGGAGCGGCGCGACCAGCGCCGGCGGATTCGGGAGGCTCTCGGCGCGGTAGAGATAGATCGAACCGCCGAAGACGACCTCCGGCGCGCGGAGCCGATAGGCGGCGAGCGCATCCTGATTATAACCGGGGCGGGTCACGTCGATCACCGAGCCGTTGAGGAAGCTGGCACCGATCGCGATGTAACGCGTCGGCGGCGCGGTGGCGGACTCGGCCGAGAGGAGATCGACCGGCGTGATCCCGAGGAGTCCGAGCGTCTCCGGGGTGGCGATTGCCGCGCGCACCGTCGTCTCGCCCCGCGCGTGCAGATAGTCCGCCAGCGCGCCGACATCCTGGCCCCACTCGACATTCGAGTCGGAGAGGTAGTACCAGCGCGGCTCGGCGCTGGCCAAACCGTTCAGGTAGCTGAGATCGTCCGGGTAGGCCCGCACCGACTCGACCGCCTGCCAGCCGAGGAGCAGGGCTACAAGGATTAGACCGGCGATCGTGCGAAACCTTGCCCCGGCCTTCTGCCGCTGTGGCCGTTGGCTGAGCTTGCCCAGCAGCCGGTTCAGCAGCGCGCCAGCAAGGAGGAAGCAGAATGGGAAGACCGGCAGGAAGTGGCGGACGCCGATATTGATCTGGCTGCTCATCGTGCTGGCGGCGAAAATGGCGAGCGGCCCGAGGATCAGGAGAAAGCGCCAGTCACGCGCCCGCAGGAGACGCCAGAGCGCCCAGCCGAGCCCCGCCAACGTCAGCAGGAGGAATGGCAGCGTCGTTTTCAGCGCGAAGGCGACCGGGAAGTAGTACCACCAGCCCTGTGTGCTGAACTCCCCGAGCAGTCCCGCCGGGTGGCCGTCGGCATTGTGGGTCAGGACGGTGTAGGCGCCCAACTGATAGTAGGGCGGCACGAGCGGTGTGAGCGCGCGCATCAGCGGCAGCACCCACGCGGCCCGCGCCGGGTCGTCGTCGCGTAGCCAGGCGATGTCGGTCGCGGTCAGCGGTTGCCGACCGAAGAAGTAGACCGCATTGACGACGAGCAGGATGAGTAGGGCGATGATCGCGCCGTGGGCGACGATCGGCGTCCGCGCGCCGCCGCGACGCGGGGCGAGCAGCCAGAGGATCGCCAGTGCCAGCGCCCCGAGCGGCAGCAGGACCAGGAGGTTGTACTTCGTCGCGAGCGCTGCGCCGCTCACCAACCCCACGATAGTCGCGCGCCGCCAGGATGGTCGCGCCGCGTAGTGGGCCAGCGCCGCCCACCAGCCGAGATAGGCGACCGAGGCGGGGATATCGGTGTGGACGATCGGGCCGTGGGCCAGCACGGTCGGCTCTAGGCTGAAGAGGGCCACCGCCAGCAACCCCGCGCGTGGGCCGAAGAGTCGCCGACCGCAGCCGAAGATCAGCGCGCCGAGCAGGAGGGTGAGCCCGATCATCGGCACGCGCGCCCAGAAGAGGAGGTCCGCCATCCTGTCGGCATTCAGTTGCCAGAAGTAGCGCCCGGTATCGATCGTCCGTTTCGCGGGTGTTGTCGCCTGGGTGAGCGGCGGCTCGGGCGGGTCGAGGACGAGCCAGGGCAGGGTCGCCCAGAGTTTGGCGAGGGGCGGGTGCTCATTGTTCGGGGCGAAATCGTGGCGATTCCAGTTCGCGTAGCCCGCCGGGATGTGGACCGTCTCGTCGGTGGTGATCGTGTGGTGCGGCAAGCTGCGGACGAGCGCCACGGCCATCAGCAGGAGGATGAGGGCACAAGTTATCTCTGCCCAGCGGGCAGTGACGAAGGCGCGCAGCGCACCGATGGCCCCGGATTGCATCCTCGCTCGGGGGGCTTCGTCGCGCTGCCCCCCGATTCTCCCCGCCCGCGCCCGGATCACTCGCCCTCCCCGCGCCCTATCACCGCGCACGAATGAGCGCGATCTGCATCGTCATAATGGGCCACCAGCTACAGAACTATCGGACCCGCGAATCTGCGGAAGTATAGCAGCGACACGCGATACGACAGCGTATCTCGCGCTAATGACCGGCAACTGCCGCGTTCAGACAGGCGTGGGCGTCTCGCGCCGCAGGACCGTCTCGCCCCAGGGCGCGGTGCCGAACGGCGCGAAGCCGAGGCGGCCATAGAGCTTCGCGGCCACGAGGTTGTCCGGTTCGTAGCCGATCAGCACGTCGGGGCAGGCGGGGTCGGCTTCCAGGCGGGCGAGGACCATGCGCAGGGCCGCCGCACCGTAACCGCGCCCTTGCTGCTCGCGATCGATCATTAGCCGGAAGATCCAGTGACGGAGGCCGAACGGGGCCTCGCCGTCCGGGTAATAGCCATACATCACGAAGCCGACCAGCCTTTCGCTTGCAGTGGCGTCGCCCGCGACATCCCGCGCATAGATCGCCTGGGGGATGAATGTTGGCATGAACTTCGACTCGGCCAGCGAGTAGGCGTTGGAGGCGACGAAATGCTCCTGCTCGGGCGCCAGCTTGAGTCTGAGGCATTCCTGCCAGTTCTCTTTGGTCACGTCGCGCAGAACAATTGTCATCGGAGATTCCTTTCAGGCAGGCTCGCCTCGAATCCAGCGCACTTAATGGGGCAAAGGTAGGTATTGAGGGGCGGGGAGGCAAGGGACTTGTAGACGTGGTCGGGCGGGGCCACTCAGCCCCGCCCGACCATCATGCGACTATGCCGAATTAGAGGGCGGTGTCGATCTCGTGGGCGCGTTCGAGGACGCGGGCGAGGAGATCGATCCCCGCCTGCACATCGGTCTTGTGGACCATCTCGTTGACGGTGTGGACGTAGCGGGTCGGGGTGGAGAGGGTGATCGCGGCGCTGCCGCCGCGCACGCGCTGCATCGCCCCGGCGTCGGTGCCGCCGCGCGGCAAAATTTCGAGCTGGTGCGGGATCCCCTCCCGCTCGGCAACATCGCGGAAGAAGCGGACCAGCTTCGGGTGGGAGATCGAGGCGGAATCCATCAGCTTGATCGCCGTGCCGCCACCGAGTTTCGTGATCCGGTCTTCGGGCGCGCCGCCCGGCAGATCCATCGCCAGGGTCACGTCGAGGGCGATCGAGATATCGGGGGCGATCGCGTAGGCGGAGGTGGTCGCGCCGCGCAGCCCGACCTCCTCCTGCGTCGTCGCCACGACGTAGATGTCGCAGGTCGTCTCGCGGAGGGCGCGCATCGCCTCGATCATCACGAAGACCGACAGGCGATCATCCATCGCCTTGCCGATAACACAGTCACCGATCTCCTCGGTCGTGCGGTCGAGCGTCACCATGTCGCCGATCCCGACCGCCGCCTTGACCTTCTCACCCGGCAGCGCCAGATCGACATACAACTCGCTGAGTTGCGGCGATTTCCCCCGCTCGGCCTCGCTGAGCAGGTGGGCCGGCTTGGCGGCGGGGGCGAGGACGCCGCGATAGCTCTGGCCGTCGCCGGCGTGGACCATCACGCGCTGCTGGAAGAGGGCGCGCGGGTCGAAGCCGCCGAGCGACTGGAGCCGCAAGAAGCCCTCGTCGGAGATGTACTTCACCATGAAGCCGATCTCGTCGATGTGGCCGGCCACCATCACCTTGCGACGCGGCTCCGCCCCGGTCCCGCGCTTGACGCCGACCACATTGCCGAGGGCGTCGACCGAGACCTCGTCGCAGACCGCTTCCAGTTCCGGCCCGACGATCGCCCGGAGGCGATCCTCGTAGCCGGGGATACCGGCGGCCTCCGTGAGCCGCTTCAACAGATCGAGGCGCATAATTCCCCTCCCGATGGCGGGCTTTTCTCCCCCGCGTCAACACGACCAACGCGACATTAATAGCACAGCGGCGGGGCGTCTGCGAAACGCCTCGCCGCTGAGTTGCCCTATTGGGATGGAGGGAGAGTGGCACGCGCCGCACGCCTGACTACGGAGGCTATTCGCCTTCGAGCACCCTCGCCCCACTCGAACCGAAGGGGACGAAGATAGCGGTGATGACGCCGTCGTAGGCTTTAACCGTACCGGGTCCCGACTTTTGCGCTTCTAGCGTGAACGAGCGCTGCGCGGCGGCGACGGGGAAGACATAGGTCGGGCTGAGCGTGGTAGCCACTGCGGTGGTTGCAGCAGGACCGCTATTGGTCGCCGCAGTGAGAGTCGGGGAGGCAGGTCCGGTGGGCGAGGCGGCGTCGCGCAAACGGACGAGACTGACCGTGCCGGTCCCCTCGATCGAGACGCCGACTGTGCTGCTGATGATCACGAAGCCGGCAGTCGGCGCAGTGATGCTGACCGTCACAATCGGATCGAACGTCGTGTCGATATTCAAAACCTTTGTGATGGTGAATTCGTTGGTGTCGCGCGTGTACGGACCTGGATTGCTCCTGGCGGTGCGCACCAGCCTGGCAGTGCGGGCGAGGAACGAGGCCATTTCCTGGCGCGTGACGAGATCGGTCGGGTTATAGAGGCGCGCGTTGGGATCGTTGGGATCCTCGAAGCCGGTGGTAATCCCCAGGTCGCCGATCGTTTGGATATCCGGCTGGTGGACCGGGGCGGCGGAGCCGAGGTCACTGAAGACCGGGGCGGCGGCGGCGAGCGAGAACGGCACGAAGGCAACGAGCAGCACGACGGGTAGGAGGAGCAGCAACGGGTGTCCGCGTCGCCGCGCGCGGCGACGGAGGGTCGTCACTTCGGCCTGGAGTGCGCCGAGTTTCCGATCGTACTCGTCCCGCAGGGCGAGGAGATCATCGCGGGTGATCGGGTCGCTCATCCTGATCCTTCTCGTCGCGCCAGGGAGGCGCACGGATACATCGGCAAACGGCCAAAGTGTCTGCGCATAAGACGTGTGAAGGGACATTCGGTTGCGTTGGATGAGCATTTCTACGAAGAGCAGCGTCGTTATGTGGGGGGTGTGGGCAGGATTGTCGTGAGCTCGTGCAAGGCGGGTAAGAGGACGCCGCGCGGCGCGAGGAGCCGGTGCCAGCATCTCACCCGCGAGGGGGGCGGCATTGTCGCCATCATCGTTGGCCCCTTGCTTGGTCTGCCTCGTCGGGATCGCGTCATGGTCCGATTGTTGGCCCCCGTAGGATAACCGTGTTGCGCGCCGGGTTGGCGCGACATGACGCGGTGAGCAGCGGCGCGCGGGGATGGCGCGCGCTGTCGAGATCGTAGAGGCCGATTTGTAGGAGGGTCGGGCCAGGGGGGGCGGCGGGATCGAGGGCGAGTTGATAGCGGCCGATCACGAGATCGCCGGGGGCCAGCCCGCGCGCGAAGGCACCGTTGGCATCCTGCTGCGCCAGGCGATTCGGTGCGTCTGGCGCGGCGACGAGATGGGCGAAGATTTGCCAGGAGGGGCGGCTGGGGCGATTGGCCTCCCAGAACAAGGTTAACGGCACCGTCGCGCCGGGCATCGTGGTGGCGGGAGTCTGCCAGCCGAGCAGGGTCAGGTCGCCGTTGAAATCGGCCCCGCTCCCTGGGCAGGCGCGATCGGGCGGGACGAAACGCTCCGGGGCGAAGGTCGGTGGCAGCGTGAAGATGTAGCGTTTGCCCACGGGTCGCCCGGCGGCGTTGCGGAATGGCACGATCTCCGGCATTACTCCGAGTGCTGCGTGCCAATTGTCGGGGACAGCGCGCGTGCCGATCACGCGGTCGGGGACGATATATTCGAGTCGCCCGCCGGCGCGGGCGGCGGCGGGGATGAGCAGCCCCTGGCTCGGATCGACCCAGCCATAGTCGCGCGCGGCGGGATTGAGGTAGACGATCGTGGGGTAGTCGAGCGCCTCGGCGGCGATGACGCGCGGCGTGCCGTCGTCGGGCAGGGTGCGCAGATAGGCGGCGAGGTCGGCGTATTCGCCGTCCATCGCCCCGTAGAGCCGGGGATCGCCCGCCCAGCGACCGAAGTAATCGCGGTAGGCGAGGCCGAAGCCGCCGAGCAGCAGGGCGGCGAGCAGCGCCAGCCCGAGCGCCCATCCCACGCGACCGAGGCGCCGCGCCAGCGCCTCCCAGGCGGCGTCCGCGCCGACGGCCCAGAGGCCCATCACGGCGGGCAGGATGCCGAAGGCGCGGAGCGGGTGATTCCCCTCGACCGAGAGGATCGCCGGGAGGAACATGACGCCGAACCAGCCGAGCAGGGCGGCGTGCGGGGCGCTCCGCCGGGCGCGCGCGAGGCAGACCGCGAGGCCCAGGTAGCAGAGCAGCCCCGAGAGCGGGTCGAAGATCGGGCGACCGGGCAAGGTGTACTTCAAGTCGCCCGAGCCGCCGATCGTCAGCATCCGCGCGCCATCCAGGAGGTTGCGCGCGATCTGCGGCAGCCCGCCGCGAGCCAGCGCGCTGACCTGGCCGGTGCGCTCGATCAGGTCGGCGGGGTGGAGCAGGAAATGCAAGGCGAGGGGTGCCGCAGCGAGGAAGGCCACGCCGAGCCAGAGGGCGACCGGCCTGCGCCAGTGCAGGCCGAACTCATGCCAGCCGCGTCGCCGGGCGCGCGGTCGCGCGCCGCGCAGGAGGGCACGCTGGCGCAGCAGAAAATATCCCGCGCAGATCACGGCCAGGAGCGGGAAGAAGCGCGCCGCCAGATAGGTGTAGAGCGTCAGGCCGCTCAGGAGCCCGCCCGCGAGCAACCAGCGGGTCTGGCGTGTGCGGAAGGCCCGCCAGGTCACGCCGAGCGCCAGCGCGCCGACAAGCGGGACCAGGCCCGCGCGCTCGCCCTGGCGGCTGACGTGGAGCGACCAGAACGAGGCGGCGACGGCGAGGGCTGCGAGCCAGGCGAGCCGTCGCGCGCGCGGTGTGTCGGCGAAGAGTTCGCGGATGGCGAAGAAGACGGCGGCGATCGTCGCAGTGCCGACGAGGGCGGCGGGGAGGCGCTCGGCCAGGATTGTATTGCCGAGGGCGAGTTGTGCCAGGGCAACGAAGTAGACGTAGAGCGGCTCGCGGCCATTGAACTCGCTGAAGAAGGCCGCGAACTGCCTGGCCCGGACGCGCTCGGCGAGCAAGCCGTAGGCCGCCTCATCGAAGTGGAGTCCGGGCGGCAGGCGATCGAGATCGCGGACGCGCAACCAGAGGGAGAGGGCGAGGAGGGTCGCGAAGGCCAGCAATTCGCACAGGCGTGTCCACCGACGTATCGGGCCGACCGGATCGATGTGGCGCGCACCCGAACTCACGCGCGATCCCGCATCATCGCCCGGTCGCGCACAAACGACATATCCCATTAGTTATGAGAGTGGTGCCGATCCGCTGGAACGCCTCTTTCATCCTGATGTTGCGCCCGCGATCATTTCTCCCGTCGCTGTATCGTACGCACACTTGCGATAGTGCCGCAT